>MGNS01000039.1:4635-11058 GCA_001795165.1 Chloroflexi bacterium RBG_16_57_11
GACGCACGAACCGCAAAAACAGGTACGAAGCCATAGCTATTCCCTCCTGGGCTGATAAAGGGCAAATCTAATAAGGCGCAATCTGGTCGCAGGTAGCGCCAGTATGATCGTATACAAAATTCTATGGCAAGGTCAAGTGTTGCCGGTCATATTATTGCAGCGACATTTGTCACTTCTTGCACATCGTCCGATTGGGTCGATTCACCCAAAATTCACCCGTTCGTTCCTTTTCATTTCCCCCGCGGGACGAATCTTCCGCCTGTCTTCACCCTCTCCCAAAGGGAGAGAGCCGGGGTGAGGGGCATTATCAGCGCAATCATCCCCGTCAGCGAAATCAGAGGTTCCGCCCCTTGCTTTGTTCCCCTTTGTTTTCCCTTGAAACAAATCCCCCCGGCAAAGAGGGTCGGGTATAATCACCCTATGGCGGATTTCAACTATTACCACCCAATCGAAGTGCGCTACGGCGACCTGGACCCCCAGGGGCACGTCAACAACGCCCGCTACCTGACCTATTTCGAGCAGGCCCGCATTAGCTACATCGCACACCTGGGGCTGTGGACCAGCGGCTCGTTCATCGACATCGGCATCATCCTGGCCGACGCCCACCTGAACTTCCGCAAGGCGGTGATCTTCGGGCAGCCCGTGCGCGTCGGCGTGCGCGTGGCGCACCTGGGCACCAAGAGCCTGAGGATGGAGTACAGCCTGCTGGACAGTGCGGATGGAACTGAGCTGGTCAACGGCTCCACGGTCCTGGTCACTTACGATTACCGCACTGGCAGCACCATCCCGATCCCGGAGAGCTGGCGCAGCACGATCGCCGTCTTCGAGAACCTGCCCGCCCCGGCCTGACCCAGGCGGCGAACCTTATCATTGGACAGGAATCTGATGACGTTACCCACACTCGACACGCAGTACCTGGTAACTTTCTTGACCGGCTTGCTCAACATGCCCAGCCCGACCGGATATTCCCACCTGGCGATTGAGCACATCCGCCAGGCGTTGGCGGCGTTCCCCGAGCTGTCACTCTCGCTCAACCGCAAAGGTGCGCTGATCGCCCTCTGGCCCGGGGAGCGCTCCGACGCGCCACGCGCCCTGACCATGCACGCCGATACCCTGGGGGCGATGGTCAAGGAGATCAAGCCCAGCGGCCGCCTGAAGCTGACCCGCATCGGCGGGCTGGTGTGGCACTCGGTGGAGACCGAAGGCTGCATCATCTACACCCAACGAGGCGAGACGCTGCGCGGCTCGCTGCTGATCGAAAAGGCCTCTGCCCACGTGCACGGCAACGCCACCACCGAAATGGAGCGCAACGACGAGAATATGGAAGTGCGCCTAGACGCACTGACCAGCTCGGAACACGAGACGCGCCTGCTTGGAGTGCAGGTGGGCGATTTCGTGGCCTTCGACCCGCGCGTCGAGGTGACCAATGGTTTCATCCGCTCGCGCTTCCTGGACGATAAGGCCTGCGTGGCCTGCGCCGTGGCGGCGGTCAAGGCCATGCACGGTGCCGGCCTGAAACCGGCCCATACCACCTACCTGCACTTCAGCAACTATGAGGAAGTCGGGCACGGCGCGGCGACCGGCTTCCCGCCGGAGGTGACCGAGCTGCTGACGGTGGACATGGCCGCGGTGGGCGACGGGCAGACCTCGGACGAGTTCCACGCCACGTTGTGCGTCAAAGATTCGGGCGGCCCCTACCATCACGGGCTGAGCCAGCGCCTGCGCAGGCTGGCGGAAGAGCACCACATCCCGTACAAGGTGGATATCTACCCCAGCTATGGCTCGGACGGCGAGGCTTTCTGGAGGGCGGGCGGAGACGTGGCCGTGGCGCTGATCGGCCCCGGGGTGGATGCCTCGCACAACTACGAGCGCACCCATACCGATGCGCTGGTGGCCACCACCAACTGGGTGATGGCGTATTTGTTGTTTTGATAAGGCAGGTTTTTCCGTGAGGCTGCCTAATTTAGAGCACGCTACTATCCCCAAAGCCAAGATCACAGAATATCTTCTTTCCAATACTCACCTACTCACCGTGATGGTCGCAGTAAGGCCTTGTTTTTCACTCGCTACGGTTTTTCGGTTGATGCCTGGCAGATTCTTGCACAGGCCCTTCGAAATCATGCTGCCGATAATCTCGTTGCCGAGATTGAAGATTCGCCTTTCGGCAAACGCTATATAATTGAAGGTGAAATATATGCACCAGATGGCAGAACGGCTTTGATCCGTTCAGTATGGTTTATCGATGAAAGTGAAAGCCATCCGAAGTTTGTAACGGCTTACCCCCTGCAAAGGAGGCCAAAGTGATCAGTGAATTGGATAATGTCGTTCTGACAACCGATCTGCCAGAACATGGGTTAAAACGAGGTGACCTCAGCACCGTAGTCCTGGTCCACGATGATGACCACGGTGACAACCAGGGTTATGAGGTCGAGTTTGTCACCTTGGACGGGGAGACTGTTGCTGTAGTCTCTTTATTTCGATCTCAACTTCGGCCTATAGGCCGGCGTGAAATTGCTCAAGCAAGGTTGTTGCAGCAGATCTAATAAAGATATCGATATTTTTTAATTTCTCGACTAGCTCGGATTTGATCACATGCTACTTGATGCTGCCCTGCCCCCCGTTCCGCTTTCTTCTGTGCCCGAGATCGCCCATGCGGCCGAAGCCGCCGGCTTCGAGGCGCTGTGGTCCACTGAGACCCTGCACGACCCCTTCCTGCCCGCGGCGCTGGCCTTCGAGCACACCCGAGGGCTGGGCTTCGGCACGGCGGTGGCGATCGCCTTCGCCCGCAGCCCGGCGACGCTGGCCTACACCGCCTGGGACCTGGCCCAGGCCTCCGGGGGGCGTTTCATCCTCGGCCTGGGGACGCAGGTGAAGGCGCACGTCGAGCGGCGCTTCGGCATGCCGTGGCCCGATTCGGTGGTGGGCAAGCTGCGCGAGCAGATCGGCGCCATCCGCGCCCTGTGGAACACCTGGCAGACCGGTACCCCGCTGGATTTCCGCGGCGAGTATTACAAGCTCACCCTGATGTCGCCGTTCTTCAACCCGGGGCGCATCCAGCACCCGGGTATCCCGATCTATATCGCCGGGGTGAACACCGGGCTGGCGCGGCTGGCTGGCGAGGAGGCACAGGGTTTCCTGGTGCACCCCTTCCACTCCAGGCGCTACCTGGCTGAGGTGTTGACGCCGGCCGTCCAGCAAGGCTTGGAAAAGAGCGGTCGCCTGCGGGGTGATATAAAAATCTCGGTTACCGCTTTCGCCGTCACCGCCTCGGATGAGGACCTGCTGGTGCGCTCGCAGATCGCCTTCTACGCCTCCACCCCGTCCTACCGGGCGGTGATGGACCTGCACGGCTGGGGTGAGACCGCCGAAAAGCTGTCCGGCCTGGCGCGCCTCGGCAAGTGGGGCGAGATGCCCGCCCTGGTGAGCGACGAGATGCTGAGGGATTTTGCCGTGGTGTGCAGTCCGGCCGAGCTACCGGAAAAGCTGTTGGAGCGTTATGGGGGGCTGGTCGACCGGCTTGGCCTATACCTGCCCTTCGTCCCCGGCCAGCGGGATCGTTATTGGCGCGAGCTGGCCGCGGCGCTGAAAGACTGATTGTAAGGTTGTGGTTTCGATGTAAGTCGCCGGGTATGGAGATAAGACGACCGAAGCCGCCACTACGGGGGTGGTGGTGGCGAGGCGAGTCGCCGGGTGTGGAGCAGAGCGACTGAAGTCGCCACTACAGGGAACTATGACGGTGGAGGATGGGTTGTACGCCTCCGAGCGTGAACACATGGTGGAGTCGCAGATCGTCCGGCGCGGCGTGCGGGATGTGCGCGTGCTGGAGGCTATGCGGGATGTGCCACGTCATGTCTTCGTCGCCCCCGAATACCGCTATTTAGCCTATGCCGATGGCCCATTACCGATTGGTAACGGGCAGACCATTTCGCAGCCTTACATTGTGGCCTTGATGAGCGAGCTGCTGGAGCTGCGCGGGGATGAGATGGTGCTGGAAGTCGGCACGGGCTCCGGCTACCAGGCGGCAGTCCTGGCGCGCCTGGCGCGCCAGGTACATACCATTGAACGCTACGCCAACCTGGCCCGTTACGCTGCCGGTATCTTGCAAGAACTGGGGCTCGATAACGTGCACGTGCACACCGGAGACGGCACGAAAGGGCTGCCGGACTTCGCCCCCTACACCGGGATCATCGTCACTGCCGCGGCGCCCAACATTCCGCGCCCCCTGCTCGACCAGCTTGAGGACGGCGGGCGTTTGGTCATCCCGGTGGGCAGCCGCGGCGGGCAGGTGCTCGAGCGCTGGACGCGCCATGGCGAGCGCTTTGACTACGAAAGCATCATTCCGGTGGCTTTCGTCCCTCTGGTGGGCGAGCAAGGGTGGAAAGATTAAAACCGTGGGGGCATGGCTGGCTCTACCGGCCACGCCCCCGCTAAAATGCTAGGTCCGGTTGAGTGTGACAAAGATCATCGGGCGGCGCTTGGTGCGGTTATAAAGAAACGCCTTCAGCGCCTGCTGCAGGTCCACCTGCAGGTTGCCGTTGCCATTGCGCACCGCCTCGCGGATGATCTCGCGCGCCCCGTCGAGCAAGTCGTCTCCAGCGCGGCTGTGGATAAAGCCGCGGGTGATGATTTCCGGATCTTCAGTCAGGCGCGAGTTGTTTCGCTCGAGGGTCAGGTTGACCAACACCACGCCATCCCGCGCCAGGGCTTCCCGCTCGCGCACCTCGCCCGGCCCAATATCGCCCACCCCGGCGCCGTCCACGAATACATAACCGCCCGGCATGCGCTCGCCGACGTGCATCTGCCCATCTTCGAACTCCACCACGCAGCCGTTCTCGATCACGGCAATGTTCTCGCCGGGCAGGCCTACCTGCCGGGCGATGTTGGCATGCTGGTGCAGATGGCGTAGCTCGCCATGGATGGGGATAAAGTATTTGGGCTTGACCAGGTGCAAGAGCAGCTTCATCTCCTCCTGGCTGGCGTGTCCGGATACGTGCACCGGGGCGATGTTCTCATAGATCACGTTGGCGCCGCGCCGGAACAGCCGGTTGATCGTGCGCCCGACGCTTTCCTCGTTACCGGGAATGGGGTGCGAGGAGAGCACAACGGTGTCGCCGGGCACCAGATCGAAGTGGTTGTTGGAGCCCATCGACAGCCGGCCGATGATCGAGGTCGGCTCGCCCTGTGTGCCGGTGGACATGAGCACCACTTCGCGCGGCTTCATCTTCAAGGCCTGCTCCAGCGGAACCACCAGGTCGTCGGGCAGCTCCAGGTAGCCCAGGCGGCGGGCAATGCGGGCGTTCTCGATCATGCTCGAGCCGACAAAGGCCATCTTGCGATTGTGCTCGATGGCGGCGTTGCCCACCTGTTGCATGCGCGAGATCAGCGAGGCAAAGCTGGCGACGATGATCCGCCCGCTGGCGTTCCGAAAGACCTCGCGAAATGCGGCGTCGATCACCTTCTCCGAGGGAGTCCAGCCGGGGCGGTCGGCGTTGGTCGAATCGGCCAGCAAAGCCAGCACGCCGCGGTTGGACATCTCGGCCAGCTTGGCGTAGTCGGTTGGCCAGCCATCCACCGGGGTATGGTCGAATTTGTAATCACCGGAGTGGATCACCAGGCCAGCGTTGGTGGTAATGCCCAGGCCCACCCCGTCTGGGATGGAATGGCACATGTGGAAAAATTCCACCTGGAACGGGCCAATCCAGACCGAGTCGCCGGCCTGGACCGTGTACATGCGCACTTTGTTGATTAAGCCGCCGCGCGAGAGCTTGGCTTCCACCAAACCGCGGGTCAGCGGAGTGGCGTAAATCGGGGCGCTGATGCGCTCCATCAGGTGGGCGATTGCCCCGGTGTGATCCTCGTGACCGTGGGTGATGACCACGCCGCGGATCCAATCCTGCTTATCCAGTAAATACTGGAAGTCGGGGATGATGTAATCGATCCCCAGCATGTCATTTTCGGGAAACATCAGCCCGGCGTCCACGACCAGGATGTTTTCACCCCACTCGTAGACCATCATATTCTTGCCAATTTCCCCAAGGCCCCCAATGGGGACTATTTTCAGTTTTCTGTTACTCATCTTCTAAAACCTTCTTGATATACCGGGAATACCCGGTGAATAATGGCGGGCGATAAATCGCCGGGCGAATTATAGCCAAAATAAAACACCCAGCCGTGGAGTTTGCCGGCCGGGTTAGAATTGCAACAATCCGTACGTACCGCATGATCCGATCATAAGCCGGGTAACAACACCCGGGTTCAAACTTCCTTGCTAACCGGATGGATTTTAGCATGGAAGGGGGGATTTGTCAAAGCGTGAATTGAGATAATCCATGGCTTTCTCAAGAACGGGATTTGACCATCGTGAGCAAAGAAAAGGCAGCATCAATATGCCCTTCGAAATAACGGCGGGCCTGAGCAGCGTTC
>MGNS01000040.1:0-4117 GCA_001795165.1 Chloroflexi bacterium RBG_16_57_11
GACGAGACCTTTAATAAGCTCTATACACAGGCCGAAAAGACAAAAGCCTTGATTGGTGGCTTTAAACATTCCCTGAAGCCTCGACCCAGCCAAGGTCCTAACCCCACCTGATGGATAGTACTTGACACATGACACATGGCACCTGACACGTGGCACCTGACACATGACACGTGGCACATGGCACGTGACACCCTAGATGCGAATTCTCTACTTCTCCCGCGACTATACCACTCACGATCACCGCTTCCTCTCGGCGCTGGCAAAGAGCGATCACAAAATCTATTACCTGCGTTTGGAGCGGCGCGGTCCACAGCTCGAAGACCGGGCGCTCCCACCGGAGATTGAGATCGTCGCCTGGAGCGGCGGCAAAGCCCCTGCTAGCTTGAAGGATGGCCCAAGACTTTGGTATGAGTTGAAACAGGTCATCCACCGCATTCAACCTGACATCCTCCACGCCGGGCCGATCCAGCGCTCGGCCTTCCTGGCTGCCCTGACCGGGTTTCAGCCGCTGGTCAGCATGTCCTGGGGCTATGACCTGCTCCACGATGCGGGGCGCAACGCCGCTTGGCGCTGGGCCACCCGTTTCACACTGCGGCATAGCGCCGCCATGATCGGTGACTGCGAGATCATCCGCCAGCTTGCAGTTTCATACGGCATGGCCGCCGATCGCATTGTGACCTTCCCCTGGGGTATCGACCTGGAGCACTTCACTCCCGGCGACCGCTGGGCGAGGGCGGAGCAATCCCCATCGGAAGTCGGGAAGCCGTTTACTTTACTCTCTACGCGCAGCTGGGAGCCGATCTACGGCGTGGAGACAATTGCCCGTGCCTTCGCTCAGGTCGCCCGTGAGCGCCCCGAGCTGCGCCTGGTCATGCTGGGCAATGGCTCGCAGGCTGGCCTGCTGCGCCAGATCTTCTCCCGCAGCGGCTTGCTCGATGAGCTGGGGTCGGATAGCTCCCCCCGTGTACTCTTTCCCGGGCAGGCTGCCTATGCCGACCTGCCTCGCTTCTATCACTCCGCCGACCTGTATCTGGCCGCCACCCACAGCGACGGCACTTCCATCTCCTTGCTGGAGGCGATGGCCTGTGGCTGCCCGGTGTTGGTCTCGGATATCCCCGGCAATCGCGAGTGGGTGACTCCCGGTGAGAATGGCTGGCTGTTTCCACTGGGTGATCCGGATGCGCTGGCGGGTGCTATCTTACAGGCCGTCGAGCAGCGCCACCGCTTGCCCGAGATCGGCCGCAACGCCCGACGGTTGGCCGAGGGGCGCGCCGACTGGGCAAAAAATTTCCCCTGGCTTTTTGAAGCCTATCGCATTGCTCGCACCCTCGGCATGAAGGGCAGGAAACGCAGAATTGACCTCGTATAGACCCCACACCGTCGCCATCATCCAGGCCCGCATGGGCTCCTCACGCCTGCCAGGCAAGGTGCTGCTCGATCTCGCCGGTCAGCCGATGCTGAGGCGGGTTGTCGAGCGTACCAGGCGGGCAAAGACTATCCACCAGGTCATCATCGCCACGACGACCGAGCCGGATGACGATCCGTTGGCGGATTATTGTGAGCGCCAGGATTACCCGCTCTATCGCGGCAGCCTGCACGATGTGCTCGACCGCTACTACCAGGCGGCGCGCTGGTCTGGAACGGAAACGATCGTGCGTATCACCGCCGATTGCCCGTTGATCGACCCCGAGGTCATCGATCGCACCGTAGAGGCCTTCCGTGGTGCTCCCTTGCCGTATCTGCAGTGCCTAAATCCCGGCCTGCCGGGCAGCTATGTATTTTGCGCCAACCGCCTGCCGCCACCCTGGGGGCGCACCTATCCCATCGGGCTGGACACGGAGGTGTGCAATTTCCAGGACCTGCAGACGGTCTGGAGAGAAGCACAGTTGCCGCACCAGCGCGAGCACGTCATGCCCTATTTCTATGACCATCAAGAGCGCTTCAAGATTCTCCTGGTGCATCACGAAAAAGATCTGGGCAACTTGCGCCTGACCGTCGACACCGCCGAGGACCTGGAATTGCTGCGCCAGATCTATGCTCGCTTACCCGGACGAGATGATTTCTCCTGGCTGGAGGTGGTGTCCTTGCTTGAGCGTGAGCCTGAGCTGTTGGCACTAAATGCCCAGGTACAGCACAAGCACTACCTGCAGGTGGACGAGCGGCGCCAGGCTGGTAAGTGATAACCGTGTCGTACCTGACCGTATTTTCGGCGCCGAAACCGTTCACCAACCCGCCCATCGCCGTCATCCAGCGCAATGCCATCCAGTCCTGGCTGGGCTTGGGACCGGATGTGGAGGCGTTGCTGGTCGGTGAAGAGCCAGGCATGGCGGAGGTGGCGGCGGAATATGGCGTGCGACTGCTGACCGATGTTTTGCGCACCGACACCGGCACACCGCTGGTCAATTCGATCTTTGCGCTGGCCCGCCAGGCCAGTGACAGCCCCTTTCTGGCCTACGTCAACGGTGACATTTTGCTCCTGCAGGACCTCCTCGACGCCACCCGTCAAATCGCTTCCCAGGTCAACGGGCCGTTTTTGCTCATCGGCCAGCGTTGGGACCTGGATGTGCTCGACCTGCTCGACTTTTCGCACGGCTGGGAGATGCGCCTGCGCACCGACGTGCAGGCGCGCGGCCAGCTACATCGTCCGGCCGGCAGCGATTACTTCGTATTCCCCCGCTCGGCCTTCCAGGAGATGCCCGAATTCGCCATCGGCCGCGCCGGGTGGGATAACTGGATGATCTATCACGCCCGCCAGCAGGGCTGGCCGGTGATCGATGGCACGCCCTCGGTGACGATCGTCCACCAGAGCCACGACTACAGCCACCTGCCCGGCGGCCGGCCGCATTACGACCACCAGGAAAGCCAGCAGAACATGGCCAAAGCCGGCGGCCTGGCGAACATGTACATGGTGCTGGACGCCGACCGGCAGCTAAAGGATGGTCGTATACAACGCCCGCCGTTGACCATCACCCGCCTGGTGCGCCGGATCGAGCGCGCGCTGATGCCCAAGGATGGCAGCCTGCGCGGAACGCGCGGCGCCGTGACACGACGTTTCCGGCGCATGCGCAGAAAGCTGTACGGGTAACCATGGCGCGCATTGGCATCAACCCGGCGCGCGGCCAGGTCACCGACTACCGCCCGGCCCGCATCACGCTGGCCATGGTGACCTACATCCCCAACCTGGCGGGATATTTTGAGCACCGCCTGGAGGTGCTCCGTTTAGTCCTCTCCAGCCTGATGGCTCACACCACCACTCCGCACGACCTGATGGTCTTCGATAACGCCAGTTGCCCAGAAGTGGTGAGCTACCTGCGCCAGATGCAGGAGCAGAGCCAGGTCGATTATTTGATCCTCTCGGAGCGCAACCTCGGCAAGGTCGACGCCCTGCGTGTGCTTTTCAACGCCGCTCCAGGCGAGGTGATTGCCTATTCCGACGATGACGTATTTTTCTATCCCAGGTGGCTGGAGGCGCAGCTTGAAATTCTGGATTGCTTCCCTCAGGCCGGGATGGTGAGCGGGATCGCTGTGCGCAATGCCGCCGGGCATGCCCGCCGGAGCCTGGACCAGCTGGCCGCGCAAGGCGCTCCGGGGTTGTCCGTCGCCCGCCAGCGGCGCATCCCCGATGCCTGGGAGGCCGACTGGGCCCTCAGCACCGGGCGCGATCCGCAGGCCCACCTGCAGGCCACCCAGGAGCATCTGGATCTGGTTTTCCGGGTGGATAAGCCAGGCGGCGGGGTTTGCGAGGCGATTGGCGCGGCCAGCCATTTTCAATTCATCACCCCCAGGCAGGTCATTTTGCAGGCCTTGCCTACGGGCTGGACGGGCAAGCTGATGGGCTCGATGATCGAGCTGGACGAAGCGGTGGATGACCTGGGCTGCCTGCGCTTGTCCACGGTTGAGCGCTACACTCGCCACCTGGGCAACGCCCTCAGCGCCGAGGTGATCGCCGAAGCGCGCCGACTAAGGTTGGCGTTGGAGGCCTCCGCTGTGCCTGCCACTGGAAAGCGCCGGCGCAAGCACTGGCTGTTGCGCCTGCCCGGGAGTCGCCGGGTGCTATCCGGGCTCTACCAGCGCCTGTTCAAGATCCTCTACCGCTGAGCATGCCTGACGACTTGCG
>MGNS01000040.1:4125-13474 GCA_001795165.1 Chloroflexi bacterium RBG_16_57_11
CGGTTTTTATCTGCGGGCATCCCAAGGCCGGCACCAGCCTGCTGCGGGCCGTCTTCGACTCGCATCCCCAGTTGATCGTCTACCCGGAAGAGACGGTCTTCTTCCGGCGCTTTCTGCCGCGCGCGGCCGGGCTGGATCTGAAAGGCCAGTTGGCCTTGGCGGACGAGGCCCTGATCCATATCTTTCAGTGGCGCCGCGAGCATCCGGTGCCGAGCCAGGCCGGTTTTCCGGACCGGGATTATTCTGAGATCCCCTACGAGCAGGTGCGCCAGGCAATGCGAGACCTGGTGGAAGAACGCTGCCTGCATCCCGGCGATGTACTCAGCGCGGCTGTCCTGGCCTATGGGCAGGTGAGTGGGTTGGCCACCCCGGCCACCCGCCGCTGGGTGGAGAAATCGCCCTATAACGAATATTACGCGGCCCAGATTTTCGCCTGGTGGCCCGAAGCGCGTTGTGTTCACATCCTGCGCGATCCACGGGATAATTATGTATCCTACCGTCGCAAGCACCCCGACTGGCAGCCGGAGTTCTTCGCCCTCAACTGGCGGCGCTCAACTCGCGCCGGAATGGAAAATATACAGCGTTTCGGCGCGGAATGCTACCTCATCCTGCGCTACGAGGACCTGGTCCAATCGGCTGAAGCCACCTTGCGCCAGCTCACCGACTTCTTGCACATCGACTGGGACACATCCCTGGCGGCGCCGACCCGGGCCGGCGCTCAGTGGGCGGGCAATTCGATGTTCTCCGATCGATTCCGGGGCATCAGCGCTGCGCCGGTAGCCCGCTGGCGTGCGGAGCTCTCGTCGCAAGAGGCGGCTGTGATTGAGTATATGGCTCGGTCGCCGATGGAGCAATTTCAATACGCTCGAGACATCCACGGTGCAGCGGCGCTGGTTGCCCGCGGTCGCTCCCTGGTCTGGCCGCTGCGCCGCCGGCTCCCCCGGTTGAAGCGTCCCGCCCCTACGCTTGATCACGCTGATGACCGCTCGGATGAGTGAGTGACGCTTTGATGGTCCTACAGAGAACTTTATGCCATATCCTGTGAGACAAAGGATTCCACTGGCCCTGCGCCTCCTGCGCCGTGGCGAGCTACCCAGGGCCGACCGCCGGGAAGTGCCGTCAATCACCCTGGAGGAGGTTGCTGAAGCCAGGACTTTCTTCCCGCTGGAAAAGTTCTTTATCTTCGGTCATGCTCGCTCGGGGACGACCATGCTGACCCGCCTGATCCGCCTGCATCCTGAGGTGCACTGCAACTATCAGGCGCATTTCTTCACGCGCCCTCCGTTGCTCGAGGGCTTGGTCGCCGGGCCTGAGGTTGGCGAGTGGCTGAAGCGTGGCAGCAACCGTTGGAACCACGGCCGGGATTTATCGCCGGTGCTGTTGCGCGCCGTGGCGGATTACATCCTCGAGCGGGAGGCGCGCCTGGAGGGGAAGCGCATCGTTGGCGATAAGAGCCCCAGCAGCCTGCTGGATGGCGAGGCGGTGCGCCTGATGCACAAGGTGTATCCCGACGGCTATCTGGTCTATATCGTCCGTGACGGGCGCGACACCGCAGTCTCTCACCGCTTTCAAACCTTCATCGAGTTCCCTGAACGGCTCTCGAAGGAAGATCAGCGTATTCGCCTCCAGTTTGTGCGCGAGCCGGGACCTTTCTTATCCGGCGAGCGGTCCATCTTCACCCAGGACGGCATCACCCGCGCGGCCCAGGGCTGGGTCCGCAATGTTACCCAAACAGACCAGCAGGGCCGGGCGCTGTTTGGTGAGCGATATCTTTCCCTGCGCTATGAAGACCTGCTCCAGCAACCCTGGGAGCAGATGCGCCGCGTTTGGGATTTTCTGGACGCCAGCCCGCCTGACGAGGAACTTCGCCAGGCATTGGTCGCCGAGATGGCCCACAACCCGGATGCCGAATGGCAACAACAAAAAGCTCAAGACATCGCCCAGGCCCTGCAAAAAGGCAGGCAGGGCACCTGGCTCGAGCTGTTCACCGCCCGCGACCGCCAGGTTTTTCGCCGGATCGCCGATCAAACGCTACTCGCCTGGGGGTATCAGGCCACGCCGTGAAGATTCTCATCGCCGGTTTTGGCTCGATAGGTCGCCGTCACTTTCAAAACCTGCTGGCGCTCGGCGAGCAGGACATCTTGTTCTACCGTTCCGGGCGCAGCACGCTCGCGGCGGACGAGCTGAAGGGGTATGTGGTGGAGACCGATCTGCAGGCAGCACTATCTCATCGTCCGCAGGCCGTGATCGTCGCCAACCCGACCGCGCTGCACCTGGAAGTCGCCATCCCTGCTGCCGAGGCGGGCTGTAGCCTGTTCCTGGAGAAACCGGTATCGCATTCCCTGGAGAGGCTGCCGGCGTTGGAAGCCGCGATCAATCGCAGCGGGTCGAAGGTCCTAGTCGGTTACCAGTTTCGTTTTCACCCCGGCCTGCGCCAGGTGAAGCGGCTGGTCGAAGAGGAGGCGATCGGCCGCCTGGTCTCCGCGCATGCTCATTGGGGTGAATATCTACCAGGATGGCATCCCTGGGAAGATTTCCGCCAGGGATACAGCGCCCGGCGTGACCTGGGCGGTGGGGTGGTTCTGACCCTGTGCCACCCGCTGGATTACCTGCGCTGGCTGTTCGGCGAGGTGGCCGCATTATGGGCGTTCACCGGTCGCTTGAGCGATTTTGGGCTGAGCGTTGAGGACACCGCCGAGATCGGCCTGCGCTTTGCCAGCGGTGGGTTGGGTAGCCTGCACCTGGATTACTGCCAGCGCCCACCAACGCACTATCTGGAGGTCATCGGGACGCGTGGTTCTCTCCGCTGGGATAACGCTGACGGCGCGGTAAATTTGTATCGCCTCGGGCAGGAAGGATGGAGCCATTTCCCCGCCCTACTGGGTTTCGAGCGTAACACACTGTTCCTCGACCAGATGCGCCATTTTCTGACTGTGGCTCGGGGTGATAAGCTCCCCCTGTGCACCCTGGAGGATGGCATCCAGGGGCTGAGGTTGGCCTTGGCGGTGCACAGATCGGCATCCCAAGGCAAGCGTGTTGATCTTTGAAAAGCTGCTATAATAGCCGCTTGTGCTATCAATCGAACTTATTATCTTGAAGGAGATTACCATTTCATGCCTCAGAAGTCTAAAGATGAAAATTTGATCAGCCCCTATGGTGGGAAGCTGGTCAACCTGGTCTCTGTCGGCGAAGAGCGCCAGGAACTGTTAGCCCGGGCGATCAAGCTGCCTTCGGTGCAGATCTCGGGGCGCTCTTTATGCGACCTTGAGCTCCTGGCGACGGGCGCCTTTTCGCCGCTGGACCGGTTCATGGGGAAAGCCGACTACGAGCGCGTGCTCACCGAGATGCGCTTGAGCAGCGGTGTGCTCTTCCCGATCCCGGTTGCATTGCCGATCGACGAAAGCGCCATGCCCACCTGGGGGGAGGCGATCACCCTGAACGATGCTCGCAACAACACCCTGGCGATCATGCAGATCGCAGAGGTGTACCACTATGACCCGCAGCGGGAGGCGCGCCTGGTGTTGGGCACCACCGATCCTAAACACCCGCTGGTCTCTGAGATGGTGCGCTGGGGGAAGGTGTATGTCTCTGGTTCCCTGAAAGTGATCAACCTGCCGATTTACCATGATTTTCTTGAGCTGCGCCGCACACCGGCTGAGGTGCGTTTCCTCCTGGAGCAGTTGGGCCATGCCAACGTGGTGGCATTCCAGACGCGCAACCCCATGCATCGCATCCATGAAGAGCTGACCAAGCGGGCGGCGGAGGAAATCGGCGGCAGCCTGCTGATCCACCCGGTGGTAGGGCTGACGCGGCCCGGCGACGTGGACCACTACACCCGCGTGCGCGTCTACCGCTCCCTGGCAGAAAACTACTACGATCAGCAGAGCACGTTGCTCAGCCTTTTCCCGCTTGCCATGCGCATGGCCGGCCCGCGTGAAGCCCTGTGGCATGCCGTCATCCGCCGCAATTACGGCGCCAACCACCTGATCATCGGGCGCGATCACGCCGGGCCCGGCAACGACAGCCAGGGCAAGCCGTTCTATGGGCCATATGAGGCGCAATTGATGCTGGCGCAGTATTCAGACGAAGTCGGGGTTAAGCCGATCGAGTTCAAAGAGCTGGTTTATCTGGCGGACCAAGACCGCTATGAAGAAGTCACTCAGGTGCCTGAGGGAGCGCGCGTCTTCAATATCTCCGGGACCCAGGTACGCGAAGATTACCTGGCGAAAGGTAAGCTCCTGCCCGAGTGGTTCACCCGCAAAGAGACGGCCGAAATTTTGCAACAGATGTACCCCCCGCGCCACAAGCAGGGCATCTGCATCTGGTTCACCGGCCTGAGTGGCTCGGGCAAATCGACCACCGCTGAAGTTCTGACCTCGCTGCTGCTCGAGCGCGGCCGCCAGGTCACCCTCCTGGATGGTGACGTGGTGCGCACGCATCTCTCAAAAGGCTTGGGTTTCTCCCGCGAAGACCGTGACACCAACATCCTGCGCATTGGCTTTGTTGCCGGTGAGATTGCGCGCCATGGCGGCACGGTAATCTGTGCCGCGATCAGCCCCTACCGCGCCACCCGCAACGAAGTGCGTAAGATGGTGGGCGAGAACTTCACAGAAGTGTTTGTGGACACTCCGATCGAGGTCTGCGAAGAGCGCGATGTCAAAGGCCTGTATGCCCGCGCCCGCCGCGGCCAGATTACTGGCTTTACCGGTGTGGACGACCCCTACGAAGAACCGGTTAACCCGGAAATCACCCTGGATACGGTCAGCGCTGATCCCGGGATGAACGCGCGCAAGATCGTCAGCTTCCTTGAAGAGCGCGGCCTGTTGTTGCAGGTAAACAATAAGAACGGCGGCGAGGCGACGGAAGCCTTACAACCCGCTGCTGCAACTGCTTAGCCTGCTCGTTCGACGCATCACCTCTTATATATGACCGGCCCGTCGGCGGATAAGCCCGCTGCCGGGCCTGGGTCACTGCCAGGGAGCTAGCGTCTGGTTGTTACAGCGCAGAGTTCCCAAATGGTTGTTCCCCGATGACTGATCCTTCTGAGCGCTCTCCGCTTGATTTGTTCAGACTTACCGGTCGAACTGCGCTGGTCACCGGCGGCGCAGGGTTGCTTGGCGCGCAGTTCTGCCGTACAATGGCTCAGGCGGGCGCACAGGTGGTAATTGCAGATGTCAATCTCCTGGCGGGTGAAGCGCTGGCTGGCTCACTGTCCTTCGAGGGCTTCCCGGTAATTGCGGTGCAAGCCGATGTGACCGATCCTGGTTCTGTCCAGAATATGGTGGCCGTAGCGCTCGAAGCATTCGGCCGGTTGGACATCCTGGTCAACAGCGCAGCCCTGGACCCGAAGTTTGACCCGCGGCAAGACGACAACGAGTTTTCTCATCCTGGTTCAGGCGCATTTGAGAGCTTCCCCCTGGTCGCCTGGGAGCAGGCCCTGTCGGTCAACCTGACCGGCGCGTTCCTGTGCTGCCAGGCTGGCGTCCGGCCCATGCTGGAGCAGGGTGGAGGCGTCATCGTCAACCTCTCGTCGATCTACGGCCTGGCCGGCCCGGATCAACGCATCTATCAGCAACCAGGCCAGGCGCCGAGGTACAAGCCGGTTTACTACTCGGTGACCAAAGCCGGCATCTTAGGATTGACACGCTACCTGGCGACGTATTATGCCGGGCAGAATATCCGCGTGAACGCCCTCACCCCCGGTGGTGTGTATAACGGTCATGCGGAGGCTTTTGTCCAGGCATACTCCGCCCGGGCCGTGCTCGGTCGCATGGCGGATGTGGATGAAATGAACGGCGCACTGCTCTTCCTGGCCTCAGACGCCTCGGCGTACATGACCGGGGCTAACCTGATCGTAGACGGCGGCTGGCTGGCCTGGTAAAAGATGGAGATTTTGGCCCTCATCCAGGCGCGCGGCGGCTCGAAGAGCATCCCGCGTAAAAATATCCGGCTTTTTGCAGGCCATCCGTTGATTGCGTATAGCATTGCTGCCGGGCTGGCTTCGGAGCTGGTCTCGCGCGTGATCGTATCCACGGACGATGAGGAGATCGCCGCCATCGCCCGAGGCTACGGCGCACAGACTCCTTTCATGCGCCCGGTAGAGCTTTCGCAGGACGACACCGCCGACTTGCCCGTCTTCCAGCACGCCCTGGAGTGGCTGGCTGAGAACGAAGGTCGTTCGCCCGAGATCGTCGTTCAGCTTCGCCCTACCTCTCCCTTCCGCCGTCTCAGCCACATCGATCAGGCGATCTCTCGTCTGTTGGAACACCCGGAGGCCGACTCGGTGCGTACGGTATGCGTACCCTTCCAGAACCCGTTCAAGATGTGGCGTATCGGTCCGGACGGGTTCATGCAGCCGCTGCTTGGCGCGCCGGTGCTCGGCGCTGAATACCCGGAGCCATACAACATGCCGCGCCAGCTTTTACCCGAGGTGTTCTGGCAGACCGGTTATGTGGATGTCGTCTGGTCAGATACGATCTTGCACAAAGCATCGATGACTGGTGAGCGCATCCTTCCGCTGGTCATCGATCCCAGCGAATGGATCGATATCGACTCGCCCGACGACTGGCGCCGCGCCGAGCGCTTGCTGGAAAGCGGTGAGATCACCTTTGAGGATCTCGGTTTTCACTTTGGATAAAGTAGCGGAGGTTAAGCGCTATGCCTGTAATTAAGATTGGCGACCGGCTGGTAGGCGATGGACAGCCAACCTATATCATCGCCGAGATCGGCGTCAACCACAACGGCTTTCTGGACCTGGCTCTGAAGTTGATCGATGTGGCAGTCGATGCGGGGGCTGATGCGGTGAAATTCCAGAAGCGCAATCTGGAAAAGCTGTATGCCAGGAAATACCTGGAGAACGCCAATGCCGGCGAAAAAACCTTGCGCTACCTGCTGCCCATCCTGCAGCAGGTGGAGCTGGCGAATGAAGACTTTGAGCGAATTGTGGAGTATTGCCAGAAGAAGGAGATCACTTTTCTGTGCTCCGCTTTCGACGCCGACAGCGCCGACTTTCTCGAAACCCTGGGCGTTCCGGCCTACAAGGTCGCCTCGGCTGACCTGACCAACCTGCCGCTGCTCGATCACCTGGTGAAAAAAGTTAAACCACTGATCCTGTCAACCGGGATGTCGCATATGCACGAGGTCGAGCTGACGGTCGAGTTTTTGAAGGCGCGCCGGGCCGAGTTCGCTTTGTTGCATTGCAATAGCACCTACCCGGCGGCCTTCGAAGACATCAACCTGCGCTTTATGGAACAGCTACGCCGCTTCGAGGTCCCGGTTGGTTACTCCGGGCACGAGCGTGGCATCGCCGTCTCCACCGTGGCGTCTGTGATCGGCGCCAGCATTATTGAGCGCCACCTGACCCTCGACCGCACCATGGATGGGCCGGACCATGCCGCCAGCCTGGAGCCGCAAGGCTTCAAGAAGATGGTGCGCGACATCCAACAGGTCGCCATCTCGCTCGGCACCGGCGAGGAGAAGTACATTTCGCGCGGAGAAATCCTCAACCGCGAGGTGCTTGGGAAGAGCCTGGTGGCCGCCCGGCGTATCCTCCCAGGCGAAATTGTCACCTCAGAGATGGTCGCCGTCAAAGGTCCGGCGCTGGGCATTTCACCGCAAAACTATACCCGTTTGTTAGGTCGCACCGCTGGGCGTGTGATTGATGAGGATGAGCCGTTCCTCGACCGCGATTTAGGTGTGGAGATCGCCCTGGACGTCGAGCATGTCTTGCCTATGGAGTATGGCTTCACCGTCCGCTTCCGCGATTTTTCCAATATGCTCGCCTACCAGCCGCGCATGCTGGAGTTTCACTTCACCGATCAAGATCTGGATGAGCATTACCCCGGCGATGATTTCAGCCCGGGGTCAGCGCAGCCGCTAAAGCTGGTTGTTCACGCCCCTGAGTTTTGGGAGCGCTCGCTGGTCGATCTTTGCTCCCTGGACGAGCGGCATCGCAAGGCCTCGCGCGAGTTGTTGCAAAAGACGATCAACCTGACGCGTGAAATGGCGCCCCATTTTGTCGGGGTGCCCAAGGTGGTTATACACCCCGGTGCGATGAGCCTGGATCACCCCATCCGCGACAAGGCTGCTCTGTACGAGAACCTGCACCGCTCGGTGTGCGAGCTGGATTACCAGGCTGTGGAGCTTTTGCTCGAAAACCTGCCGCCTCATCCTTGGTATTTTGGTGGGCAATGGCTGACCAATGCCTTCATGGATGTCCGGGAGATACGCGATTTCGTCGCTCCGCTGGGATTGAAGTTTTGTTACGATTCTTCACACCATAAGCTGTACTGCAACTGGGCGCATGTGGATTTTTACGAGCAATTAGCGCTCGCGTTGCCCTATATCGGTCATCTGCACCTTTCGGATGGCGCCGGGCTGGATGGCGAAGGCTTGCAGATCGGCGAAGGCGTCATCGACTGGATACACTTCTTCCGTGTGTTGGGTGAATATCATGGCACCATGATCCCCGAGATCTGGCGCGGCCACCAGCGCGGCGGTGAGGGCTTTTTGATCGCCATTCAACGGCTTTCTGAAGCCTACTTTGCCAGCCAGATTGGGATCACCCATTAGGTTTCCAATATTGCGAGCATCGAGCGAACTTCATGCCTAAACAGAACCTGTGGTCCAGGATAGGTGGCTGGCGCAACCACCTGCGCGTCATCCGTTTGGCGCGCCAGGTCGCGGTGCATATCCCCAAGACCTCCCTCGCGCAACCGGTGGTTTTCTTCAATGCCTCCACGCGTATTACCGGCCTAAGCCAGAATGCAGCCTTCGCCCTGTTAACCAGCTGGTCGTTGCGTCTATCCGGGGTCCCGGTGCGCCATTTCGTCTGTCAATCTGGTATGAGCCACTGCGTGCTTGGCACGAACCGGGAGAATTATCGCAAAGCTCCTCCCTGCAAAGCCTGCCTCCGCCAGTCGCGCCGTCTGTACACCGGCGCGGAGGTATATTGGTTCCACTTTTCGCCTGACCCCGAGCTGGTCGCAGCCCTCCAGGGCCTGTGTGTCGACGAGCTGAACGCTTTTGAATACAAGACCGCTAAAGGACCCTTGGTGACGCCAGGCCTGTCAATCCCGCTTGGCCGTCTGGTGCTACCATCGTTGCGTTGGGCGCTGCGCCGCCACACGCTCCAAGACGATGATGCGACATGCTACCTGTTGCGCCAGTACATTCTCTCGGCTTACAATATCGCCCAGGAATTTTCGGCTTTTCTCGATCAGACGAAACCTTCGGCGGCGGTGATCTTTAATGGAATCATGTACCCCGAAGCCACGGCGCGCTGGGTGGCGCAAGCGCGCGGCTTGCGCGTCATCACTTTCGAAGTCGGTTTTCAGCGCTTCTCAGCATT
>MGNS01000040.1:13540-16878 GCA_001795165.1 Chloroflexi bacterium RBG_16_57_11
GCAAGACGCCCGCCTGGATGATTACCTCCAGAAGCGCTTCCAGGGCCATTTCACCATGGCCGGCATCCGCTTTTGGCCTGAAATGCGTGGCTTGGACCAGGCTTTCTTGAATAAAGCCGCCCGGTTTCGCCAAATCGTGCCGGTGTTCACCAATGTGGTCTATGACACCAGTCAGGTGCACGCTAATAAAGTGTTTTCGCATATGTTTGCCTGGCTGGATCGTGTGCTCGAGCTGATCCGCGCTCACCCGGAGACGCTGTTCGTCATCCGCGCCCATCCCGACGAAATGCGCCCTGGTACAGCCAAGCAAAGCCGGGAGAGCGTGCGCGACTGGGTCGCCGCCAATGGGCTGAACAAGCTGTCCAACGTTGTCTTCATTGATTCACAGGAGTACCTCAGCTCCTATGAGCTGATCCAGCGCTCGAAGTTTATCCTGGTCTACAATTCCTCCATCGGCATGGAGGCAGTTTTGCTGGGCGCGCCGGTATTATGCGGCGGTAAGGCGCGCTACACACAATACCCGATGGTTTTTTCCCCGGATACCCCGGCTGATTATCTGGAGATGGCGGAACAGTTTCTGAGCGCAGAGCGTATCGAAGTCCCCTCGGAGTTCCGGCGCAATGCGCGGCGCTTCCTCTATTACCAGCTTTTCCGTTCTTCGCTGAGTTTTGAAGATTATCTTCAAGACGTGCGTCGCAAAGGCTATGTGCAGTTAACGAACTTTACCTGGCAGGCGCTGCGGCCGGAAAACTCGCCGACGCTGCAGATTTTGGTGGACGGCATCGCAGGGGAAAGCCTGGAGCGCCAGGCCCGTCTGCGTAGCAAAGAAGGCAATGGCGAAGGCTCCATTTTCCTGACGGATGAAAAGCACGATGCCGGGTGAGGTGCAGGTCCTTATTCCAGATCGGGAAGCCTCTAGCCGTCTTGCCTCCGACAGGATCGAGATTTTATCGGTAGAGCTATTGGATCAAAACCGGATAATTATAGAAGACCTCAAACACCTGGCGACCACGCTTGGCCTGGAGTTTGGCTGGCACTATCTCCTCGACCTGTGCTGGATTCTGAGCCTACTGGACCTTCGCGATGGCCTGCGGGTGATGGATGCGGGCGCCGGGACCGGCATTTTACAATGGTATCTGGCCAAGCGCGGCGCTCAGGTGATCAGTGTGGACCGCCTCAGCCGGGAGGCGCTGCCGTTGCGCTTTCGACGTCGCTTCCGGGTGCGTGGCCTGCGCGCTGAGGCGGACCTGTTGCCCTCAGGCCGTGCTTTTCTGCGTAATTTCCGTCGCCCGGTGCATGGCTCCTGGGCCCGCAAATGGGCTGTACGGGTTGTTGCCCAGGCGAAGGATTTATGGGGCTGGTTGCGCTCACCGTCGGGTGATGGTGGCGTGTTGATCTACAACCAGGATTTGGCACACCTGGTTGACATCGCTGGCGACTCGCTGGACGCCGTGGTATCGGTATCCGCGCTGGAACACAACACTCCCGAAGGCTTGAAGGTTGTGGTGCGGGAGCTGATGCGCGTGCTCAAGCCGGGCGGTGTCTTGCTGGCTACCTTAACGGCCAGGGTGGATCAGGACTGGTGGCATGAGGCTTCCAGTGGCTGGTGCTATACCGACCACTCCTTGCGCCAGCTCTTTGACCTGTCGCCGGATGCGCCGTCCAATTATGAGCGCTATGATGAGCTGTTTGCCGCGTTGAAAAACTGCGCCGAGCTGCGCGAGGGACTGGCAAGCTTCTATTTCAGCTCCGATGAGAAGGGCATGCCGGGTGGGGTGTGGGATCCCCAGTACCAGCCGGTGGGTGTATATAAAATCAAACATGGATGAGCAGGTGGACAGGAAAGGTGGCCTATGAGTTCGAATCCATCTTTAACTTCACAGGTGCAGGCTTTGTTGGCCGAGGCAATCCAGGCGCCGCCGGAGCTGGTGACCGCGGACCTGGCTTTTGGTGATTTACCGCAATGGGATTCTCTGGGTCACATGGAAGTGATGCTGCGGTTGGAGGAGCAGTTTGGCGTCGTCATCGATGCCGATACCATTGCCCAATTGATCAGCGTCCCCGAGATCTGTAAATATCTGGAAGCTAACAACCATGTCCAGTGAGCGGGCTAGGAACCCGACCCGCATTGAATTCGCCCCGGCTACCTCGATCCCCGACTATCTGACCGATGAAATCCAAGCCAAGCTGGCCTATGTGGACGAGCGTATCGTCCGGGCGCAGGTCAGCAGCGACCATATCCTGCTCGAAGTATCGCCGTGGGACGAGGCGCAATCCGCAGCCGAGCTGGAAGGTAAAGTCCAGCGTGTGGTGCTCTCGATGGCTAAGGGTGCTTTCAAGCCCAAGGTCCAAATCCTGGAAGATCACCTGGATCGTCCGGTTTCTTTTCGCCAGGACCCAATGCCGGAGCTGCTGAGGCGCGGCGAGGTCAGCCAGGAGGCGGATGGCGTCTACACCCTGGGACCGTTGCTGACCCGACTGATCGCTTTTTTCGAGGACCAGTTCCTTTCTCTAGCCGCCTCATTCGACGCTGCGCCCTATCGCTTCCCCACGCTGATCCCGGCGCGTTACCTGGAGCGGGTGAATTACTTTCGCGCCTTCCCGCATTCCCTCACCTTTGTCACCCACCTGCGCGAAGACCTGGATGTGATCGACGAGTTCTCCCAGCACGCCGCCTGCGACCAACACGGGCTAACCACCCCGCCTGGCTCATTTGACACCATCCAGACCCTGCTCTCCCCGGCGGTGTGCTACCACCTGTATTTTGCCCTGGCCGATAAGCCACTGCCCGGTGGGCAGGTGGTGGCGACGGCGGTTGGCAACTGTTTCCGCTACGAAGCCATCAACCTCACTTCGCTGGAGCGCATGTGGAACTTCACCATGCGCGAGGTCATCTTCGTCGGCTCAAAGGACTTCGTGCTGGAAAACCGCGAGCTTGCCCGCCAGCGCATGGCGAAGTTCTTCGAGGCGATCGGGCTGGCGTACCGCGTCGAGAGCGCCAACGATCCCTTCTTTATCGGTGAATTCCGCAAGCAGGCGGCTTTTCAAAGCGCCTTCCAGTTGAAGTTCGAGATCCGCGCCAGCCTGCCCTATAAGGATTCGACCCTGGCGGTTGGCTCGTACAACTATCATCAGGATTTCTTTGGGCGCAGCCTGAACATCAGCCTGCCGGATGGCTCGCCGGCGCACACCGGTTGTGTGGCTTTTGGCCTGGAGCGCATCGCCTTTGCCTTCCTGGCGCAGTTTGGCCTCTACCCCGCCCAATGGCCTGCCCAGGTCCGTGCTCATCTCCCTATTTGATCCAAAGTCATTTTGAGTAGAAGGTGCGACGCACTTTC
>MGNS01000040.1:16912-23621 GCA_001795165.1 Chloroflexi bacterium RBG_16_57_11
CTGCATCAGCCGGGATTTCCTGTCCCCTCTGATTTATTTTTCAGGCGGTCTGAGCGGAGCAGCGCCCTGAGTGTCCGAACGAGTTCGGCGATCGAAGGGTGCTGCGCAGTCGAAGACTGCCGGACCACGCAGCATGAATTACGCGTCCACAAAGCTCACCCCATCAACGATCACCGGAGCATAAGCCTATGACCGAAGACGCCGTCATTTATCGCCAGGCCACCGAGGCCGATTTCCCCGTTGTAGCCTCGATGTACGCCAAGCTGGATCAATTGCTGCGCCAGCACACCTACACCTTCCCGGTGGTTGAGAACGTCGGCGAGCTGTGGCTGGATATGTTCCGCCGTACCCTGGGGCGCTTCAGCGTGCTGTACATAGCAGAGTATCAGGGTGAAGTGGTGGGGTTCATCGTCGCCCGGGTCAAGCGCGTCCCGGAATACCTGGGCGGGGTGATGGTCGGCGAGCTGAAGGATATGTGGGTTGAGCACAAGGTGCGCCGCCTGGGCATCGGCGAAAAGCTGCTGCGCTTGGCGATCGAGTGGTGTCGCGAGCAGAAGGTCTATTCGCTCGAGGCCCAGATCTTGCTCGGCAACGAGCCGATCATCAAGCTAGTCGAATACCTGGGGATGAAAAAAGAGCTCTACCAGCTTCGCATGATTTGGGAAGACTACAATGAAGGTTAGGGAATTAGGATATTCCAACCTAAATCCTAATTTCCTAACCCCTAATTGCGTATCATGCAAGACGTCACCAAGGAACAAGTCATCTCCTGCCTGACCGGTCTGGGTGTCCGCCTCAGGGACGGGCTGCTGGTGCATTCGGCGGTGCAATATCTGGGTCGCCCGCAGGGCGGCGTGGGCATGTATTTGGAAGCCATCCAGGCGGTGATCGGGACTGAAGGCACCCTGGTCGTCCCGACCTTTAACTTTGGCTTTGCCAAAGGCGAGCCCTATGACCCGATTGAGACGCCCTCGCAGGGCATGGGCGCATTCTCGGAATACGTCCGTCGGCAGCCCCAGGCGCTGCGCACCTCGCACCCGATGCAATCGGTCGCCGTCCTCGGTCGTTACGCCGCCGACCTGGCTGAACGCGATACCCTCTCGGCCTTCGATCCTGGCTCGGCCTTCGAGCGCATGCTGGAGCTGGACTTCAAGCTGCTTCTGTTGGGGGCAGACTCACGCGCCACATCTATGTTCCACTACTGCGAGCAGCGTGCGGACGTCCCTTACCGCTATTGGAAGGATTTCTCCGGCCAGGTACGCACGCCCGACGGCTGGCAGACCCGTACCTACCGCATGTTCGTGCGTGACCTGGAATTGAACCCTCAGCTTACTTTGGACCCGGTAGTAGCGGATCTGCAGGCGCGTGACGAATGGATTTCTGCTCCGCTGAACTACGGTCGGGTCACCGTCTGCCGCCTGGCCGATTTTGTCCGCGCCGCCGATCGTATTCTGGCCGAGGATCCCTGGTCGCTGGTGTTGAACCGGCCTGAGGATCGCTAGATGGATACTAACCGAGCAAGTACAGTCACATTTTTGTTTACCGATATTGAGGGCAGTACCCGCCTTTGGGAGCAGTATCCCGAGGCAATGAAACCGGTGCTTGCCCGCCATGACCTCATGTTGCGCCAGGCTGTGGAATCGAACCGGGGTCATATCGTCAAGACCACCGGGGATGGCTGTCATGCTGCTTTCGAAACCGCAGCTGGCGCAGTCGTAGCCGCCCTGGCTGGACAGCAAGCGCTGATGGCCGACCCCTGGATAGAAATCCAGCCCCAGACGTTGCGTGTGCGCATGGGCGTGCATACTGGTGAAGCGGAGGCTCGCTCCGGTGATTACTATGGCTCAGCCGTGAATCGCGCGGCCCGCCTCATGTCCATCAGCCATGGGACACAGGTGCTGGTCTCGAATTCAACCGCTGAATTAGTGCGTGATGGCCTGCCCACGGGCACATCGTTGCTCGATCTAGGCGAACACCGTCTTAAGGATTTGATCCGTCCGGAGCATGTATTTCAGCTGGTGCATCCGGCTCTACCTTCGGCTTTTCCACAGCTTAAATCGCTCGACGCCTACCCGAACAACCTGCCCATCCAGCTCACCAGCTTCATCGGGCGCGAGCGTGAAATCGGAGAAACAAAGCGCCTGCTGTCCACCGCTCGTCTCGTCACCCTGACCGGGTCAGGTGGCACAGGCAAGACACGCCTGGCCTTACAGGTTGCCGCCGATGAGCTGCCCGATTTTTTGGATGGAGTCTGGCTGGTTGAGCTGGCTCCATTATCGGAGGCGGAAATGGTATTGCCCGCCCTCGCCAGCGCGCTCGAGCTGGGGGATATGCCAGGCGTTCTGTTGCTCGACCTGGTCACAAGCTATCTTCACCACAGGCGCCTGCTGCTCGTTCTGGATAATTGCGAGCATCTGATTGACGCCTGCGCACAGCTTGCGGATCACCTGCTGCGCCTCTGCCCCTCGGTCAAGATTCTAGCCAGCAGCCGGGAGGGGCTGGGCATCGCGGGAGAAGTCACCTACCATGTGCCCTCGCTCTCGCTGCCGACGGTTGATGACTTGACGCCTGAAGCCCTGTCGTCCTCCGAGGCAGCCCAGCTTTTTGTCGAGAGGGCGACTGCCGTCAATCCTCATTTTACGTTGACCGCTGGTAACCTGGCGGCAATTGCCCAGGTCTGCCGGCGCCTGGATGGCATCCCTCTGGCTTTGGAGCTCTCCGCGGCGCGCATCAAGCTCTTCACGGTGGAACAGATCGCTGCACGCCTGGATGACCGTTTCCGCCTGCTCACCGGCGGCAGCCGCACTGCCCTGCCCCGCCAACAAACGCTGCGCGCCATGATCGATTGGAGCTATGACTTGCTAACTGAGCCGGAGCGTCTCCTGCTGCGCCGGCTTTCGGTGTTTGTAGGCGGATGGACCTTCGAAGCCGCCGATGCGGTATGCTCGGACCTCGATGTTTTGACCTTGCTGGAACAGCTTGTCAATAAGTCACTGGTGGGGATGGAGGAGTTTCAAGATCAAGCGCGCTACGCGCTGCTGGAGACGATCCGCCAGTATGCCCGCGACAAGCTGATCGAATCCGGTGAAACGGCAGCTATGCGTGACCGGCATTTTGATTATTTCCTGCAGATTACCGGGCAGGCCGCACCCGGTCTGCTCGGCAGTCAAGCCTTCGAGTGGTTCGACCGTTTGGCTGCAGATTATGACAACCTCCGCGCCGCGATTGAATGGGGGCAGGAAGGGCGACCAGAAGATACACTGCTCCTGGCCGGCAACATCATCTTTTTCTGGGTTTTTCGCGCCGATGATCGCCTCCAGGCCTTTACCTGGTTGAAAGACCTGCTGCTTCGGGTAGAGGAACAGCCGACGGAAAGACCCGGGTCCCGGCGACGGTTGCGAGCCAGGGCGAGAGGCCGCATCGCGATTAGCCAGCTCCTTTTAAGCCAGGGTGATACCCCTGCTGCAACGGAGAGCTTCAAAGTTGCCATCGCGCTTGAGCGGGAACTCGGCCAAGAACTCTGGTTGGCCATCGCCCTGGGTATGGCGGCTTCTCTGGCGATAATCAACGGGGATCTCGAAGGCGCGCGACAGGCGGCGGAAGAGTCTTTATCGCTTAGTGGGGTATATGACCGGCGCTGGCTATTAATTTCCTTGCCGATTTTGATGTGGATCGAACACCGCCTCGGAAACCAGGCCAGGGCGGATCAGCTTCGCCAGGAAATCCGCCGCTGCCTGGAGCAGGTCGACCATCCGATGTTCATGCCGATCTTCTTGAGCCTTGGTATCGAGGCGCGTTATCAGGGACGCTCAGAAGATGCGCGCATGTACTTCCGCGAGGGACTCAAAATCGCACAGCGGCTAAAGTCCAGGTCTTTCGTCGCCGCCATGGAAAGCGAGCTCGCCCATCTTGCCCGTGGAAAAGGTGATCTTCAACAGTCTAAAGAAGCCTACCGCAAGCTCATCTATACCTGGAGGGAACTGGGCCAGATCGCTGCGGTAGCAAACATTTTGGAATGCTTCGGCTACATTGCTCACCGTGAGGGGGAAATGGAGCGGGCTGTTCGCCTGCTGGGCGCGGCAGAGAAGCTGCGGGAGAATATACGCGTTCCAATGAGGGATGCCGAGCGTCTGGAATATGACGCCACGGTTGCCTCCTTGCGCGGCCAGTTAGACGCCGCTGCTTTTGACTCCGCCTGGGCCGAAGGTCGCGCCATGGACCTCGAGCGGGCCATCCGCTATGCAACCACCTCTGTGGGCGAAACAGCCTCCCCGGGCGATATTAACCTATGATCGTATACCTGCAAAAGGCGTTCGCTGACCTTTTATGACTTCTATGATTGATCTGATCCAGGAGCTGTGGTTCCTCCGGCGGGATCTGGTCTCCGATGACTACGACCGGGCGCTGAGTCGCCTGGCGGGAGAATTCGACGGGCGCATGACCATCCACGAATACACCACCGGTGAGCCGTGCTGGACCTGGCGCGTTCCTGAGAAGTGGACCTGCCATGCCGCCTACCTGGAGACGCTGGACGGGCGTCGCCTGATCGACCTCGCCGACCACCCGCTCCACGTCGTCTCCTATTCGCTCCCCTTTGACGGCGTGGTCAGCCGCCAGGAGTTGCTTTCGCACCTTCACGTCCACCCGCGCCTGCCCAATGCCATTCCCTTTGTGTTCAAATACTACCAGCGCGATTGGGGGTTGTGCGCCTCGCAGCAATTACGTGATTCGCTAAGTGATGAAACATACAGGGTCGTGATCGAGACCACCTTCGAGCCGGGGGCACTGAAGGTTGGCGAACTGGTCATCCCCGGTGAAAGCGACGAGGCCTTCGTTTTGGTCGCTCATCTGTGCCACCCGGCCATGGTCAACGACGACTTGACCGGCGTGGTGGTCGGCTTGGATGTCGCCCGGGCGCTGCTGGCGGGCCCCAGGCCCTATTACACCTACCGCCTGCTGATCTTGCCGGAGACGATTGGATCGGTGGCTTATTTGAGCCACAACGAAAGCTTGATCCCCAGGATGGTCGGCGGGCTGTTCCTGGAAATGCTAGGCAATGACTCGTCGCACGCCTTGCAAGGGTCGTTTACCCTGCACTCCCAGCCCGACCGCTGTTTTATGTCTGCCTTGCCTACCCTCGACCCGCTGAGTTACCACGCTCCCTATCGCATGGTGATTAACAACGATGAGCGCCAGTTTAACGCTCCGGGCGTGCGGGTGCCTATGCTCTCGCTCTCCCGGGTGTTGCGAGGAGATTCGCCTGACTGGCCTTATCCCGAATACCACTCCAGCCTGGATACCCCTGCCATCGTCACCTCGGAGCGCCTGGAAGCTTCGAAGGCCGTTGTACTGGGCCTGATCCAGGCCTGGGAGCGAAACCAATATGTAGTCAACTGCTTCAAAGGCGAGGTGTTCTGCTCGGGCTTTGGCATCTGGATCGATTACCGGGAGAACCCGGAAGGCCACCGGCGCCTGTTCGAGATCATGGAGCTCTGCGATGGCGGGCGCAGCGTCGCCGATATCGCCATCGAGCTGGATATCTCCTTCCAGGCGGTTTGGGAGGTGGTCAGCCTGCTCCAGGAGAAGGGCCTGGTGGAATTCAGCCGCACGCCTCGTCCCACCAACCCCCGCTAGTGGCTTCATGGACCTTTACAATACACTGAAAGCTCAAACTAAAACCATCCGCTGGCAGGTGCGGCGTGCCGCCGTCGCTCTGCGCTGGGGGCATACAGCCTTGCAAAGCACACCCGCTGTGCTGGGCAACGCCATGCCCAAATCCGGCTCTCACCTGATCAACCAGGTGGTGCAGGGCCTGCCTCGCCTGGGGCCGTTCGTCAATCCTGGCTTCCCACCGGTCAACCGTGACGAGGTCAACGACAAGCTTCCCGACGCCGCCGTGCTGGCCAACTTGAGCCGCATGCGCCCCGGTGACCTTGGTTATGGTTATATCAAGGCCTGCCAGCCTTTCGTTTCGCTGCTCACTCAGCTGGGGAGGGCGACGATCTTCGTCTACCGTGACCCGCGCGATATGCTGGTCTCGCATGTGTTTTACGCCACGCAAATGCACACCGGCCACGGCATGCACCGCTACTACACCGAGACTTTACAAACGATGGAGCAGCGTCTCAACGCCGCTATCCTGGGGGTGGACGAGCCTGGCGCCGAGCTCTCGCCGATACGAGCCAGGTACGAGGGCTACCTGGCTTGGTTGGAGCAACCGGCGGTGTTATGCTTGCGCTTCGAAGATCTGGTCCTGGACCGCCCTGCCGCTCTCGGGTGCATCATGGATTACCTGGTTCAACGCGGTTTTAACCCTCGCCTGCCACGCCACCAGGAGATCGCTATCTTAGAGCAGGCTATCGCTCCCAAGAAGTCCGGCACATTTCGCAAAGGACAGCCCGGCAGCTGGCGTGAACATTTCACCGAAGCCAATAAGGCTGTTTTCAAGGAGCAGGCCGGCGATTTGCTCATCCGCCTGGGATACGAAAAGGACTACCGCTGGTAAGTTGAGCGCCGACCTGAAACTTCGCCTGGCCATGCCGGCGCGCCGGCTGCGCCGCCTCACCCGGCGCCTCCGGCAGACCCTGCGTTATGGCAGTTTATCCGCCTCGCCGGTCTTCTTCGCCAACTCGTTTCCCAAGAGCGGCACGCACCTGCTCACGCAGGTGATGCATGGCTTCACCAGCCTGGGTCCGGCAGTGGATAGCGG
>MGNS01000040.1:23649-24056 GCA_001795165.1 Chloroflexi bacterium RBG_16_57_11
TCACAGGTCGCCAGCGCAGCCTGGCAGAGATCATGGCCGATTTGGACCGCTTTTTGCCTGGCGATATCGGGTATGGTCACGTGCATGCCATGCCGGAAGCGGTCCATTGGCTCTGCCGGTCCGGGGTGGCAACCTACTTTATCTTACGCGACCCACGTGATGTGGTCATCTCGCATGTGCATTATGTCGCCGAGATGGCTCCCAACCACATTCACCACCGCTATTACCATACCGTGCTGCGCACCTTCGACGATCGCCTGCGCGCCAGCATCGCCGGAGTCTCGCAGCAGGAGCTAGCCAAAGCCGGCGACGGCAGGCCGGTTTATGAGCTGCTGCCGGATATCCGGGCGCGCTTCACTCCATATCTTGACTGGCTGGAGCATCCCGAGGTGCTCGTCTTGCGATAC
>MGNS01000040.1:24095-24492 GCA_001795165.1 Chloroflexi bacterium RBG_16_57_11
GTGTTTGACCACGCCCAGAGGCGCGGCTTCAAGCCGGCCATCGATCGCCAGTCGGCTCTCCAGGTGCTTGAGGATAGCATCGACCCTTCACGCTCGCCGACTTTTCGCAGCGGGAAGGTCGGCGGCTGGCGGAGTAGTTTCACCCAAGAGCATGATGCGCTCTTTGCTCAAGTAGCAGGTGATTTGTTGTCAATCCTTGGTTATGACTAAGCTGAGCCTCCTGGAGCAACCCGCGCGGTTTAACCTTTTTTTCTAAAAATCTTGTGCATTCTGAAAATTTAACCAGAGAGGTAGACAGACCGGTATCGGTTGTCATCCGCGCCTATAACGAAGCCGACCATCTCGGCCGTCTGCTGGATGGCATCTTACAACAGTCGATCGGGGCGGTTGAGATCAT
>MGNS01000040.1:24526-31522 GCA_001795165.1 Chloroflexi bacterium RBG_16_57_11
GAAATCGCTGCCCGCTACCCTGTGCGGGTGGTGCACATCGCTCCCCAGGAGTTCACCTTTGGTCGCTCGCTTAACCGCGGACTGGCTCATGCAAATGGTGAGTTCGCCGTGATCGCCAGCGCCCACGTCTATCCGGTTTACCCCGACTGGCTGGAGCGACTGCTGGCGCCTTTCTCCGACCCACAGGTCGGGTTAGCTTACGGCAAGCAGCGCGGGGATGCGGTTACGCGTTTCTCGGAGCATCAAATCTTTGCGCACTGGTTTCCGGAGGTCTCTCAGCCCCGCCAGCCGCACCCGTTCTGCAACAACGCCAACGCGGCCATCCGCCGCTCGCTGTGGCAAAACCTGGCCTATGACGAAACGCTGACCGGTTTAGAGGATCTCGCCTGGGCCAGGGCGATCCAGGAGGCCGGTCATGCCATCGCCTATGTCGCCGAGGCGGAAGTGATCCACGTCCACAACGAGACGCCTCGCTCGGTTTATAACCGTTATCGCCGGGAGGCCATGGCTTTGAAGCACATCTACCCCAAGCAGCGCTTCAACCTTTTGGATTTTCTCGGCCTGTACCCGGGCAACGTCCTCAGCGATGGTTGGCACGCCGCCCACCAGCGTGTGTTGCTTCCCAATCTTAAAAGCATTCTGTGGTTTCGCTTGGCCCAATTTTGGGGCGCCTACCAGGGGTTTCGCCATCCCGGCCCGCTGACCGATCAGCTTCGCCAGACGTTTTACTACCCGCGCAATTTGCGTTATCATACCAATGTGTCAGAGCGGGAAGTCCGTCCAATAAATTATGATCGGGTCAATCCAGATCGATAAAGCAGATGGCATGGTCTGCTTTATTAGGGTGAGGAGAATCAAATGATAGAGCTTGATACAATCCAGGAATTTAATCGCCGAGTGGTCCAGATGTACAAGCCTCAAAAAGTCATCCTGTTTGGCTCTTATGCGACAGGTACGCCATCTGCCGAATCTGATGTGGATATTTTAGTCATCCTGCCATTCCAGGGAAAAAGTGTGGCCAAATCCGCCGAGATTCTCAACCAAATCGACCCGCGTTTCCCGATCGATTTACTCGTTCGAACTCCCGAGCAGGTTCAGGATCGTCTGGATAAGGGCGATTTTTTCATCCAAGAGATCATGCACAAAGGGAAAGTGCTCTATGAAGCCCCTCACGCTTGAATGGATAGAAAAAGCAGAATGATCAAACTTGTGGCTCTTATCCCTATGCGTCACCACTCCCAGCGCGTGCCGGGTAAAAACTACCGCCCGCTGGCAGGCAAGCCGCTCTACCAGCACATCGTCGAAACTCTGCTGGCCTGCCCGGAGATCGCCCAGGTAGTGGTGGATACCGACAGCCCGCCGGTCATCGCCGGGCTCCGGCGTGATTTTCCCCAGGTGCTCGTGCTGGAGCGCCCCGAACACCTGCGCGCCGATCACACCTCGATGAACGAGATCCTGGCCTACGATACGGAGCAGGTCCAGGCCGATTTCTACCTGCAGACCCACAGCACCAACCCCCTGCTGCGCCCGCAGACGGTTTCGGCGGCCATCCGGGCTTTGCTGTCCAGCTATCCGGCCTACGACTCGCTCTTTTCAGTCACTCGCCTGCAGACCCGCCTGTGGGACCAGCTTGGCCGGGCGATCAACCACAACCCGGCGATCTTACTCCAGACCCAGGACCTGCCGCCGGTCTATGAGGAGAATTCCTGCCTGTATATCTTCACCCGCCAGACGCTGCTGGCACGCCGCAACCGGCTGGGCGATCGCCCGATGATGTTCCCCATCGAAGCGGCCGAGGCCTGGGACATCGATGAAGAGCTGGATTTTGACATCACAAGCTTCCTGATGGGCCACTTGAAATAATATGCCGACTGTCCTTGTATCCGCCCCGTATATGATCCCCATCATTGATCGCTTTCGCCCGTTGCTGGAAAGCTATGGCATTGAGCTGGTCATTGCCCCGGTGCAAGAGCGCTTGAACGAAGATGAATTGCTGGCCTTGGCGGGCACATTCGATGGCGCCCTGTGCGGCGATGATCGTTACACCGAGCGCGTCCTGCAGGCCTGCGCTCCACGGCTGAAAGTAATTTCCAAGTGGGGAACCGGCATCGATTCGATCGACCAACCGGCCTGCGACCGGTTAGGGATCCGGATCGGCCGCACCCTCAACGCTTTCACCCTGCCGGTAGCAGACACCATCTTTGGCTATATGCTGGCATTTGCACGCCTCCAGCCATGGACGGACCGTCTCATGAAGGGCGGCGTCTGGGATAAGCTCCCCGGCCGCGCCCTCAGCGAATGTACCCTGGGCGTCATCGGCGTGGGCACGATTGGTAAAGCGGTCATCCGCCGGGCGCGCGCCTTTGGCATGCACATCCTGGGCACGGATATCGTCGAAATTGCCCCGGATTTTATCCGCGAAAACGAATTCGAGCTGACCACCCTGGACGACCTGCTGGGGCGCTCGGACTTCGTCAGCCTGAACTGCGATCTGAACCCGACCAGTTACCATCTGATGAACGAGCGAACCTTCGCCCTGATGCAGCCGACCGCCATTTTGATCAACACCGCCCGCGGTCCGGTGGTCGATGAGCCGGCGTTAATTTCTGCCTTGCAATGTGGTCAAATTGCCGGTGCTGGGCTGGATGTATATGAGGTCGAGCCGTTGCCGCTGGATAGTCCGTTGCTCAAGATGGATAATGTCCGGCTGGCGCCGCACAATGCCAATTCCAGCCCGGCGGCTTGGGAGCGGGTGCACCGTAACACGGTGCGCAACCTGCTGATCGGCCTGGGTTTCACACCGCCCGGCAGCTTGGATTAGGTCGTTTTTATACGGCCATAAATTTTGGTTGAGGATGGAACACCGATGAAGGAAAAAAATCAAAAGACGGTGCTGATCACCGGAGCAGCCGGAGGCATCGGCCGGGCCACAGTCCATCATTTTGCCAATAAGGGATGGCGCGTGATTGCGGTTGACCGTTCACCCTTTGGCGAGGATTTTCCGGTGGATGGCCTGTTTATCCAATCCGACATTTCGATAGGAGAGAACCTTGAATCCATCTTTCACCAGGCGCGCGCCTTCACCGACCGGCTGCACGCCCTGGTGAACAACGCCGCGGTGCAGGTCGCCAAGCCGTTGGTGGAGACCAGCGTCGACGAGTGGGATGCGGTGATGGCTTCCAACCTGCGCTCGGTTTTTCTGGGTATCAAGCTGGCTCACCCGCTGTTTGTGGCGGCCGGCGGCGGTGCGATCGTCAACGTTTCGTCTGTCCATGCCATCGCCACTTCGGCCAACATCGCAGCCTACGCCGCCAGCAAGGGCGGCCTGCTGGCGCTGACCCGGGCGGTTGCGATCGAGTTCGCCCCGGATAACATCCGTTGCAACGCCATCCTTCCCGGCGCGGTGGATACCCCGATGCTGCGCGCTGGTCTGAACCGCGGCCATGTCAGCGGCGATGATATCCTCCAACGCCTGGATAACCTGGCCCGCAAAACCGTCAACGGCCGCGTGGGCCAGCCTGAAGAGATTGCCCATGCGATCTATTTCCTGGCGGATGAAACCCAATCTTCCTTTATGACCGGGCAGGCCCTGGTGGTGGATGGCGGCGCCACCGCCCGGTTGAGCACTGAATAACCTCTCCGTCAAAATATGTCCGAATTGAAACAAAGCTTGAAACAAATCACCCCTCGCCCGCTGTGGGGTGTAGCCCGCAGCGCCTGGCATGGGCTACAGAACGCCACCTTGTGGCCGTCGGCGACCTTCCACCCCTGGCGGCGGGCCAGCATCCATCGCTTGGGCGAGTTGAAAGACATCCATCGCGGCCAGCGCTGCTTCGTCATCGGCAATGGGCCGAGCCTGAAGCAGACCGACCTGGGGCGCCTGCGCGATGAGTTCACCTTCGGCATGAACCGCATCTACCTGGGCTTCCCAGAGATGGGCTTTCAGACCACCTACTTCCTGACTGTTAACAGCCTGGTGATCGAACAATGCACCCAGGATATCCGCCTCTTGACCATGCCGCGCTTCGTCTGCTGGCGCTCGCACGCGGTGATCGGCCCTGCGCCCGACCTGAATTTCCTGCACACCACTTACACCGGTCCGAAGTTCGCCACCGACGCGCGCGGCCGTCTTTGGGAGAGCGCCACCGTCACCTACGTGGCCTTGCAGCTGGCATATCACATGGGCTTCGAAAAGGTGTTCCTGATTGGCGTGGATCACAACTACTCCGCCCAGGGCAAACCGAACACCACCATCGTTTCGCAGGGAGAGGACCGCGATCACTTCAAACCCAATTATTTCGGAAAAGGTTTCCGCTGGCAATTGCCAGACCTGGAAACCTCCGAGCGCGGCTACCATATGGCGCGCCAGGCCTATGAAGAAGCCGGTCGCCAGGTGCTGGATGCCACGGTGGGTGGAAAGCTGACCATCTTCCCAAAAGTGGATTATCTCTCCCTCTTCTAACTCCTAACGCGCCTTCATGCGAACTCGTTTTATCTGGATCTTAGTAGCGCTACTGGCCTTGGGCGCCGGCCTGCGTCTGTTCGACCTGACCGACCAGCCCATCGATTTTCACGCCACGCGCCAGCTGCGCGGCGCCATCCTCGCCCGTGGCATCTACTACCGGTTGCTGCCGGGCGTCGATCCGGCCTTGCGTCAACAGGCACAGTCGTTTGCCGCCTCCACCGGGCAATACGAGCCTCCCATCTTGGAGCGCATCGTCGCGCTCACCTACCTGCTTGCCAGGCGGGAGGCCTTCTGGTTCGCCCGTATCTATAACACCCTGTTCTGGCTGGTTGGGGCGCTGGCGGTGTTCCTCCTGGCGCGGCGTATGGCCTTGTCGGCCAGCTCAGGGGATGATACAAACACTGAAGACACGATAGTCTGGCTCACGGCCCTGGTCTCGTTAGCCTATGTCCTGGTCTTGCCGTTCAGCGTCCAGGCCAGCCGTTCCTTCCAGCCCGATCCGGGTATGACCATGTGGCTCAGCCTTTCGGCGCTGGCGCTTTATCGCTGGTCGGAGGAGCAATCCAGCCCGGCGCCAGGCTGGAAATGGACCTTGCTGGCCGGTGTGTTCTGCGGCCTGGCGGTTTTGACCAAGGCGGTGGCCATCTTCATCGTCGCTGGGGCATTCCTGGCGTTGATCCTGTATGCCCTTTTCAGTTCCCGCACAAAGCCGCTTGCTGCCTCCTTGGTCGGACTGTTACGCAATCCACATATCTGGGCCATACTTATCTTGATGATCGCGCCAACAGCAATCTATTACCTGTCCCGCCAGGGGCGCGCGGCGGAATACTTCTCCTCCTGGACCCTTTCGCTCTCTCACCTGCTGCTCCAGCCGCGTTTCTACCTGCGCTGGCTGAACCTGGTGCAGGAATTGCTCACTCCCTTTGCGTTGCTTGCTGCGTTGATTGGGCTCTGGCTGGCACGTAGGCGCTCGCGCTGGTTGCTGGTCGGGCTGTGGCTTGGTTACCTGGCGTATGGCCTGTTCTTGCCCTACCAGATGGACACCCACAGCTATTATCATCTCATGCTGTTGCCCCTGGTCGCCTTGTCGTTTGCCCCACTGGTCCAGCGTCTCATTCGCTTTCTGCTGCAAAAATCTCGTCTTTGGCAGTGGATTGCGGCCGGGTTGGTTGTGCTGATACTGGCTTTCCTTTCCTGGCGTTCGCTCATCCCGCTCTACAGCCAGGATTACCGCGGCGAGCCTGCCTACTGGCAGGAGATTGCTTCCCGCTTGCCTGCGGATGGCAAGATCATCGCCCTCACCCAGGACTACGGCTACCGCCTGATGTTCTATGGCGGGCGAAAGGTGACGCTGTGGCCCAACCGCGGTGAGATCCGCCTGAGTGACCTGCGCGGCAGCAGCAAAGAATTCGATGAGTTCTTCGCCAAGCGTACCCAGGATAAGAGCTATTTCCTGGTCACGGCTTTCAGGCAGTATGAGGACCAGCCTGCACTTGGACAAATGCTCGCCGAGCATTACCCGGTTCTGGCACAGACTCCGGGGTACATCATTTTCGATTTGACAGACCCCCTCGAGCAATCCACGCCATGAGCTCATCTTTCGACTACGCTCAGGATGCATCCTTCGACGGCGCTCCGGCCTTGCGGGTCTCGGTGGTTACCCCCTCCTACAACCAGGCGGATTACCTGGAGCAGACCATTCAGTCGGTCCTGGCTCAGGATTATCCGCACATCGAATACATCATCATCGACGGCGCTTCCACGGATCGCAGTGTGGAGATCATCCGCCGGTATGCCGACCGGCTGGCCTGGTGGGTTTCTGAGCCGGATAATGGCCAGGCGGAGGCCATCAACAAAGGCCTGCAGCAGGCCAGCGGCGAGGTGGTCGCCTGGTTGAACTCCGATGACCTCTACCTCCCCGGTACGGTTACGCGCGCCGTGCAGGCCCTGGCAGCCGAACCTGCCCTGGGCCTCGTCTTTGGCGATGCGCTGACCATCGACTCACAGGGGAAGCCACTCCATCCATTGGTGTTTGGCAATTGGAACCTGGATGAGTTGATCCGATTTCGCATCATCTGCCAGCCGGCGGTGTTCATGCGCCGCTCGGTCCTGGAGCAGGCTGGTTACCTGGATCCAGCCTACCACATGATGCTGGATCACCACTTATGGATCCGCATAGCGGAGCGATCCCAGGTCCGATATATCGGCAGGGCGGGTGGTTTCGCCCCACTGGCGGCGGCGCGCTACCATCCGCAGGCAAAAAATGCCTCCCAGCCGGAGAAATTTGCCCAGGAGACCCTGCGCGTGTTGGACTGGATGGGTACCCAGGCGGACCTCCAGAAGCGCATCGCCCGCAACCCTCGGCAAGTTTACGGTGGCGCTTATCGGCTGGTGGCTCGCTACTTGCTAGAAGGCGGTGCTTATTCCAGGGCGCTGGCTGCGTATAGCCGCGCCTTCTTGGCATGGCCTGGCTACACCTTGAAGCACTGGCGTCGTATCCTGTATGCTGCCTCCTACCTGGTCGGGCTGGG
>MGNS01000040.1:31530-34480 GCA_001795165.1 Chloroflexi bacterium RBG_16_57_11
CCCCGCTGGACCGCTGGCGTGAGCGCGATTCGGTCCAACAGCGAGCCCGGCTGATCGAGCAACTCAAGCGCGCCCCGATGGAGAACGGCAGCGAATTCACTCCGCTTGACCTGCAGCACTGGCCCGGAATATGCCTGGAATAAGCGCTTTGCCTGCCGATCAGGCGCCGGTCCTGGTCACCGGCGCGCATCGTACCGGAACCACCTGGGTGGGGAAAATGCTTGCCGCCAACCCACACACCGCATACATCAGCGAGCCGCTGAATGTCTTGCATCGCCCTGGTGTGCTGCGCGCTCCAGTCCATCATTGGTACACATATATCTGCCCCGAGAACGAAGCTGATTATCTGCCGGCCTTCCAGCAGATGCTGCACTTTCGCTATCACCTGTTGGCGGAAATCCTTTCCCTGCGCTCCCTCAAGGATGTTAGGCGGATGGGGCGAGACGGAGGCATCTTCCTTGGAGGATGGCTGCGCCGCCAGCGACCGCTACTCAAGGATCCCTTCGCGGTTTTCTCGGCGCCCTGGTTTGTCGGCCGTCTGGGTTGCCGCGTGGTGATCACCGTGCGCCATCCGGCCGCCTTTGCCAGCAGCTTGAAGCGCCTCAATTGGCCTTTCGATTTCACCCACCTCCTGGCTCAGCCCTTGCTGATGCGTGATGAGCTGGAGCCTTCCCGGGGTGCGATGCAGCAGCTTGTCACCTCGCCGCCCGATGTCATCGAGCAGGCCAGCCTGTTGTGGCGCCTGGTCTACCAGGCCGTGGCGCGCTACTGCGAGGGATCTCCGCACTTCCAGGTCGTTCGTCATGAAGACCTGTCGTTGGATCCTATCTCTGGATTTCAGCGCCTGTACGCCGCCCTGGGCCTGGAGTTTACATCGCGCGTCCGGCAGAGCATCCTGGCTTCCAGCGGCTCCGAAAACCCCGTTGAGCTTTCCCGCCGCTCGGTCCATTCGGTGCATCTGGATAGCCGGACCAATCTGCATAACTGGAAGCGCCGCCTGACCGCAGAAGAGATCGCCCGCGTGCGACGTCTTACCGAGGAAACCGCTTTTATCTTCTATCCCGAGATCACCTGGGAGTAGCCTCTGTCGTCGCTGATGTCGACCTCTCTACCTCTGGTTTCCATCGTTACACCGTCCTATAACCAGGCGCGTTTCCTGGAGACGACCATCCGCTCGGTGTTGGATCAGGATTACCCCAACCTCGAGTACATCATTGTCGATGGCGGCTCGACGGATGGCAGCCGGGAGATTATCGAGCGGTATGACGACCGGCTTGCCTGGTGGGTCTCGGAGCGTGACCAGGGCCAGACCGACGCCATCAACAAAGGATTTTCCCGCGCCCGGGGTGAGATCCTGGCCTGGCTGAACTCCGACGACACCTATCAACCCGGGGCGATTTCCGAGGCGGTCGCTTTCCTCCAGGCGCACCCACAGGTAGGGATGGTTTATGGAGATGCCAACCTGATCGATGAATCAGGTCAGGTGATCGGCAGATTCCCGGCCCGCCAGACGGATTACCGCCGCTTGAAGCGCGGGTATGTGCATATTCCCCAACAGGCGTCCTTCTTTCGCACCAGCCTGTGGCGGCAGGTAGGCCCGCTCGACACGACCTTCTTCTTTGCGATGGATTACGACCTGTGGGTGCGCATATCAAGACTGGCGCCGATAAAATATCTCCCTCGCCTGTGGGCCAATTTTCGTCTGCATGAAACCGGTAAATCGGTCATCGCCGATGACCGCTGCTGGCCGGAGATGCTGCGCGTTCACTGGCGTGATGGTGGGAGCTGGCTCTCCTGGCTGGTGATGAAGGCCAAAGTTCGCCCGCTGATCTATGCCTGGCTGCCGCTGCGCGTTCGACTTTGGCTGAGGCGAGCGCTGTAGGCCGTGTGCTATAATCAAAACCGTTAATAATTGACTTCACCAATGAATAAAACCGAAACGCTGCCCGTTTACGACTCTTCACAACGCGGCCTTCCAGCGCTGGAAGAATTACGCGAGCTGTATCGCTACCACAACCTGGTATTCCAAACCGTGCGACGCAACATCGTCGTTCGTTATAAGCGTTCAGTCCTGGGCATTGCCTGGACGATGCTCAACCCACTCGGGACGACCCTGATCCTGACCTTCGTCTTTTCCCGGGTGTTTGGCGGGCCGGCCACCTATGCGGTCTACGTGCTGAGTGGGCTGATCTGCTGGACATTTTTTGCCCAGGCAACCAACGATTCCATGCACAACCTGATTTGGGGAGGTGGATTGATCAGGCGCATCTACGTCCCCCGCACGGTGTTTGCCGTCTCTTCGGTTGTCACCGGGCTGGTAAACATCGCCCTGGCTCTAGTCCCGCTGCTGGTTGTCATGCTGGTCACCGGGATCACACCTCAATGGAGCATGTTGGTCCTGCCGATTCCAGCTCTTTTCCTGGCCATGTTTGCGCTTGGTGTAGGACTGTTGCTTTCCGCGGTCGCCATCTATTTCACCGATGTGACTGAAATGTACACGATTGTCCTGACGGCCTGGTTTTATCTCAGCCCCGTGATATATAAGCCTGATCTGTTGCCGGAAAAATTTGCCTGGATTGTCATGTTGAATCCGATGTATTACTTGATCAATTTGTTCCGCATACCGATTTACGATGGCAGAGTCCCCACGCTGCAGGAGTTCCTTGTGACGGGTGGGATTGCCCTGGTTACGTTGTTGATCGGTTGGTTCATTTTTTCCCAGAAGGCGGATGAATTTGCTTACCGTGTCTGAAAAAATGCCTGATACGTCTCTTGGCGTTTCGGCCATTCCCTTCGAAGCGGGCACCGAATCGGTCCTCCTTGAGCACGTTGGCGTGCGCTATCGCGCCCCCGACGAGCGAATCCCTTCGATCAAGGAATACCTCATCCGCTGGGTTCAGGGGAAAATAAAGCATCGCGATTTTTGGGCGTTAAACAAGGTGAGCCTGTC
>MGNS01000040.1:34491-42635 GCA_001795165.1 Chloroflexi bacterium RBG_16_57_11
GCGAGAGCTTCGGCCTGATCGGTCATAATGGCGCGGGGAAAAGCACCATGCTCAAGTTGATTGCACGCGTCCTGCGCCCTACCCAAGGACGAGTGCTGGTGAGGGGAAAGGTTGCCCCGCTGCTCGAGTTTGGCGCCGGTTTTCATCCGGAGCTGACCGGCCGCGAGAATGTCTATCTGAACGGCGCTTTGCTAGGTTTTAGCCGAAAGGAAATGGAAGAGAAATTCGCGCGTATTGTAGATTTTGCCGAGCTGTGGGACTTTATCGATGCACCGATGCGTACGTATTCCTCCGGGATGTGGGCCCGCCTGGGTTTCGCTGTTGCCACCGATATCAAGCCTGATATCTTGATCATCGATGAAGTGCTTTCCGTGGGTGATGAGGCTTTTCAGCATAAGAGCTATGCCCGCATGCAGGAGTTCCGCGATCAAGGGGCGACGATCCTGTTTGTCTCGCACAGCATGGACCTCGTCCTGCAAATGTGCCAGCGAGCAGCCTGGCTGGATCATGGGCAGCTAAAAGCCATCGGCAAGCCCGAAGATGTGATTTACGCTTATCGCCAGAGTCATGTTTGATATACTCTGCAGCAATCCGCCCGAAGTAGCTAAGAGCAAATATGACCGCAATTGCAAATATTAATCGACACATCAGGCTTGAAAATGTTTTTGCTGTAATAGCCTTAACTTTTGGGATCTTGTTTGCTGTATTCACCCCGCCCAACGAAGTGCCTGATGAAAATCGACACTTTGCTCGGGTGTACGGAGACATAACCGGCAATTTTGTATCCCCGAATGTGACTATCCCCGCCAGTTTTGTGGAAATGCTGAGTGAGTATCATTTTCGTCAACAAGTTCACACCATCAATTACGTTACTTTCTTGGCAGGTTATGCTGATAGAGACGACCATGTCGAGCAATCCGTGCAACTCGCTGCGATGTACAGCCCGATATTATACTTACCTCAGCTAGCCGGTGTGGCTTTAGGGATGCTGGTCAGAGTGAACGATCGCTGGCTTTTCCTTCTGGGGAGAATAGCTGGCATGATCATCTATGTATTCACGTGTTATTTTATTCTAAAGACAACGCCTGTCGCAAAACGCAGCTTATTTGTTTTATTTTCTATGCCGATGGCGGTCTTTCTGGCGGCATCTTATTCTGCCGATATGATGCAAATTGTGCTCAGTTTTCTCTATCTACATAGGATAGTTATTGGGATAAAGTCGTCAAATAAGATAACCAGAAAAGAATGGTCGGTTTTTTTGTTATTAAGCATTCTATTGGCCCTTACAAAACCGGTGAGCGTTCTCCTACCTTTATTATCGTTAGCTATTCCAGAGGCGCGCTTCCGAAGTAAACGAAATAAAATACAATTTATTGTAAGCCAATTTGTGGGTATGATCGTGTTTTCTTTGGCGTTGTGGGTGGTAACAACTTCCGCTGGTAATGGCCTGGTCAAAACTGGTATGAATGTAAAGCCTTTTGAGCAGTTGTTGTATATTCTGCTCAACCCCCTTGCCACAATAGTGTTAATTTTCAACTCTATAAATCAATACGGTCAATTTTATATAAATAGTTTTATCGGTTGGTTTGGATGGTTGACTGCCCCAATGCCTGACTTCGTATATTTTTTATTCCTCATCGGGCTGTCGTTGGCTATACTGGGTGACATGCAAAATCGTTTCGCCCTCACAAAAGGGCAGAAGATCATCTTTCTGTCTGTGTTTTTACTGTATATAGTTGGCATGATGATCAGTATGTATATTTATTGGACGCCGCCGGCAAACTCAATTATTGAGGGGGTCCAGGGGCGTTACTTTATCCCGATCGTTCCATTGCTGCTCTACCATGCTGCCTCGCTTCGACGGCCGGAATGGGGTCGCCTTGACCGGTTATTTACAGGATCGGTAAGCGTTATTGTGCCTGTGGTGCTTGCCTTTTCGTTTCAAACCATCTACCTGAAGTACTTTGTCGGCTGTGGAGAAAATTATTACTCCGTCACATCCGAGACTTGCGTACGCCCGCTTGGTTTGCAGACTGATAAACCGGAAAAAAAGGTTGGAAAATTGGATCGGCCATTTACTCAGACCTTTATTGCTGAATGTAACAATTTGTCTGAGATTGCATTCTTTCTGGCCCCATATTGGGGTAATGATGTTGGTTATCTCGATATCCAGTTGCGGGATCTAGCGGCGGAAACGGTTGTCTTCCAGAAAAAGACCTTTGCCCCAAAGACCAACGGGAAATGGAAAGAATTCTCATTCCCGCCGTTGTCGGATTCCTCGAACCGTCAATATTCTCTCACCATAGCACCTGATGAGGACGCTATAAGTGGAGCAACATTAGGCTTCATCTCTGCAGATGTCTATCCTCAGGGCGAATTGTTGGGTTCATATCTTCCTGGGGATCTGGTGTTCAAATACACCTGCCGGACGGGATTCTTGTACGATTTAAGAAAAATCGGACGCTAGCGCATGGATAATTTCCCTGGACGAGAAGACGAATATCCAAGGATCGTTGTAGTGATTCCTGCTTACCGAGCAGAAAAATTCATCATAAAAATATTATCCGGAATCCCGCCTTTCGTCTCAAACATTGTTGTGGTGGATGATTGCAGCCCCGATCGTACGGCAGAGTTGGTGTATGCTTTCAATGATTCTCGCATCTGCCTGGTATCGCACGAAACAAACCAGGGCGTGGGCAAGGCAATGCTTACCGGTTATTGTAAAGCGTTGGAACTGGGAGCGAAGATCATTGTCAAAATGGATAGCGACGATCAAATGGACCCGGCCTATCTCGTCCCGCTCATTGCCCCCATTCTGACAGGCCAGGCTGATTACACCAAGGGGAATCGCTTTTTACATGCAAATGAGCTAAAAGCAATGCCTTTCATCCGCCGTATCGGGAATGCAGGTTTATCCTTCCTGACGAAAGCAGCCTCTGGTTATTGGAACCTCTTTGACCCGACAAATGGGTATACTGCCATCCATACATCCGTAGTTCCGCTGCTGGATACCACCAAAATCCACCCGCGTTACTTCTTCGAAAGCAGCATGTTGATAGAGTTGGGGATGCACCGGGCAGTAATTCGCGACGTATATATCCCTGCCCGCTACGGGGATGGATTCAGTTCTTTATCGGTTTGGAAAACGCTGATCGAATTTCCACCTCGTTTGTTCTCAGCCTTTCTGCGCCGCTTCATGGTGCAGTATTTCATCAGGGATTTCGGTATCGTTTCTGTGCTTTTTCTGGCGGGGCTTTTGTTTAGTGGGTTTGGGCTAATATTTGGGGGATATCAATGGTATAAGTCAGCAGTTACAGGAACGGTTGCACCTACCGGAACAGTCATGGTAGCGACCTTACCATTGATACTCGGTTCGCAATTGTTAATCCAGGCGCTGGTTGCAGATATTCAAAGCATTCCGCAGGAGCCAATCCATAATCAACTGGACGCGCTCGAAAGATTGAATCAAGCTCTTGGCAAATGATTTCTGAAGAGAATTGGAGTATGCATGTTTAAGGTCATTTTGCAGGCGTTACCGGTCCTTATTTTCTCTTATACCGCCCAGGTCTTGATGAAAAGAGGCGCCTCAGTCTTGACAGGTGTTACCTGGGAGCAATTCATTTCCCAACCCATGCGGGTGTTGAGCCTGATTGTATTTAATTGGCAAATCATGCTTGGCTTTGTCCTTGCCGGGATCGGGGCTATGTTTTATTTGTTCGTTCTCTCCAGATATGATTTGGGGGTAATTTTTCCTGTATTGGGCGCTTTGGGTTTCCTCTTGCTGCCGTTGATCAGCTGGTTGGTTCTACATGAGCCTGTTACGCCTGGGCGCCTGGTTGGGACGATGATCATCGCTGCCGGAATGTTGATTGTTGCACGGGGATAAATTGCAGAGCTGCCAGCGCTATCGGTGCGATATTCCGTCTCTTTTTTCAGGCTTATATTAGAAAAATGGAAAAGTATTCCCCTTTGGAAAAAGTCAAGCATCTTCTCAAGCTTGAAAATATATTCGTGTTGATAGTTTTGTTCTTTGGAACTCTATTTGCTGTTTTTACGCCGCCGAACGAGGTTCCTGACGAGGACAGGCACTTTGCCAGGGTATACGGATTCGTTACTGGAAACTTTATTTCAACAGACGTCACCCTACCTGCCCATATTGTCAAGATGCTTTCTAAATATCACCCGCTTGCTACCTTCTCTGGAAACCCTGGAACTATTTACATAAGGTCTTTTTTTGATGATTTTTCTGAACGGCAAAACCGCAATGAAAAAATCACCGTTTTTTCTGCTGCGATCTATAATCCGATCCTCTATTTGCCTCAAATATTCGGATTAGTTGCAGGAATGTTCCTCAAGTTGAGTGATCGCTGGTCGTTTCTGCTCGGGAGAATATTTAGTGTCATTTTTTATGTTAGTGCATGTTATTACATTCTAAAAACAACACCGGTTTCGAAGCGTAGCTTGTTTGTTTTGTTTGCAATGCCAATGGCGGTCTATTCATCGGCTTCTTATTCGGCTGACATGATGCAGAATGTGCTTAGTTTTCTATACCTGTATATGATTATCACTGCCACTACGTCCTCAAAACCGGTAGCCCCTAAAGAATGGTGGAAATTCTTGTTATTAAGTGCCTTGTTGGCTCTGACGAAGCCGATAAGCCTGCTGCTACCGCTAGTGTCTTTAGCTATCCCGGTTACCCGTTTTGGGAGTGATCGCAAAAAAATTGCGTTTATCGCGAGCCAATATGCGCTTATTTTGTTGATAGCTCTGGTATGGGCGAAAAGTTTTACCGCTCAGAATACACTGATTCATCCATTGTTGACACAGACCGTTTCGCCTTCGGAACAGTTGGTCTATGTTTTTCTGAATCCTATTGCTACCATACGGATGATTTTTCACACGATCTTTTATTACAATTATGTAGTTCCTAGTTTACTTTTCTATCTGTTCAGCATTGTCGGTTGGTTCGGATGGATGACCGCCCCAATGCCTGATTTTGTTTATTTCATATTTCTTCTCGGGTTAACCCTGGCTATATTGGGCGATCTGGGAAACCCATTGGCTTTGACAAGATGGCAAAAAACTGTCTTTCTATCCGTGTTTTTGCTTTACGTGCTTGGCATTATTATGAGTATGTTTATTTTTTCAAGTCCGGTTGGAAAACTCATGGCAGAGGGGATTCAAGGACGTTACTTTATCCCGATAATTCCGCTGTTGCTATACCTCTCCGCTTCGCTTAAGCGACCAGAATGGGGTCGTTTTGACCGGTTGTTCACGGGCACGGTGAGTGTTATTGTTCCTGTTGTGTTAGCGTTTTCTTTTCAAACCATTTTCTTGAAGTACTTTGTTGGCTGTGGGGAAAATTATTACTCCATAACGTCCGAGACATGTGTTCGCCCGCTCGGATTGCAGACCGACAACCCAGAGAAAACTGTCGGTTTATTGGATAGGCCCTATATCCAGACCTTTATTAGCGAATGTAATAATTTATCTGAGGTTGCTTTCTATCTGACCCCCTACTGGGGAAAACAAGATGGTTACCTGGATATCAAATTACGGGATTTGTCAACGGATACGATCGTATTCGAAAGACAGACCTTTGCCCCCAAGACAAACGGGAAATGGAAGGAATTTTCGTTCCCGCCGGTGACAGACTCCTGGAACCACCCATTTTCCCTGACCATTGCGCCTACAGAAGATCCGATAAGTGCGGCATCATTAGGCTTATTGCCCGAGGACGTTTATCCCGAGGGCGAGTTGTTAGGTGCTTACATTCCTGGGGACCTGGTGTTTAAGTACACCTGCCGAACGGGTTTCTTGTATCGCTTAAGAGCAATGGCACGCTAACCCGTGGAGACCATTTTCTAGTAAGTCTTATGATTTAGGATTATTGCGACTCCCCTGCTGTTTATTGATGTAATTGATCAATCAGAGAATTTAGCATTTATGAACCTTCTTTTTATTCATGAAACCGAATACATAAATAAGATGATCTTTGAATATCAGATTATCCCTGAAATTTTAGCTACACGCGGTCACCGTGTGTTCGTCATCGATTACCCTACAGATTGGTCAAAGGATAAAGCCAAGCCTCTATTTTCAATGCAGCCGGAAGTCATCCGAAATGTCAGTCGCGCAAAAAAGCCCGGCACCATCACGCTTATTCGCCCAGTATTCATTCGCATACCGGTCATTAGTCGCCTTTCAGCATTCTTATCGTATTTTTCGTTGATCAATACTGTGATTGATCAGCATCAAATTGACGTAATAATTTTACTGGCTGTTCCGACCAATGGTATTCAAACATTGCTTGCAGCGCGTAAGAAAGGCATCCCGGTCTATTTCCGCCTGTTGGATGTGCTACACCGGCTTGTTCCCCATGGTTTATTGAGATGGCCTGCTTATCTGATTGAAAAAACCGTTTATCGTCACGTAAATCGATTATCTGCCATTACCCCAAGATTGCGCGATTATGCGATAACAATGGGGGCCAATCCGGAAACAAGCAGCTATCTACCATCTGGCTCCGATGCTGACTTGTTTTATTATCAACAAAAGGACTCTGTGTTGATGAGGAAATACGGGATCACTGAGGACGATATCGTTTTATTGTTTGCAGGCACACTCTATAATTTTTCGGGCCTGGGAAAAATAATCTCCGCATTACCGCAGGAATTAGCTAAAGAAATCCACCTTAAATTGCTGATTGTTGGAGCAGGAGAGCAAGAAGGTCAATTAAAGACGCAGGTGCGTAGATTGAGTCTGGAGGATAGGGTTGTCTTCACGGGTTTTGTCAACTATCCAGAATTGCCTCGTTACATAAATCTGGCCGACGTTTGTATTAATCCATTTGAAATAAACCAGACGACCAATCTTATTTTTCCTGGCAAGATTTATCAGTATCTGGCGTGTGAAAAACCGGTCATCGCCTCGAAGTTGCAAGGGATGCTGGATATTTTCTCCGTTAATGATTTAGAGAGCGGTGTGTACTATTATGACACCGTGGAAGAGTTTTTTGAACTTGTGCATGGGATAAATCGTCACCGGGTGAAAGACCCCAATCCATCCCTTCAGGAAATAACGATTGTTCTGGAGGAGGAATTGGAAGACTTATGTTCGAAAAAACCAGGAGGGTCCGCATGAAAATACTCATCCTCGGTGGCCACGGGATGCTAGGCCACAGATTATGGATCAATTTGCAAAAAGAGCATCAGGTCTGGGTTACTGTCCGTCAAGCCTCTTCTCCATTTCCTGATCGACCCGAATTCCCTGCTCATTATGTTTGTACCGATGTGGATGCCTTTAATTTTGACCAGGTGATCCGCGTTCTGGCTTCCATCCAGCCCGATCTGGTCATCAATTGCATTGGATTGATCAAGCAAAAGGGAAATATTGCCCAGGATTCCTTTATGGCGATCTCCCTGAATGCTCTCCTGCCTCATCGCATATCACTCGTTTGTCAGACTGCAAAAATTCGAGTGATCCATATCAGCACCGACTGTATTTTTTCAGGTAAAAAGGGCAACTATGTGGAAGACGACCCATCGGACGCTGATGACCTGTATGGGCGTTCCAAGTTTCTGGGCGAGGTTACTTATACACCCTCCAGCCTCACCCTGCGTACATCGATTATCGGGCGCGAACTCGATACTCGCTTGGGTTTGATAGAATGGTTCCTCTCCAACAAGGATGGTGATACGATCCGTGGTTATAAGCGCGCAATTTATTCCGGGTTCTCAACGGATGAGTTTTCGCGGATAATCGCGAACACGATCATCCCACATCCCGAATTAACCGGTTTATATCATGTGGCTTCCAATCCAATTTCCAAATATGCTCTGTTAAACATGGTCAATGATGCCTTTGGTAGAAATATAAATATCCTCGCTGATAATGATTTCTTCTGTGATCGCAGCCTGGATTCTACTTCCTTTAACCAGACAACCGGTTATCAGCCTCCCTCCTGGCCCGCTATGATCCGTGAGATGGCAGAGAGCTCAATGTTTTACGATCGAATTCGAGCATAAGTTTGCTTGCTTTAAAGATAACAGTAGTTTTGCAGATTTAACAATTCAGGCTCAAAACGGGCAAAGCGGGAGCTAAACTGGCTTGAAGCTGTTGTACAGACGCCCCGTAGGCGACTC
>MGNS01000041.1:0-1867 GCA_001795165.1 Chloroflexi bacterium RBG_16_57_11
ATCCATGGATGGATGACCATCCAGTAAACAGCTACCAGCAGCAAGACGAACAGAACGGCGTAGCGCAAACGTACCGCCTTTACAATAGGTGAGAGCTTTGATTGCATCATGGTGACCTCTTTATTAAATGTGGTGAGAGCGGACTCTTATCCAAAATGGCTGGCTGATCAGGCTCCGTGATTAACTGGGGTGTCTCAGCCGCGTACCAGCCGTAGGCGATCATAGGCATCTAAATAGACGCAGAATCGGACTTCTGGCTCGCCATCACACCGGCCAAAAAGCGCCTGAGGACTCGGATAACCTCGGCCTGCTGCTCCATCTGCGGATTATGGCCGGCGCGCTCGACGAGCTCCAGCTGCGCATTGGGCAACCTGTCGGCGAGGATGGCCTGGTGTTCCGGCGGAAACAGAAAGCAGTACCGCCCCGCCAGGACCAGGGTAGGCACCTGGATCTCATGGAGCCTATCCATCACCGTCCAGCCCTGCAGATGCCTGTAACCAAAGATGAGGGCTTCCGGTCGCATTTTCATGGGAGGCCCCAATCCCACTTTTTGAGTAAAAGCCAGGAATCTGGGGTTATACACAAGGCTGCGGTGGTACGAGTACGCCCCGAGAAACTTCACCGCGGTGGGAAAGTACTCTTCAACTGTCACCTGGCCGTTATAGAAACGGCGTGCTGCTTCCACAGTGTCGGCGCTGTAGCCACGTTTGGCCAGGATCTTCGGAGCATTCTGGTTCACCCACCGTTGGTCCCCGCCGGTATTCATCAAGATAAGATGCGAGAGACGTTGCGGAAAACGGAGCGCATACTCCAATGCGACCTGGCCGCCAAAGGAGTGCCCGAGCACTGCCCACTTCTCGAAGCCAAATCTCTGGCGCAGCGCTTCGGCATCTGCAGTCAGGTTTTCCAAGGTCATGGAGGTTACCTCAGCGCCCTCCGAGCGACCATTGCAGCGATGGTCATAAAAGATCAGGGTGAATTGATCCGCCATAGGCTGTAAGGGCAGCAAGGACGTGTGGTCGAGGCTCGGGCCGCCATGCATGAGTAACAGCGGATATCCCTGTCCCAGGACTTTCACGAACAGGGATGCGTCTCGAATTTGCATGTGCGTCATTTTCTACTCTCCTATTAATCTTGAGATTCCAGGCTGTTTGGTTGGGAACGCAAGAGGATGATGGACAGCGCCAGCATCCATAACATGTAGCCGTAGGCGTTGATGCGCTCCGTAACCCCGAACCACGCCGGGGGCAGGTTGGCCTCAACCGGGGTGGAGTTCAAGAAGGCCATCACGCCGCCAGATAAGACCATTACCAGGAGCGTCCCGTACGAGTAGAAACGGAACCACCTGCCGTCTGCACTGGCGCCGAAGCCGATCGCCAGCAGAATCAAGATCACGGCCGCGCCGCCTGCGAGAATGGCGCGCATGATATTGGTAAACGTTCCAACAGCCTCACCGGGATTCCACGGGAAGAAGCTTGCCGCCAGGTCGATGATCCCCCAGGCGAACAGCAAGACTGCCGTGATGCGCAGGGTGCGCTTTTGGCCAGCGGACATCCAAACCCCAAAGGCGAAGGCCAGCTTCAGCACAACGTATACGTTATCAAACGCAGTCACATATGGTCTGGTCGGCGCGCCAGTAGCTGAAAGCCCGCTAATAGGTTGGAAGGGATAGCTGTAGCCCTCATAAAGCAGGGACGCCAGGATGTCGGTAGCTAACCAGATCAACGCAGCCGCGATTCCGCAGGCAAGCAAGACTTTCCTTACCATCGATCGCCGGGTCACGGTTGATCCGGTCATCTCATTCGAATCAGCGAACATCGATTTCATGATTCACTCCACACTAAACAGCCGCGTTTTTAGCTGAATG
>MGNS01000041.1:1925-8714 GCA_001795165.1 Chloroflexi bacterium RBG_16_57_11
TCTGACGTCGATTGACAAGTATGCCAAGCACAAGCTCGGACAGACCCAACACGATGTAGAGACCATGTATCCAAAGGAATGACCGATATTTTCCTTCTCGAGGGGACCGGACAGTCCTAAAGATATCTACACGCTCTGGGCGGCGGTCGTCAGCAGGAGGATCAGGATGCCAAGGGTGGTGTTTACGCCCAGCACCAGGCGGAATTGTCTCAACGCCTGCGGTTGCGCGTCGCTGATCTTTCCCATAATGGCTCGCTCAGAGTAAATGGCCAGGGCGAGGAAGGCCAGCACGATCACGTGTTTGACCACGATCAAAACGCTCCATGCGTTCCCGAAGAAATCGCCCAAACCCAGGTAGTCCTCGTTGATCACCATCAAGTACGTGCCGGTGATGATGAAGATGAGCAGCGAGCCGCCAAAATAAGGCCGCAGACGGCCTGAAACTTCCTCCAGCAGTTCGCGCAAGGCGTTCCCCTTCGCTTGCTGCTCAAATACGGGCAGGTACACCAAGCTCATGAACAGGTAGTGCCCAACGAACACGACCGTCGCCAGGGTATGCAACCAGATGGATAATGCAATCACAAATGTGGTCATAGAAATGCTCTCCTGATAATAGTTCTCCTTAATCGATCGATTGAGATGATGATGTCTTCATGCAAACCACATCTGGATCAGGTTCTTTCTTGGACGGCTGCGTTTCCGTCTTGATGGTCAACCCGCCAACAATGGCTAGCAGCACAACGCCAACTGCGATCAGGAAGATACCATTTGCGTTTATTGATGAAGTGACCAGTACAACCAACGCCGGTCCAAGAACATTGCCGAGCGATCCAGTTGCATACTTGATCCCCAGAATGCGCGCCCTGTGCTCCTGTGGAGAAATATCGAGAATGGATGCTGTCAGAGCGGGGTCAAACAGAGCATTTCCCATCCCGGCGATCAGGAACGACGCTGCGATAACGATGTAGCTTCTGAAAAATGCCAACCCGATGAACTGAGCCGAGAAGAGCATCAAACCTATTATGATGATCGGCTTTCTTCCCAACCGGTCGCTGAATCGCCCGAAGGCGAACTCTCCCAACATCATGGCGACCCCATATGTGCTCATCACCAGGCCAAGCATGGATGAGGACCAGCCAAGATCGTTGTAGGCATAAAACATAAACTCAGGTTCCATGAAAGCCCAGGCGAATAAAACTGCAAAGCAGATGAACAGCAGGAGGATAAAAGCTGAAAGTGAATTCGGAAGCGTGCTCCGAAAATTGAACAGGAAAACTTTGATGTTCTTGCGCTGGCTCTCTATCTCACTGCGCTTTGCACCAGGAAAAGGACGTGCAGGGGCAGGCTGGCTTTCTGGGACAGCCAGGAGTGCTACAAAAAAAGTTATGATTGCCATGACGATAGAAACGATGAGGGCAGTGCTGTATCCCCAGCGGTCGAAGATCATCCCACCTGCGATAGGCCCCGCAATCCATCCAAACGATGCACCTCCGATCACAAAGCCGATCCATTGCGCCCGGCGATCCTCTGGAGCCAGGTCTGTTGCCAGCCCTGTTACTGCCGGAATCAATCCAGCGGTAAACGCTCCGGCGAGACCCCGCAGTACAATCAAGACACCTGCAGACGGTGCAAGCAGGAATCCAAAAAAAGCCGCGATGTACGCTGCCAGAGATCCCAGAATCAGCGGTCGCCGCCCAAACCTGTCTGCCAGCGCACCCATGAAAGGGGCTGACAGTGTACTTGTGAGGGCAAACGCCATCGCGCTGATTCCCAGGGCTTCTACCCCAGCGCCGAATTCGTTGAACCGCCGTGCGAACAGGGGCAAAATCATGACGTAGCTGGTCATTTGAAGCGCCATGATGGTGGATAGCACGACGATGACTTTCTGGGAATTCAACCTTCTTCGCTTTGGAGCAGGAGAAGGTGTTTGTGATGCAGGCTGAGGTATTTGTACATTCATAAGGTTTTTATCGTATCTTTCTTTTCCCAACCATACATCTCTACAGGGCAGGTTGTCCCATTTCTATTCCTTATCGGAATCCAGGGTGGATGGACCGCCGCAGGTAACCGAGATCAATGTCAAATTGAGATCGCGGATGCGCTCGAGCAAGCCGTGCAGTGCAGCCTGGTCGGGCAGCGGGCCGGAAAGCAGGGTCTCGTCTCCTTTCAGGTGCGTCAGCTTCAAGCCTGCAAACCAATCCGACCAGTGTGAATCCAGATGTCCCTTGATTTTGATCTCGTAGTATTCCGGCATATCTGCCCTCCTTATTCGTATCTGAATATAGTTTAGGCCGCGGCGAGGAATCCCGCATCTGCCAAAGGGGATCTCTGGGGTTTATTTTTCAGGTTTACTTGTCAGGCTATTTGGGAGTTTAGGAGAGGAGGCCGAGCTGCCGGGCGCGCCACGACCACACACCCTGCACAGGCCGCGCCGCCGGTAGTAGTAGCCTAGTGTTGCCACAGCGAGTGCTACGGCCCAGACTGGGAACAACAGTACAGGACCCCCGACGATCACTATATCCTGCCCACTGGCCACCGCCCCAGCGGCCATCTGGTCTAAGCCGGACCACATCGCGATACCGCCCACCATAAACAGCACGGACATGATCGAGGCCGGGACCACCGCCAGCGCGATGGGAACCCTGTGCCCGGCCAGGCCGATCATCCAGCGCGGGAATACCTCGCCCCAGCGCTGCACCAAGCCGAGCATGAGAACGGCTCCCACCAGGGCGAAGTTTGCCAGGAAGAGCCCCGAGATCCACTCCCCGCGCTCCTGCCCAAAGCGATGGTACTCCTCGCTCATCCCCAGCGGGATACCCAGCGCCCAGGCGTAGCGGGTGAGGGCATACAACACTGGCACTACCATGGCCACGTATACGGCGATCCGGCCCCAACGCGCGGCATGCTCTGGGCTATTCCAGCCTTCAGGGCCGTCTCGACGGCCACAATACAGGCAGGCGTCCCCGCTCCGGCGGGCGTAACTAACGGTAGCCGCCAGCCAGAGGAACCCGCCGGTAAGGCATAGCAATTGATGCGCTATCGTCCACTTAGACTGAGCTAGACCCTCCAGAAAGACCTGGCCGAACTCGGCGCCCGTGAGGAGATTGAAAACAACAAAGGGGATGTAGGCGAGCTGGATCAGCAGAGTGAATTCGATCATAAGCAGCAGGAGAACTCCGGCGAGCAGTGTTCCGGCTGCCATAAGGAAGGGCCGGAGGCATCGCACCCCACGCAGCATCGCCATTCCCACCGCCTCCGCAGGAATCCCTGCCATCATCACGACGATCCAGGCCACGCCCGGTCCGAACCGTCCAAGCAACGGCCCCAAACCGTCGGACACGGTTTCGGAGGTGTAAGGGAACCCACGCCCACTCACCGCCCAGTAGACCCCCAGCGCGGCGTAGACCGATGACCACGCCAGCGCCGCGTACGGCGCCCAGCGCTGCCAGTCGCGAACCCCTCCACCATGAGCAAGCACGACACTGGCCATCTCACTCCCTTTTCTTAAGTGGATTGTGTTCATGACTACTCCTTGTTATTCTTATCAGCATCTTGTGTGGATGGAGAGCCACAGTTAACCAAGATCAAGGTCAGGTTGAGATCGCGGATTCTCTCGAGCAAGCTATGGAGAGCAGCCTGGTCGGGCAGCGTGCCTGCAAGCAGGGTCTCATCCCCCTCCAGGTGCGTCAATTTCATACCTGCAAACCAATCGGACCAGTGTAGATCCAGATGACCCATGATCTTGATCTCGTAGTATTCCGGCATAGCAGCCCTCATTATCAGTGTTTGCCTATAGTTTAGCGCGCGGCGAGGTAGCCCGCATCTGCCAAACGGGATATTCGAGGGGTTATTTGCAGGGATTATCTGCAGGATGAGCGGGGGTTAGGGGAGAATACCCATCTGCCGGGCTCGGGCAACCGCCTCGGTGCGGTTAGCGGCATCCAGCTTGCGATAGATACTGGCCGCGTGGGCTTTGACAGTGCCTGGAGCTACAATGAGCTGCCGGGCGATCTCCTGGTTGGTCCTGCCTAGCGCCATGAGCTGGAGAACCTCCAGCTCGCGCTGGCTTAAAGGTTCAACCAGCATGGATTTAGCTGGTCTAAACTCGGGTGTGACCAGAGCCTGTCCCGAGCTGGTCGAGGGATGACCGGTCGGGGAGACTTTTTCCTGCGCTGCCGTAACTACAAGGGGTTCCGCATCAAATTGGGAGAGCAAATGGATGGCATAATCACGCAATGGGCCAGCGCTGGCATGGGCTAGTCCCTTCGCCAGCAGCAACTGCATTGGCCTGCCCTCGTCCAGGAAGACCCGCACATAGCACTCGGGTTCAGCCAATGTCAGGCACTCTGTCAACGCCAGAATAGCATTTTCAGAATCACCTGTCTCCCGCATCGCTAAGGCCTCGAGGAGCAAGATCTCTATGACTCGGCCCATCCTTCCGGCTGACCGGGCAATATCTTCCAAATGCGACAGTAAACCGATGGCTTTATCTGGTTTGTTCTGAGCAATGAATACCCGCGCCTGCGTGATATGCGCCAACTCATCTTCATATCGATATGGATCGTGCAAACCAAAGCGCTTTTCAAGCTTTGCTACCCAGCGGTCGACTGAGGACCAATCTCCTTGTAACAGCCACATTTTTACTTGGGCTGCCTCCACTGCGCTGCGAGCTTCCGAAAAAACACCGCAAGTTCGAATCAGTTGGGCTGCTTTTTCTACAGTGTCGACCGCCTCAGTCCAAGTTCCCTGAGCAAGTTGAATCCTCGCTAGGGTGGTGTAAGCCAGGCACAAATCATCCGCTTTGCCCCACAACGGGAGGTCATCCAGGTGTCCTTTCAAGCGAACGAGAGCAGCCTCTAAATCATTCCATTCACACAACAAAGCGGATGTTCCCACCTCTACGAGGCCGAACACACCAAGATATTGGCCGCCTGTCCCATGGATCAACTGTGCAGCCTTTCTGAGAAGATCATCCGCCTCGTGCAGCCGGCCCTGATAAATTTGCATCCTTGCCAGAACGCAATAGGCGGCAACAGGGTTATTGACAGCTCCGACGATATCGCCTAATTGGATCGTCTCGTTCAACGTCTTGTTGGCATTTACAAAATCACCGTACAAGAAGTATTCATATCCGAGCGTGATGCTAAAATCGATTTGTAAGCCCAGGTTGTCCGCAGGAACATTTTCGCGTGCGGTGAGGCAAAACTCAATGGCTCGACGAGTATCCCCTTGCATGGCGGTAACCCGGCTTTTGACGTAGGCATGATAACCCAGCATGGACTGAGCGCCGGGCGCCGAAACTTCGGCCGAACTTTCGGCTCGAATGCGCTTTTCGGCCTCATTGAGCAATAAATTCGCTTCTTCAAGTTGTCCAAACCAGGAGCGATTCATAGCTTCGTACAGACATAACCAGGGCCGTCGGTAAACCAATTCCTTGCTTAACTTACCCATCCAAAAACGGACCCAGGACATTTCGCCGCGATTCATCATTTCCAAATAATTCTGTTCGATCAACCGCTCAACCATTTCATCATCCGAGGCCATGGATGCATGCTGAATCGCCTCAAGGATTGAGCCGTTTTGTTCGTGCCATGCAGCTGCGCGGAGGTGCAATTGTGCAACTTCCTGGTCTCCGAGGGATCTTTGCAGCTGGGTACGCAGCAAGTCGGCGAACAGGTGGTGATAACGGTACCAGATCCGCTCATCATCCAGGGGCACCAGAAAGAGATTCGCCCGTTCCATGTACTCCAGGATGGAGGTTGATTGGCCGGCGAAGAGCGATTCCGAGCGAGTTGATCGATCATCGCCTTCCCTCTTCGCCCCTTCGTCGTTTGCAAGGACCGTGTCGCACAGTGGAGCGGTCAGGCGCTCCAAAATCGACGTACACAGAAGAAAACGCTGCATTTCTGGTGACTGGCTGGCCAGGACCTCCTCCAGCAGGTAGTCCAGAATGTAGCGGTTCGTGCCCGAGAACCCTTCGATAAACCCGCGTACGTCTTCCCGATCGCGCATAGAGAGGGCCGCCATCTGCAAGCCGGCAATCCAGCCTTCCGTGCGCTCTGCGAGCGCCGAGACCGATCCTGCATCCAGGTGGAGACCCATGACCTCGTTCAGAAACTGAGCTGCCTCGGGCTCGGTAAAGCGAAGATCGGCTGCCCGCAGTTCAACCATTTGGCCGCGCCCTCGCAAACGGACTAAAGGAAGCGGGGGGTCAGAGCGGCTGGCGATCACCAGGTGGAACGTATTCGGGCAATGCTCGAGCAAAAAAATCATCTCCTCATGCACAGCCTGGCTGCTAATAAACTGGTAATCATCCAACACCAGGGCAATCTCCCTGCCGTTGGTATCCAGGTAATTGATGAGACTGGTCAGGATTGTTTCGGGCGGCGCTTGCTGTGACGTCGCCAGCAGTTGCGCGGCCTCGTTCCCGATCGTATGGTCAGCCTCTTGCAAGGCAGCGACCAGATAGTTCAGGAAGCGCTCCACCTGATTATCATCCTTATCTAGAGAAAGCCAGGCGATAGGCAATCCACAATTTGCGATATAGGATGCCACCAGGGTGGTCTTGCCAAAGCCTGCGGGGGCGGTAATCAGGGTAAGCGGACCACACAGCCCCTGCGCAATCTGTTCCTGGAGCCGCGGCCGGGAAACCAGGGCTGGCCGGGTGAAGGGTAGGCGTAGCTTCGTGCGGATGAGTGGGTCAGTATTATTCATACTCTAACCAAATTTTAGACCATCTTCACTGTTAGGACAAGTGATATTCATCACATTTCCCCCGGAGGGCACCTC
>MGNS01000041.1:9000-9086 GCA_001795165.1 Chloroflexi bacterium RBG_16_57_11
CTGCGCAGAAAAAGCCCCCGCCCGTATGCACAAGTGCCACAGCGCCGCCTGGGAGAGCTGCTCGCCCGCCGACGAGTCAGTCACGC
>MGNS01000042.1:0-3889 GCA_001795165.1 Chloroflexi bacterium RBG_16_57_11
TCCACCGCCTTGCGGGCGTGTTCCACCCCGGTGTAACCGGGGAAGAAGTGGGCCGTGACTTCATCCCCGACCAGTTTGTCGATGAAAGCACCGGCCTGCACCAGGACATTGATGGTGGCTTCGTAGAAGCGGTTCATCAGGTGGCCGAACTCGACGGCGTTCATTTTCTCGGCGATAGAGGTCGAGCCGCGCACATCCACGAATAGCATGGTCAGCTCGACCTCCGCGCCGCCCGGATACCTGGAATTGAAAAGATCGCAGGCCGTGCAAAAGCGGGGGTTCTTCGGTGACTGGCGAGAAAAGTAAACCCCAATACGAGCCAGCGCGCCGCCCAACCCTCCGAAAGGAGCATAGCAGGACTCACAGCGCGGGTTGGATGGGATCAGGGCATTAAGGCGACGCCCTCGCTTCATAAAAGGATCGCCCTCGGTGAGCAGCTTGTACCACATTTCATCCACCGAATTCACCTTCATCAGTTTCTGGATGTGCCTGGGCAAGGGATTTTCCGACATGAGAACACCTCTATCGCGCCGCTATTGGGATCTATGCTGAACCAGTAGAAGATTAGCTTATTCTACTGCAATTAATCGATCTATCGGATACAAATCGTGCGAATTGCGGATTCCTTATTCGGCCTGAGGTCAAATTGTGTGATAGGTGCGACGCACTGCTGAACGGAGTTCAGGCGAACTTCTACGGGCGAAGTGCGTCGCACCTGTAAAGTTTTGTATAATAGCTCTTATGAAAGCAATCGTTTACTCCAGATACGGCCCTCCGGAGGTGCTCCACTTAAGCGAGGTGGAAAGACCCGTCCCCAAGGACGATGAAGTCCTGATCAAGGTGCACGCGGTATCCATCAACGGGGCGGACCGGGAAGGCTTGATCGGCCGGCCGCTGTACGCCCGCATCGGCGGGCTGCTCAGGCCGGGCAACCCGATCCTCGGGTCGGACATCGCCGGGCGTGTCGAACTGGCCGGCAAGGACATCCGGGAATTTGGACCGGGGGATGAGGTGTTCGGCGAGATCCCGGGCTATCACGGCGGCTTTGCCGAGTACGCCTGCGCTCCCGAAAGGACCCTGAGGCGCAAACCGGCCGGACTGAGCTTCGAGCAGGCTGCGGCCATCCCGCAAGCCGGGGCCATCGCCCTGCGAGGGATCCGCGTAGAAGGGCAGGTCCAGCCGGGGCAACAGGTCTTGATCAACGGCGCCGGCGGCAGCGCGGGTTCATTCGCGGTGCAGCTGGCTAAACTGGCCGGCGCTGAGGTGACCGGGGTAGATCACGCCGGCAAGCTGGACTTTTTGCGCTCGCTTGGAGCGGACCAGGTCATCGATTACACGCGCCAGGATTTCACCAAAAGCGGAAGACAGTATGACCTGATCCTGGATGTGATCGCACACCGCTCGGCCTTCGCCTACCGGCGGGCGCTAATGCCCGGTGGCACGTATTTCGCCGTTGGAGGCTCTGCCGCCACATTATTTCAGATCTTGCTCCTGGGACCGTGGATCAGAAGGAGAACGGGCAAGAATATCCGCCTGTTAATGGTTTCACAAAATCGAAAAGACTTGATCGCCATCACGGAGCTGTGCGAAGCCGGCCAGATCAGGCCGGTGATCGACCGGCTGTATCCTTTAAGCGAAGTCCCGGAAGCCATGCGCTATGTTGCCGGAGGAGACGCCAAAGGAAAAGTGGTAATCACGGTGGTAAATGACAACCCGAAATAAAATCGGGGAATTTACCCCCTCAGGCGGGTGGTCTTATGGATAAACAGGTAGTAGATCGCCAGCAGCCCGCTGTAGACGACGACCGCAGTGTAGATATACAGCTCGGTGCGGTGTTCTTGGGCGACGGCGGGCAGGCGGGTGAGAAAAGGCACGATCAAGACGATATCGTAAGCCAGGAAGCCCGCCAGCTGTCCGGCTGAATTTACCCAGCTTGGTCGGAGCAAGCCATAGGCAAAATAGGCTGCTGCACCTAAAAACATCCAACCGATGACGACCGAGAGCTCCGGGGTGATCATCCAGGGGATGATGCTCGGCACCTGCATAATTAACAGGGAGCTGACGACCAGCAAGGCGATGATGAAGACGACGAACGACCAGCGGACGAGCCCAGGCATGGGGATGGTCGTGTCCATGGGTATGCGCACGCTCCACAGGAACAGCGCTAACCCAAACAGCGCTCCGAATACACACACAATGCCGTAGCTGGTCAAGGCGGGGCTGCCGGTGCTGGCACCAAGCCGGAAAGAGAAAATTGCCACCGGAGCCAGGATGGTCAGATAATCCAGACCAATCCCGGCCAAAGCGCCGTAATTTTCGGTCGCCGTCACCCACAGCGTGGAGGCGGCTGCCGCCGCGAAGATCGAAGAGATAAAAATAAACGTCAGGGGGGTGGTTCCAGGGAAGGGCCATAAATTGACCACCAGGGGCAGCTGAACGAAGAAAGCGATGGCGAACAAAAGCTGCACTCCACACACGAAGAATAAGAAGATACGCATCACTGTTGTCATCTCACATCCTCTCACACAGAAATCGATGCCGGCTAACGGCGGAAAAGCTGGCAGCTCAATTTTTGAGCGCCTGAGCGACGATCTGCGGTGTGAACAAACCGCTCACAGGCCTGACCAGCTGAGTGACTTCGAAAAAAGTCTGGTAGGTGCGCGGATCAACCAGGGCAGCGTACACCACCCGGTCCACATATGCGTGCATCCAGCGCGTGATCACCGTACGCCGACCGCCTTCCGTTTCTGCAAAACGGAAATCGTCCCCGGTCGCCAGCAGCCAGGGAGTTTTGATCCTCGTGGCAAGCCGCTTTTGGAAATCGAGCCCCAGCGAGCCGAGACTGCCGTTCCCGCTGCTGTGGCGAGACTTGCGCTCAGGTAAACGGAACTCGTGCAGGCGTTCATCCAGCAACATGGCCCCTTCCGCAGCCACGGTCATCCCCTGCCCATAAACCGGGTTAAAGGCGCACACTGCGTCGCCGAGCACCACGAAACCCTCCGGCCAGCGCGGTAGCCTCTCGAAGCGCCGCCAGCAGTTTTCTGTTCGACGGTATCCGGAGATGGGTGTGATCGGTTGGGCTTCTCGGAGGGCGTCGTAGAGCGTGGGCACCGCCAGGCTGCGGGCAAAATCAAGAAACCCGGCTTCGTCGGTGGGCGGGTAGTCGCGCCCTGCGACCGCCAGCGTTACGACCCAGCGGCCGTGCTCGTTGGCATAGATCACGCCGCCGCGCCTGTCGTTCGGCGGCAGACCGCGCACCAGGTGGCTTGCCCACTCCGACCACCCAGGTGGAGACTGGTAGAGGCGCGAGGCATATCCCAGGAAAGAGTTGATGTGTGTTTCCGTGGGCAGGGGATAACCCAGGGATGCCAGCCAGAGGGCCCCTTTTGACTCCCTTCCACTGGCATCCACCACCAGGTCGGCAGGCAGGTCCTCGCCCTGGCTCGCCGTGCGGTCGCGCCGGGTGAAGCGCACTCCCGTAACCCGTCTGCGCCTCTCATCGGCTAGCAGGTGGCTGACATCCGCCCTCTCCAGGATCTGCAGGTTTGGCAGGCTGGTAACCCGCTGGCGGATTGCCCATTCCAGCAGGTCACGGCTGCAGGGATGGGTCAGGTAGCCCGAAGGAAAGCGGGGCATCCAGCCGGTGAACACATACGAGCGCAGATCATTGAGCCAATCCACGCGTGGAGCGCCGGCCTGCTGCAGGTCAGCCTGAATACCGGGGAACAGCTTCTCAAGCTGCTGCTGGCCACGTAAAAGCAGGATGTGGGTGTGGCGCGCCTGTGGCACACCCGAGCGCGGCTGAGGGCCAGCCGGAAAGCGGTCCCGCTCCAGGATCGTGACCAGCTCGAAATGGTCTGCCAGCACTCTGCCTGCCAGCAGTACTGCC
>MGNS01000042.1:3895-19500 GCA_001795165.1 Chloroflexi bacterium RBG_16_57_11
CAGCCGATCACCACTGCCTGCCGACCCACTTTGCCTGAGGCTAGCGCCACGGTAAGCCCTCCTGCCGTATCTTCCATTCCGCCTGTGTCGAAGATAATTGTAGCAATTTTATCCTATTTTATGAGATTGGAAATAGGGAGTTGGGAGTCAGACCTCCATCTCCCCCGCCAAATCCTGTCACGCCAGCCTCCCCGCTCCATCGGAGGCCTGCACGGTGTACACATTGGGCTGGATGCCGGTTGAGCGGGTGTAAGCCTGCGACACATACTCCGCGAAAGTATCGGCCCTCGCGTTCTCCACCAGGGCCACCAGGCAGCCACCAAAGCCGGCGCCCGCCTGGCGCGCGCCCACCACTCCTGGCGCGGCGCTCATTGCGGCGTGCATGGCCTGCATGGCCGGCACGCTGATCTCGTACAGGTCGCGCGCCCCGGCGAAGGAGGCGGAGAAAAGCTCTCCCAGGCGGGCTCGATCCCCCTCCGGCAGGCAGTCTGCCAACTCCAGCACCCGCTGGTCCTCCTGGACAATGAACTTGCAGCGCCTGTAAACCACCTCCGGCAGGTCGGCTCGGTGCCGGGAGAGCATTTCTGCGCTGACATCCCTCAGCGTCCTGACCTGCGGGTAAATACCCCCCAGGATGCGCGCACCCTCTTCGCACTGCGCCCGCCGCTCGCTGTATTCCGTCCCGGCCAGGTGGCGCTCAAGGCGCGTGTCGCAGATCGCCACGGCCAGGTCCGGCGGCATGGGGATGATCTGCCCGCTCAGACTGCGGCAGTCCAGCAAGATTGTACTGCCGGCCTGGCCCATCACGGATGAGAATTGGTCCAATATGCCGCAGTTCATGCCCACGTACTGGTTCTCCGCCCGCTGGCCGAGCTGGGCCAGCCGCAGGCGCTCCACCCGGTAGCCGCCCAAAGCCTCGAAGAGGGCTGCAACCGCCATCTCCAATGCGGCGGACGATGACAGCCCGCTGCCAAACGGCACCGTGGAGTGCACCAGGCCATCAAACCCGCTAACCGGCCAGCCATCGGCTCCCATCGCCCAGGCCACCCCGGCCACGTAGCTGGTCCAATCCGTTGCTGAAGCTGGCAATTGAAGGGGCTGCTTTAGTTCGTCCAGGCTGAATTCATTGCAGCCTGCGATATTCATCGAGCAGATCGCCACCCGCCGGTCCGGGCGCGAGGCAGCCGCCACCCAGGTATCGCGGTCGATGGTCATGGTCATGACATAGCCCTGGTTGTAGTCCGTATGGCTGCCCATCAGGTCCACCCGGCCGGGCGCTCTTCTCCAGGCCTGCGGGTCCCGTCCGTAGATCTGGCGAAACCGTTCTGCCATCCTCTCTTTTCGCTCGCCTGGATCGATCATAGTCCCTCTTTCACCTGGCTTGAAAAGCGGCCAGCAAAGCCTCTACGTTCTCCATCGGGATATCCGTCATCATCCGGTGCGAGGAGGCCAGCAGCAGGCCGGTGTTCTCCGGCGCCAGGCTCGCCTGGCAGGCCGCCACGGCCTGGGCAACCTCGGCGGGGGTGCCGTGCGGCAGAACCGTCTGGGTGGAGATTCCGCCGTAGAAAGCCAGCCGGTCGCCGTAATGATCCCGCAGCCAGGCATGCTCGATCACCTCGGGCTGGACCGGGTTGAGCATCGTCAGCCCGAGCTCGACCAGGTCGGGCAGGATAGCCTGGATTTGCCCATCCGAATGCATCAAGATGGGCAGGCCGCGCTCCCGGAAGGGCGCAAACAGGCGCTCCAGAGGCGGCTTGATCAGCTTACGCCAGATCCTCGGCGATAGGAGCAGGTTCTTCTGCGCGCCGTAGTCGTCGCCAAAGTAGCCGCCATCCACGCCCAGATCCAGGTAACGCCGGATTAACACCAGCTGGATCTCCGTGATGCTGTCCAGAAGCTCGGCGGCATAGCTAGGGTCCAGCGCCGTGTCCATCAGAAAGCGCTCCAGCCCGCGCAGCGACCAGGCCCGCTCGAACAGGGCGAACCCCAGGTTGGGGACGATAAAATATTCAGCGCCATATTGGGAAATGGCTTCGGCGGCCTGGTCCAGCAATCCAGGTGCCTGCGGATCGGGCCAGGGATAAGCTTGCAGGTCGGGGCGCTCCGCCAACGGATGCACCTTGATGTAATAGCCCTCTTCGCCGGTGTCGTGCCCCGCGCCCCACCAGTCGTAGCGCACCCCCAAATCCGGATCGACCCGCCCGGTATGGCTCAAATCGAGCCGCACCAGGTGGTTATCAAGACGAACCGGCAGCTCCTCCACTGAAACGCCCAAATGCCTGGCCAGGATGGCACCCATCCCCTGTGTATAGGTGATCTGGGTGGGCAGGCGGTCTACCGGCTGCCGGTAAATGGCTCGGCGGGTGCGCTCCTTGTGGGTCAGAGCCATCCTCGGGCCTTTAGCCTCAGCGGCACTTTTCCACGATCTCCGCCGCCAGGTCATAGCGCCCGAACTGCGGCATCAGGTAGATCCCGCGCGCCCAGGGCTTCATCTGCTCGACCAATTCTAGGGCGATGCGCACGCCCTCCCAGGGGGCCTCGGCGCCGGCGCGGCGGATGCGCTCCTGGGTGGATTCCGAGATGGAGATACCCGGCACCTCGTTGTGCAGGAAGGTGGTGTGGCGCACGCTGTATAGCGGCAGCACCCCCGCAAATACCGGCAGGTCCAGCGGTCCATACCGGTCGGCGTAGCGCTGCAAGAAGGTAGCGGCAGCCAGCGGGTCGAACACCGGCTGGGTCAGCAGGAAGTCCGCCCCGGCTTTGACCTTGCGTTGCAGGTTTTTGATCTCCTGGTCGATATCCTGTGGGGCCAGGTTGAGGGCGCAACCGACAAAAAACGAGGTCGGCTGGCCGATATCCACCCCGGCGTGATCCAGGCCCAGGTTGAAGCTCTGCTTGATCAGCTTGATCAGGCCGGAGGGCACCAGGTCGTAGTTATCCATCGCGTCGGGGTAGTCGCCGATGGCGGTCGGGTCGCCCATCACCACGAAGATATTACGAATTCCCAGGGCGTGCGCCGCCAGCAGGTCGCCTTGAACGCGCAGCAGGTTGCGCCCGCGGGTGGGGAAGTGCAGCGTGGTGTCCACGCCCACCTGACGATGGATCAGGTCGCACACCGCCCACGGGCTCATGCGCATGCGCGCCATCGGGCTGTCGGCCACGTTGATCACGTCTGCGCCAGCCTCCGCCAGCAGGCTGGCGCCCGCCAGCAGCTTGTGAGCCGACAGGCCACGCGGCGGGTCCATCTCAACAGAGACGACGAATTTCCCCTGCGCCAGTTTTTGCGCCAGCGGGGAGGCCACTCCGGCCTGCTCCAGGGCCTCCTCGACCTCGGCGGGCATCGCCAGCTCGCTCACGGAGGGTCCGCAGCCCTGTGGGAGGCTATCCAGCGCCAGACGCATGGCGGCGATGTGCGCCGGGGTGGTGCCGCAGCAGCCGCCGACCAGCCGGGCGCCGGCTTCACAGAACGCCAGGGCGTACTCGCCGAAATAATCCGGGTTGGCGGGATACATGATCCGCCCGCCCACCTGCTCCGGCCAGCCGGCGTTGGGCATGGCGGATAGTTGTGCGGCAGGAGCAGCCTGGCGCATCTGTCGCAGGATGCGCCAGATCTGCGCCGGGCCGCCCGAGCAATTGACGCCGATCACGTCCGCCCCGCTTGCGGCCAGTACCCGCGCCACCCTGGCGGGCGAGTCGCCCAGCAGGGTGCGGTCATCGCGGGTGAAGCTCATCGAAGCCACCACCGACAGCTCACATTCCTGGCGGGCTGCCAGGACCGCCTCGCTCAGCTCCAGCAGGTCGCTGAAAGTCTCCAGGATGATCAAATCCACACCGGCGCTTGCCAGAGCCGCAATCTGTTCGGCGAAGGCCTGGCGGGCCTGCTCCGGCTGGACCCGTCCGAAGGGCGCCAGGCGAACGCCCAGCGGCCCGACGTCACCCGCCACCAGGACATCCTTAAATGACGCCGCCACCACCCGGCGCGCCAGCTCCACCCCCGCCCGGTTGATTTCGGCCACTTTTCCCTCCAGGCCATGGGCGCTCAGCTTGTAGCGGTTGGCGCCAAAGGTGTTGGTCTGGATGATATTCGATCCAGACTCGATGTACTCGCGGTGCACCTCCGCCACCAGGGCCGGGTGGCTCAGGTTGAGCAGGTCGAAACAGGCTTCGAAGCTCGCCCCACGCGCGTTGAGCATGGTGCCCATGGCGCCATCGGAAAGCAGAGGGGAGGGGGATTGATCCAGCAGGTCGAGGAATTTGCTTGGGGTCATCCAGGCCTCCAGCCAGAAGACCAGTCTGAGGTCTACTGGAGGGATAGGCCCATATTTTACCCGCGTTCGATGGATAAAATCTGGCATATTTTTTCCGAAGGACGATAACCAATGGTTTGTGAGATGGTTAGTTGGATGGTATACCTGGAAACGCTGACAATGGATTCGGGGAGCGGATTTAGCGGATTAGGGGCCTAATATAATTTTCAACCTCCACAGGCGCGAAATCCGATCAATCCGTTCCTCTGCGGTCTTTGCAGGCATAATCCGTTGTCAGTGACCCCGATTGCAACATACTCTTGATCAAAACATAACCCGGTGGATTTGTTATAATCAGTGGGCGCTGAGCCCGCCAGTTCTTCAACTACACAAGATAATGCCATGATCCCAATTCGCCTGTCTGTTGCCGGATTTCTTTCTTACCGCGAGCCCGTCGAGCTCGATTTCACCCTCTTCGACCTGGCGTGCATCGCCGGGCCGAACGGGGCAGGCAAATCCTCCCTGCTGGACGCCATTACCTGGGCGCTGTTCGGCCAGGCGCGCAAGCGTGACGATTCAGTCATCAACTCCCGCTCAGCGGCGGCTGAGGTAGGGCTGGTCTTTGCCTATGAAGGCAACATCTACCAGGTGCAGCGCACCAAGCCGCGTGAGAAGACCATGCTGCTGGAATTCCACATCCTGCAGGACGGTGATGGAGCCCAGAGCGACCCCGCTCTCATTCTCGAACGCCTGTCCAACGGCCATTGGAAGCCGCTTTCAGAGCGCACGCTGCGCGAGACCGAGGTCCGCATCCAGCAAACCCTGCGCATGGATTACGAGACCTTCACGAATGCCTCGTTCTTTCTGCAAGGCAAAGCCGACCAGTTCACCCAGCAGCGATCCGGCGATCGCAAGCGCATCCTGAGCAGCATCCTGGGGTTGGAGGTGTGGGAGCGGTATAAAGAGCGCGCCGCCGAGCGGCGTAAAGGGATCGAATCCGAGATCCGCCAGCTGGAAGGGCGCATGCAAGAGATCAACGCCGAGCTGGCGGAAGAAGAGGCGCGTAAAAAGCGCCTGAATGAGCTGGAAAGCGACCTGGAGCGTCTGGGGCAGCAACGCGGGGCGCAGGAAGCTACGGTGCAGAACGCCCGCCAGGTAGCGGCGGCGCTCAAAGAGCAGGAGCGGCTTGTTGAGGCCTTAGCACGCCAGGCCGAAGCCACTCAGCGACGGCTGTTGGAAATGGAAAACCGCCTGGTCCTCCGCCAGCAGGAGAAAGACAGCCTGGCTGCATTGCTAGGCCGGGCGGGTGAAATCGAAGCGGCGTACGCCGCCTGGCAGGCGGCGCGATCTGAGCTCGAGCGCATGGAAAAGATCGCCGGCCAGTTCCGCCAGCAGGAAAAGCAGCGTGAGGCGCCACGCCTCGAGATCCAGGCCGAGCGCGCCCGCCTGGAACAGGAACGGGACTCTCTGTTGAGGCGACAGGCTGAAATCGATGCGACACAGGCTGAAGCTCATAGCCTACGCCAGCAGGCCGAAGCCGAGCGCACCGCGATCACGGTGGCGGAGGCCCGGCTGGAGCGCCGCGCCCACCTGGATGCCCAACTGCAAGCAGCGCGTCAGAGCCAGGCGGAGGCTCGGGCAGAGAACCCCCGGCTGAAGGCCGAGATGGATGAGCTGAAGGGGCGCATCGACCAGCTTAAAGTTACCGAGGGTGCCGAGTGCCCGCTGTGCGGCCAACCCCTCAGCCTCTACGATCGCGCCGATTTGATCAATCGACTGGAAACCCAGGGTGGCGAATTGGGCGACCGCTACCGCCTCAACCAGGCCTTGTTGAAACAATCCGACGACCAGGTGCGCGAGCTGGAGCTGCAGATTGCCGGGCTGGCCCCGGCCGAAGCCGACCTGCGACTCCACGACCAGGCGCTGGCGCAGCTCAACAGCCGTCTGGAGCTGATCGAGGCCGCGCAGGCAGCCTGGACCTCCCGGGAAGCGCCCCGCCTGGAAGAGCTGAAGGCCGCCCTGGAAAATGAGATTTTCGCTCAAGAAGCACGCCTCCAGCTGGCGGGGATTGACGCTGAATTGAAGGCCATCGGTTACGACGCTACGGCGCACGACGCCGCCCGCCAGGCGGAGGAAGCCGGCCGCAGCAGCGAAGCTGAGCTGCGCAGCCTGGAGAGCGCCCGATCCACCTTGGCGCCGCTGGAGCGCGAGATCCTCGAGACCCAGGCGCAGATGGCCGATCAGCGCCTCGAGATGGACCGCCAGCAGCAGGAGCACCAATCCGCCCTGGCCGCGCTGACCGAATCGCAGGCCCAGGCCCCCAACCTGAACGAAATCGAGCGCCTGCTGTACGCCTTGCAGGAGCAGGAGAACCGCCTGCGCATGGAGGTCGGCGCCGCCCGGCAGAAGGTGCGCATCCTGGATGAGCTAAAAGGCCGCCGCCTGGCGCTGGAGGCGCAGCGCGAGCAGCTCGCCCAGCAGGTGAGCCAGTATAAACAGCTCGAGCGCGCCTTTGGCAAGGACGGCGTGCCCGCACTGCTGATCGAGCAGGCTCTGCCGGAGATCGAGAGCAAAGCCAACGACACGCTGGCCCGGCTGAGCGGGGGCAACATGTCGGTGCGCTTTGTGACTCAGGCAGCCTATAAGGACAAGACTCGCGAAGACCTGCGCGAGACGCTGGATATCCAGATCAGCGACGGCAGCGGGACCCGGGATTACGAGATGTTTTCCGGCGGCGAGGCCTTTCGGGTCAACTTTGCCATCCGGCTGGCGCTTTCGGAGGTGCTGGCGCAGCGGGCTGGCGCCCGCTTGCAAACGCTGGTGATCGACGAGGGCTTTGGCAGCCAGGATACCCAGGGCCGGCAGCGCCTGGTCGAAGCGATTAACCTGGTGCGCGACGACTTTGCCAAAATCCTGGTGATCACACACATCGACGAGCTCAAGGACGCATTTCCGAACCGCATCGAGGTCGAGAAAACTGAGTTGGGGAGTATTATCAGGGTCTTATAGGTATCAAGGATGGAAAAGACGCTAACTTTACTGGCTGTCCTGGCGCACCCGGACGATGAAACGTTTGGCACGGGGGGCACACTGGCGCTGTACGCCGAGCGCGGCGTGGAGGTGCATCTGGTGTGCGCCACGCGCGGCGAGGCCGGCGATATGGACGCCGATTGCCTGGATGGGTTTGATTCCGTCGCCGAGCGGCGTGTTTATGAATTGCGCTGCGCAGCCGGGATCCTGGGTCTGAGCGGCGTACATTTTCTTAACTACCGCGACTCGGGCATGCCCGGCTCGGAAGACAACCAGCACCCCGCTGCGCTGATCAACGCTCCGCTGGATGAAGTCGCCGGGCATATCGTGCATTATATCCGGGTGCTCAAGCCGCAAGTGGTGATCACCTTCGATCCGATCGGCGGCTACAAGCATCCCGACCACATCGCCATCCACCAGGCGACGGTCCGTGCCTTCCACCTGGCAGGAGATCCAGATTACCCCGGGCCTTCCGGGCTTCCGGAACACCAGCCGCAGAAGCTGTACTATAGCATCTTCCCCAAGGGGATGTTGCGCTGGGCGGTGCGCATCCTGCCGCTCGTGGGGCGGGACCCCAGGCATTTTGGGCGAAACGGCGATATCGACCTGGTCGACCTGGTCGAATCGGGCGACTTCCCGGCACATGCCCGGATCGATTACCGCAGCGTTCAAGACAAGCGTGAGGCGGCCTCAGCCTGCCACGCCAGCCAGCTGATGGCTCCGGTTCGAGGCGGGCTGGTGAGCCGCCTTACGCGCCTGCTGGGTGGCAAAGAGGTGTATATGCGCGCCTATCCCACCGTGGATGGCCGGCTGAAGGAAACCGATCTGTTTGCAGGAGTAAGTTAGAGGCTAGTTTTAACCGCATAATGGGGTATTCGTAGGGTAATCGTATGGTAATTGTCGGCTGTGTGTCGAGCAAATTGGGAGGAGATATGATAGGATCATCACAGGACGTTTCTTCTTCTCCTCCTTGTGAGAGCGCCGGATCCTTGGGCGGGATCCGGCGCTCATGATTCAGGCTGACACGATCAGACCTCAGGGGGTGATCTGGAACACATCCCCGGCGCTGGTGGCCTGTACTTCGGGGAAGTAGAGCTGGTAGGAGCGCGCCGGTATTGCCCGGTACTCACCCGGCTGGAGCAACACCAGCGTGTAGGTCAGCTCATAGCTGCCGGCGGGCAGGGAAAGGGCCGTCCAAGAGATATGGTCATCGTAGATTTGCGGCTGGTTGAAATACCACCAGCCCCAGCCCTCCGCGTAGGGGTTGCGCGGGTCGTAGGTTTGCTGGACCTCAGTTTCGCCTTCATCGCCAAGCTGGGTCGTCTTCAGGCTGGTATCCAGTATTTCCGCACCGGCCGGGATGTAGTCCAAGACCGCCAGGTAGTACATGTCATGTGGCAAGGTCAACGACAGGCGCACGCTGACTTTCTCTCCTGCCCGGGCGGACTGGATCGGGGAGCAGCTCCCTTCAGGGCAAGCCTCGCCAAACGGCAGGAAGAGGCGCTGGATGCTCAGACCTTGTGAGAGCGGTGTGGCATCCTCCGCCGCGCGGTTGACGTTCAGACCTACAGCGTAATACAACCGCCCCGGCCCGCCATCGCGGCGGATGGTCAGGGCATTAGGGTAATCGGGATACAGTCGCTGTACCGCGGTCTGAGCCGTTACTGGGGTAGCCTGCTGGGCACCTCCGGCTTTTCCTTCGGCGAGCGGGTTGCCGTTCAGAGAGGCGTCGAAAGCAAAGTTGCCCGACAGCTCCCCGGTGCTCTTGATCACCTCGTTCAGTGCGATCAAGGTCCAGGCGGTGGTATAGGTGGAGGCCCAGGCGCCATCGCCGCCCCGGTTGGCCATCAGGTAACGCACCACATCCGCCACCAGCGGCGAGCCCGGGTCACGCTGCGCCAGGGCGTACAGGACGATGGCAGTGTTGGAGAGATCGGTCTGCATGTTCAGCCCGGCCTGCAGCGGTCCGCCCTCGGTTTGGGGCATCTCCCAGTAGGCACCGGTGGCGGAGCGGATGGCTTTGGTCTGCAGGTCCGAGAGCAGGGTGCGTGCCTCGGGACTGCCGGCGGAGACTTCCTCAAAAGCCAAAGCCAGCACAGCCTGCGCCCACGGGCTGAGCTGATCGCGGGCCTGGTAGGCTTCCGTCAGCAGGTCGCCGTTCTGCTCACGTGCCAGGGCCAGGACGTACTGCTGGAAGGCCAACCGGTCCCACCCGTAAGGTTGCGGCGGCCAGCCTCCACCACCACCAGCCAGCGGGTGATTAGTTCCGGAAGGCAAAGGCGCTTGCAAGAGATGCGCTGCACCTACCGGTGGCTGCGGCGGGGCGGCTTTCAGGTAATCGATCGCCGTTTGGAGGGCATCCTGGTTGATGGTGATCCCGGCCTGGCGAGCTCGGAACAGCCCAAACAGCACATAGGCGGTGATATAGGGGTCGCTTTCCGGCTCCTGCCACCACGGCCAGCCGCCATCGAAGTTCTGGCGCGCTTTCAGACGCTGTAAGCCCTCATTCAACGTGCGATCCAGACGAGCCTTGAGCCCCGGGTCATCGATGCCGTAATCCTGCAGGGTGCGATAGGTCTCCAGGTTGGGCAGGAAGCTGGAGAGGATCTGCTCAGTGCTCTGGAAAGGATAAGTCTCCAGGACGTCCAGCGCCCGGATCATTGCCGCGGCCAGGGACGGCGCCAGCTCGACGTCGAGCTGGCCGCTCTGGGCATCGAACGAGCGCGGCAGGCTGATCAGCTCGCTGATCTCCCCGGCCGTCTCCATCGTCCCGGAGGTACGGAAGGTTTGCGGCGCCTGGAAGCGCAACACCGGCAGGGCGCCCATGGGTGGGTGGGCGGCATCCTGGTAGCCGCCGCCTTGGGCTGAGAAGATCAGATCAACGCTGGGGACATCCTGGGCCGTGCCCCACCATTCCACTCTTTCCCGCCCTTGAGCGGGCACGCTGACCTGCTGCGTTTGCGACTCGGGCTCGTCCAGAATGAAGCCATTGGCCTGCAACGAGACTTCCACCTGCAGCGGGTCAGCGGTGTTGTTTTGCACCACCGCAGCCAGTTGGGCATGATCGTTGATGACGAAGAAGCGAGGGGTAACCGGTCGCACCATCAGCTCTTTGGTGGTAACCACCTCGGCCTGGGATTGGCCTACCCGGGTATCCTGGGTCACACCACGCGTTTCGACCTGCCAGGTCGTCAGGGTGTCCGGCAGGTTCAGGCTGACCTGGGCCTTGCCATCCACGTTTGTGACAATCTCGGCGTTCCAGTAGGCGGTATCGGGGAACTCCTCACGCGCCACTGTGGGCACGGTCTCGCCGCCCCCGCCGCCGCCACCCAGGGGCATATTAAGGTCGCGCCGATTATAGGCCGCCAGGGTCACGCTGGTGCGCACGCCGTTCGGCTGCTCACTGTAAAAGGCCGACACGATGTCCTGCGAATTCGGCTCGGCCAGGGCCAGCACCGCCAGATCCACGACGGCCAGCGAGAACTCACCCTGGACGGGGTCCCCGGCGGAATCGGTCACCTGGATCTCGAAGGTCACCGGATCGCCGGGTCCGGCGCGCTGTGGTTCGCTGAGCAGCGTTACTTGCAGGGTCTGCTCTACAGGCTCGACCGGCAGGTTGAGATAACCCTGGCGAAAATCGGGCAGGCCCCCGGAGCTTCGTCCGATCAAGGTAGCCGAAAGATAGATGTTTGGTGCGTGCTCGCTGGTCAGCGGCAGGCTTAAATTATAGCCTTGCGCACCCATAGTGACTACCTGGTGCTCCATCACCAGGCTGCGCTCGATGGTCAGCAGCGCCTGCACATCCACGCCGAACGGGTTGGGGATGAAAATCTGTGCGGTATCCCCTGGTTGGTACTCCGCCCGGTCCGCCACCAGTCGCAAGCGTGAGTTAGGCAGGTTAGGCCAGACGGCCTGGCCCGGCCCGCCCACCCATACCAACACCTGGGTGCGCGCGCCCTGGCCCGCCGGAGCCTGGAGGTTGTACACGTCCAGCATATACGTGCCAGGGTCTGGAGGGGTGAACGCCAGGCGGGCTTTGCCCTCGGCGCTGGTGGCGAAATCGGTGCTGCCGACCGGCGTATATTCGGGCACGTACTCGGGCAGCGCATAGGGATCGGCCGTCTCTGGCTCGAGGCGGTTCCACTTGACCTTCTGGAATTCGGCGCGCAGGCTGCGCGCCCCGTCCGGCTGTCCCAGCCAGTCGACCAGCTGCACGTCGAAATTGACCGGCTCACCGGAGCGACCTACCCAGGCATCCGAGCGCAGGCCGATGTAGAACTGGTCCGGATTGACCTCAATGCTGCCCCGTGATGAGACCGGCAGGCCGCTCTCGTCGCTAATCGTGACCTCCAGCGTATAGCGGTGACGGGCGTCACCCGGCTCGGTGGGGAAGTCCAGCATCAGGGTGCCATCCGGGGAAGTCACCGCCTCGCCTTCATCGATCAGGTTGCCCAGCTCGCCGCCAAAGTTCGGGAAGTGAAAGATCTCCATCCAGCTGGTGTCTTCCGGGCCGACCTGGTAACCGGGCAGCCCGAAATACGAATCCGCCTGGTAGAGCGCCCAATGCAGGTCCACGTTCCCGGCTGGCGCGTCGAAGAAATAACGGGCGTTCGCCAAAGCGCTCAAGGTCTCCCCCGCCAGGGCCTGCTGGCTGGTGAAGTCCACCTGCAGGTTGATCTCCGGCTTGCGGTAGCTGGCGACTTGGAAGCCCAGGTAGGATGAATCATCCGCCGATGTCATGATCGAGTAGTAGCCGGGCCTGGCATCAGCGGGCAGGGTGAACTCGCCATGGGCGGTGCCCATTGGCGACAGCGCCATGCTGTACTCGGCCAGCTGCTGGCCCTCCCCGCCATGAATGGTCACCGGCAGGCTGGTCACCTCGGGTGGGGTGTAGCGCCCGTTGTATGCCTGGCGCGCCACCACGCGGAAATACACCTTCTGACCGGGGCGGTAGATCGGGCGGTCGGTGTAGAAGTAGGCTTTCAGGCCAGGAGCGCGTGGGCCATAGCTGATTCCGAAGTCCCATGGCTCGATCCCGAAAGTCCATGTGGAGAGCGCCATGCCGAACTGGTCATCGCCAGGCTGACCGACGACCGCATAGACCGTCTCATAGGGGTTCGCCAGCGGCTCGTAGGTGCCTTTGAAGACGCCTTGCGCGTCCGTCTGGCCCTGGGCAATCGGCTCGCCAGCTTCGTTATACACGGTGACGGGCGCATTGGGCAAAGGCGCGTTGGTGCGCAAATCCACCACCCAGGCCAGCGCCTCGGTGGCGCTGACCTTGAAGGTCACCTGCAGGTTGCTGACCACCAGCAGGTACGGCCCAGGGTAAATTTCCGGGGCGGCTTCGCTTCCCTGGCCGAAATCGAAGCGGAAGAAGTAAATTCCCGGCTCGAGTGGGGCCTGGTCGGGGCGCAGGAACAGCTCGGCGTCTTGCATCCGGTCAGCCGACACGGTCAGCGGCTGAACCCAGGAATTGCTCTCCAGGTTCTGCAGGTCGTCCTGCAGCTCATATCCCTGCGATCCCTGGAGCTTCATGAAGAAATCCAGCGGCACGCTGCCCACCGAAAGCGGGACATCGGTGAGGTTGACCGCCTGCACCACCAGGCTGGGGTCCTGCGGGGTCAGAAAGATGGTCGAGGTCTGGTTGACCAGGGTGATGTTGGGGGAATACGGCTGGGTGGTAAAGGTCTGGGTGAATTCTTGAGCCATCGGCCCGCCCCAGATGTCGGTCAGTTGGGGGGAGACGCTGAGCGTATAGGTTACATTGGGCGAAAAATAGCCATACAGGCTGAGGGAGTTCTGGTATTCGTCGAAATAGGAACCCAGGTCGGGCACTTCTGGCGTCATCGTGACGTAATCCATCACCGTTTTCTGATCCACCGGGGCGGTGAAATAGAGGATCAGGTTGGTGCGCGGATCGACTGGCTGGCCGGCGGCCGGCTCGGTGTTGGTCACCTGGAGCGGCGCCATGGTCACGACGCCGGCGCTGAAGGTCTCACCCAGAGCGGCACCGCCCTGGCCCTGTGCCTCCGCGTTGAGCGTCACGGTGTAATCGGCCCCGCGAGTCAGCAGGGTGGAGGGCGTGAAGGTATATTCGGTATCGTCATTGCTCCACTCGCCCTCCCCGGCGACAGGTCCGCCCGGCCCGACCAGGCTGAAATTCGCCGCTACGCTGTCGCGATTCATCGGCTGGTTGAAGGTCAGCATTACCTTGGCATCCAGGCGCCAGGGGGTCTCCGTCTCCGGCTGGATCGAGAGCAGCTTGGGGGTGGCAGTCGTAAAGCTCCACGCCTGGGCCTCAGTCAGCGGGCCGCCATCGGTGCTCTTCAGGCCAGGGTTTGGCCTGACGGTGTACTGCACACCGCCCGCCAGGGCCGGCTCGGGGTAAAAGACGTAAGTGCTGGTGTTCAGCCACTCGCCCTTCCCGGTAGCGACCGGCTCCAGGGTGAAGGCCTCTGGCAGCGAACCCGGCTCGGCTCCCAGCGGCACAATCGGGCGGTTAAAACCGGCGATGACCGCCGCCGATGGATCCACCTCCTGCGCCTCGGGCGTGGGTAGGGGTTGCACCAGGCGCAGGTAGCCGGCGGTCTGGTAGGTCAGGCTGACCGGCTGCAAGAGCGACTGGCCCTGCGCTGAGCGGGCGGTATCGCCCAGCGACAGCACGAGCTGGGTTTCCGGCTCGAGCGGCGCGCCCAGGTACACGATCACGGTCGCATCGTCCACCCAGTTGAATTTCAAAGGCTGTTGCATCTGGCTGGTGAGGGCCGCCTCCACCGAGAGGCGGTCCATCGGCTGGTTGAAGTACAGGGTGATCGGCCCATCCAGCGGCAGCTCGACGCTCTGCGGCGGATCGCTCTCCACCAGGTCGGGCGGCAGCGGCGCCGGGGTTGGCGTCGGCTCCGGTGGCAGGGTGGGCGTGGAGAAGACCCCCCGGCGGGTGGGCGTCGGCTGGCCGCCAAAAGGCAGCGCGCAGGCCAGGCTGGCCAGGATCAGCACCAATGGCAGCCAGCGCCTCAAGCGGCGCAGGCTGGAAACAGGTTTTCGACCCTCATCCTTCATATTGAGCACTCCAGTCGTAGTAGCGACTTCAGTCGCTTATTGGTCGGAAGTCAACGGCTGAAGCCGTCACTACATAAATTATCCAATGAAAGCGTCCAAACTTATATTCCTTACCAGACAGGACGAAGAATCCACCTCTCCGGTTCCTTATTTATAATGATCAGGTGTAGCGCTCCCTAATTCGCGATGCGTCCTGAGTGTAATCGAAGGACGCCGGGGTTCGCCATGCACCCTGAGTGCAATCGAAGGGCGCCGCAGCTACCAACTCGCTTCGATTACACTCAGCGAGTATAGGATTGGTAAGCGCCATGCACCCTGAGTGTAATCGAAGGGCGCCACAGCTATCAGCTCGCTTCGATAGCCGAACTTGTTCGGACACTCAGCGAGCCCGTGACGGCAAGGGCAGTCTCGTTCGCTCATTATAACGGATTGCGACCAGCCGAGAAATATTAAGCAGATAATCTTTGGTACAATTAGCGGACGATGACTACGACTTATCCTGTTGCTCGAAGAAGACGGCGCGATTCATCACCCGAGCCCTCGCCATTGGTTCTGCAAACCTTGTTTGCGCTGGCGGGCGGGATCGCCCTGTTCTTCTTGTTCTGCCTGATCTTGCTGCTGGGCAGCCAGATCGCCTACACCGGAGAGATCTACCCGGGCGTTTCCGTCGCCGGGATCGATCTATCCGGGCTGACCGAAAGCCAGGCGGTGGCGCTGCTGGCCCAAAGGATGACCTTCCCGCAGACCGGCAAGATCGTCTTCCAAGACGGCGAGCGGGCATGGCTGGCGCGCCCGACGGACCTGGGCTTAATGGTGGACGCGCGCCCCAACGCCCAGGCGGCCTACGCCCTGGGGCGCAGCGGTAACCCGTTCGCGCGCCTGGCCGACCAGCTCGGGGCCTGGCACTCCGGTAAAGACATCCCGGCGCAGCTCATCTACGACCAGCGCGTGGCGCTGGGGTTCCTGCAGCAGATCGCCGCCGAGGTAGATCGCCCGATGCAGGAGGCCTCGCTCAAGGTGGAAGGCGTGGAGGTGATCGCCGTGCCGGGGCAGGTGGGCCGTCAGGTGGAGGTCCCCGCCAGCCTGCAGGCGCTGCGTGAGCAGATGAGCACCCTGACCGACGGCGCAATCCCGCTGGTCATTAACGAGACCACGCCTGGGATCATGGACGCCAGCGCCCAGGCCGAAGTCGCCAAGCGCATACTCAGCGCGCCGCTGACCCTGACCTTCCCCGACGCCAAGCCCGGCGATCCCGGCCCGTATGTCATC
>MGNS01000042.1:19511-19851 GCA_001795165.1 Chloroflexi bacterium RBG_16_57_11
GGCGGGCATGCTGGTGATCGAGCGGGTCCAGACGGCCGAGGGCGAGCGCTACCAGGTGCGGCTGAGCGACGAAGCGCTGAACACCTACCTGACCGCCCTGGCAGGCGACATTAACCAGACACCGGAGAACGCTCGCTTTATGTTCAACGACGATACCCGGCTCCTGGAGCTGATCAAGCCAGCGGTGATCGGGCGAAACCTGGACGTGGCCGCCACCATCGGCGCGGTCAACCAGGCTATCGCCGCGGACCAGCACAGCGCCCCGCTGACCCTGTCGATCAGCCAGCCGGAGGTAGGCGACACAGCCACCGGCGAGCAGCTCGGCATCACCGAGAATATC
>MGNS01000042.1:19910-21023 GCA_001795165.1 Chloroflexi bacterium RBG_16_57_11
CGGTTGCTGAACATCGAGAAAGCCTCAGCCAACTTCCACGGCCTGCTGGTGCCTCCCGGGGCGACTTTCTCGATGGCCAGCGCTATGGACAACGTCAGCCTGGACACCGGCTACGCCGAAGCCTGGATCATCTTCGGCGGGCGGACGATCAAGGGAGTGGGCGGCGGGGTGTGCCAGGTCAGCACCACCCTGTTCCGCACGGCCTTCTTCGCCGGCTTCCCGGTCGTCGAGCGCCACCCGCACGCTTACCGGGTGGGCTATTACGAGCAAACCGCCAACGGCTGGGATGACCAGATGGCCGGGCTGGACGCCACCGTGTTCCTGCCGATGGTGGATTTCCAGTTCGTCAACGACACCCCGCACTGGCTGCTGATGGAGACCTACTACCGGCCCAACTCGCGCAGCCTGACCTGGAAGTTCTACTCCACCTCTGACGGGCGCACGGTCGAATGGGAGACCAGCGGGCCGCAGAACGTGGTCGAGCCGCCCGACCCGGTGTACGAGGAAAACGAAGAGCTACCGCGCGGCGAGATCGTCCAGGTGGATTGGGAGGCGGAAGGCGCCGATGTGACCGTGCTGCGCACCGTCTACCGCGGCGGGGCGGCGATTTTTACCGACTCATTCGTCACCCACTACCTGCCGTGGGCAGATGTGTACCAGTACGGCCCCGGCACCGACCTGCCGAAGAAGTTGCGCAAGCCGAACCTTAATCCATAAGCCGGCTAACCAGGTGCGTTGCACTTTAAAAGTGCAACGCACCTTAACCGCTATTCAAGGAGTACCCATGGTGCGTCAAGAACTGCTCGACATCCTGCGCTGCCCGAACTGCGTGCGCGAAAAGGACGGCCTGCTGGATTACTACCGAGAATCCTGGCTGATCTGCCAGGACTGCGGGCGTAAGTACCCGATCCGCGATGACATCCCGGTGATGCTGATCGACGAGGGTGACAAATGGGCCAGCACCAAAGTCGAAGACCTGCCAGTGCCCCCGCCCGGCTAAGCGGCCCTGCCACGTACCTTCGCTCGAGCCATGGTCCAGACCCTGGCTGATCTGCTTTCCGCGCTGGCCTCCGGCGAGGAAACCCAGGCCGAATCTGCCGCCTCGGGGCTGGC
>MGNS01000042.1:21049-22303 GCA_001795165.1 Chloroflexi bacterium RBG_16_57_11
AGGCCCTGGATGCCCTGCAGGGGCAGCTGGCCTCAGCGGACCCCGATAGACGCTGGTGGGCGGCCCGCAGTCTGGCGGCTCTGCCCGGCGGCGAGGTCGCCCCATCCCTGCTTCATGCTTTACAAGATGAAGACGCCTCGGTGCGCCAGTGCGCCGCGCTGGGGCTGCGCCAGCGACCCGACCTGCAGGCCGTAACCGGGTTGGTCCAGGCGCTGGATGACCCCGACCCGCTGGTCCGGCGGCTGGCGGGAGAGGCGCTGGAGGCGATCGGCAGCGAAGCCGTTCCGGCCTTGCTGGCGGTGATGGAAAACGGGTCGCACCTCGCCCGGCTGGAGGCCACGCGCTCGCTGGCGGTTATTGGGGATGCGCGGGCGATCCCGGCGCTGTTCGCCGCCCTGGAGGGCTCGGCGCTGCTGGAGTATTGGGCCAGCCAGGGCCTGGACAGGCTGGGCGTGGGGATGAGCTTCTTATTTCCTTCCGCGGGGTAGAACATTCCTCCCCTTCGAGATTGTTGAGCGACCAGGAGACATGCGATGAAGATCGTTTTAACCGTTGTTTTAAGCATTATCGGTGTTTTGTGCGTGCTGATTGGAGCTGTTTGGATCCTGCAAGGGATCAACGTACTACCCGGAAGTTTTATGACCGGTCAGATCCAGTGGGCCATCTACGGCTCGCTTGCGGCCATCCTGGGGATCGGGCTGCTGGTGTTTGCGAACCGGCGCAGGGCGCCACATTGAAATCGAAGAATATCATAAAAATACCTTTTAGAGTTCAGGGTTATATTAGGCCTGGTTTTATTTATCGGTATGGAGGTGGTGCAATGAACAGATCGATCCTGCGAGAGCAATTGGTGCGGCTGCCATTGCCGGGCGCAGAGCCCGGCGAGAGCGACGAGGTGCGCATTCAAAAGACGCTGATGGTGATGGGCAGCTTTATGTTCATCGCTGCCGGGGCGATCTGGGGGGTGGCTTACATTCTTATCGGCGAAACTTTAGCAGGGCTGATCCCTCTATCTTACGCCATCGTTTCTTTCCTCAGCTTTGTAATCTACACCGTCACGCGGCGCTTCCGCTTTTATTGCTTCAGCCAGCTCGTCTTGATCCTGCTGCTGCCCTTCCTGCTCCAGCTGGCGCTGGGCGGGTATGTCCAATCCGGGGCCGTCATCCTGTGGTCGTACCTGGGCCCGCTGGGGGCGCTGCTGTTCGCCGCCTCGCCGCGCAAGTGGGGCTGGCTGCTGGCCTACCTGGGCCTGCT
>MGNS01000042.1:22342-25465 GCA_001795165.1 Chloroflexi bacterium RBG_16_57_11
ATCCCGCCGCCCTTGCTGACCGCCTTTTTCACCCTGAACCTGGGCGTGGTCACCGGCATCACCTTCATCCTGCTGAGCTATTCCATCCGCAAAAGGGACGAGGCCATGAGCCTGTTGCGCCTGGAGCAGGCCCGCTCCGAGAGCCTGCTGCTGAACATCCTGCCGCGCGAGATCGCCCAGAGCCTCAAGGAGCAGCCCGGCACCATCGCCCAGCGCTTCGAGCAGGCCAGCGTGCTGTTCGCCGACATGGTCGGATTCACCCCGCTCTCTGCGCAGATGACCCCCGAGGAGATGGTCGAGCTGCTCAACACGATCTACTCGTTCTACGATTCGCTGACCGAAAAATACGGGCTGGAGAAGATCCGCACCATCGGCGACAACTACATGGTCGCCTCCGGCGTGCCGCGCCCCAGGCCCGACCACGCCCAGGCCCTGGCGAGGATGGCGCTCGAGATGTGCGATTACTTCAGCGGCTCGGGGCTGCACCCCAAGGAGGGGCTGAGTTTTCGCATCGGGATCAACTCCGGGCCGCTGGTGGCCGGGGTCATCGGGCACAAGAAGTTCCAGTACGACATCTGGGGGCCGACGGTCAACACCGCCAGCCGGATGGAGTCGCACGGCCTGCCGGGTAAGATCCAGATCACCCAGGCCACCTACGAGCTGCTCAATGACGAGTTTATTTGCGAGCCGCGCGGCACGCTTGAAGTCAAGGGCGTGGGCGAGGTGGAGACGTGGTTTCTGGTGGGGGAGAGGGAGGCGCTGCCGGCGGTGTGAGGGTTTGATTGGAGGCGGGGTACGCGAGAGATCCCGTCGCTGTGAGAAGCACTGAATGGTTGGGCACTGCTGGAGGACTGGACGTTTGAGGCTTCAGAAGAGAGGAAAGGGGTGGAAAATCCGTTCTTCAACCCAGATTAAGTTAAATCCAGAGCGTTTATAGCACGAATATTCGGGGGTTTTATTGTTGATCTGCAAATTTCGTTTGTACCCCAGCAAGTCATCTTTAAATTTTCAAGCGATTGAATTCCCAAGGGCTAACACAACCTATTCATTTGCCTAGCTGTAAATGAATTGTTACATTCCAATTGTCTCGACAATCCTGATGATCTCATTATAAGCTGCGCCGAGTGCAGCTGTTAATTGTCGTTGTTCATATTTTTTTAGGGGAAGAGCTTTTGTTCCCGTGTATTTATCATATGGATGTGAACTCGGGAGTTTACTTCGCCGATTGTGAACTGATTGAAGATGGGTCGAAAGGATGGGGTACGCCGATTTAAAATTCGAGTCATTGATTAGCCTACCATAATCAATTAATAATCCTCCGGAATCCCTCACTGCAATTGCACCTGGAGCGCCTTTCAAAGCGAGAAATATCTGAAATGCTCTAAATAGTGAGTCATTGAAAGAATCTTGAAAGCTTAACCACGGTGTAAATTGATTTTTATAATAGGCTTCAGCATTCCGAAGGATCATAAGACAATGAGGATATTCACCTGCTAACAGCCTTTTCCACTTATTCCACTGGATAGTATGATACCTTTTTGCCAATATTTGTCCAATAAGATCCTTTCGTAATCCGGTTGGGTTGGGAATAATCCCAGCTACAAAATATACATTTTGTACAACTAGAGGAAGTTCGTCTCTACTTTTTCCTAGTTCATCCAAAGTTACGCCTTGATCAACTAGCGTGCGGGTTAAACCTAAGGATGGATCTGCAAGACTTCGGTTGAGAAATTGTATTGCGGCTTCTTTTCCATGTGTTCGGTCGACATTCAGATATGGAGCCGTCACCGACTGAATAATGGATGATTTTTCTCCGATCAACCACTTGCTGTATGCGCCCATCCCATTCTTGTCGCAACTGCACAGAAAAATATAAGCCCCAATTCTAGCAGCTGAACCTTTTTTTGTATTTTTTACAGTTTCGATGGCTAATTCTATTAATCCATCCATTTCACCAGGCCCACACATTCTAGCCAAGAGTTTCCACATTTCGCCGCGAACGTAATCATAAGGATATCTGCCAAGCAACAGCTCAGTGCAAAGAATTACTACATCTTCTACATATTGATAATTCTCGAGGAAAGCGACAAATGCGTCAACATGCTGAGGGTAGTGATTCCACAGACTCAGAATTAACTTCAAGATAGCTGGTGAAGTCGGGGCACGGAATAGTGAAAAGCGCAGTTTTGATCTATCGATGACAACCGGAAGTTGATCTCTCTCTTCCACAGATTTAAACACTAAATTTTCCGCCTCCTTAAGATCTAACTGATATGACATTCCACTTTCAACATACCCGATAATCTGGGGCATTCCCATCACCAACTCTTCTGCAGTTGTCACTTGACGGAATTCAGTCTTGTCTGTATTAGGTATCAGACCACGCTCACGGCATAGAATATCAAGGTATACTACCGCTTGTTGTATTTCAAGTTCGGTTTTTCCTAAGATTCGAATATCATCAACATACCTATAATATCGGTAAGTTTTTGCCATCTTTTGATCGACAGGCAACAGGATGCATTCAGCCAAAAATGATGATGCAAGCGGTCCTTGAGGTATCCCATGACCATGTCTAGCGGATTTTTCGTCTGAGCTCCAAACCTGGAACCAAGATAATAGGGTATTGTAGAATTCGGTTCCCTCACTACGAGGAATTAGCATTTTTATGAGTAAATCATGGGGAATGGTTTCGTAGAATGCAGCTAAATCAAAGTCCGCTACCCATGTATAGCCATTTTCAAAACCCTCAATAAGCCTATGTCTAAAGCTTTTGTAACCATGTTGCCAGTCACTCATGAAAAAATCCGATTCATTGCGGCGGCTTAACCAGTTACTGAAAACGGCTCTTCCAATGAGCGGTTGTCTCATTTCGCGGAATTTTTCAGCATATATATTTGTCAAAGCTTGTAACATTACTTGATCTTCTAACGCAAGTAGGCTTACAGGACGCTGGAGACCAGATGCCTTCGGATAATAAATTCTAACAGGTGAATATGGAGTGTAATTATTGTTCTTTAGTCTTTGCCGCAAATCCTTTGTATTTGTCAATTGAAAAACCTACCACATTAATCACGAAAAACCGCCCACTTGGGCATTTTGAAGTTAAAAATTCACAACGAA
>MGNS01000043.1:0-3474 GCA_001795165.1 Chloroflexi bacterium RBG_16_57_11
GCCATGCAGCGCCTGTACGTCCGCTCGCGGGTGGAAATGCGCCAGGTTGGGCCCAGGGATGTAGCCAAGCTGCTCGGCGGCATGGGCGCGTGCGGGATCGACAACCGTTGCTGCTCGATGTTTCTGACCGAGTTTAGCCCGATCTCGATCAAGATGGCAAAGGAGCAGGGCATATCGCTCACACCCACCGAAATCACAGGGATGTGCGGGCGACTGCGTTGCTGCTTGATCTACGAGTATGAGCAATATGTTGAGGCACGCAAGGATCTGCCCAAGCGTGGCAAGCGTGTGGTGACCCCCAGCGGTGAAGGGAAGGTGCTGGACGTGTACCCGCTAAAGCAGAGCATCATGGTTGAGCTGGATAACGGCGTACGCATAGAAGTGGCCCATGCCGACGTTCAGCCGTGGGAGGAGCTCGAGGCTTTGCGCAAGAAGTCCCAGGAGCCTTGTGGTTTCCACGAGGGCGGCGCATGCACCTGTGGTAAACACACCCCGGCTGCACAGGCAGAACCCGAGGAGGGAGAGCAACAGACGCCGGAGGCCTTCCAGACGAGGACCCAGGATATTGAACCCCATCCTGCACAGGCGGCAGGACAACCCGGTGCAAGGCAAGCAGGCTCGGGGCAACCCAGCTATCACAAGCCGCGCAAGGTGAAGCGTAAAAAGGCCGGCCGCAGTCCGTGGATAGGGGACGGCGGGTCGCACGGCGGCCAGTCCAAGCCGGCGCACCTCGGCAGCCGCCCTCCCGGGGCACCGCCGGAGAAGAAGCCGCCGGAGCCGGGAAAGCCGCCGAAGGCTTAGACAAACCCCTAAAGACCTCACAAAAGACCTCAAAGGTTGGCGATCAACGATCGCTCAAAACCTTTGAGGTCTAAATAAAAACGGGAGTAGAACAACCGAATATGAAAGAAACCGAAGATTGGAACATCCCGCAACGTATCCTGGTCATCCTGGCTCATCCGGATGACCCGGAGTTTTTCTGCGGCGCGACTCTGGCCCGCTGGACCGACGCCGGGCATCAGGTGACCTACTGGCTTCTAACCTGCGGTGATAAAGGCGCCAACGATCCTGATAAGATCCCTGGCGAGCTATGTGGCGACCGCCGGGTGGAGCAGGCTGGCGCCGCCGCTGTGTTAGGTGTGCACGAGGTGCATTTCCTGGAGAACCCGGACGGGTACCTGATGCCGGACCTGGCCTTACGCAAACAGGTCACCCGTATTATCCGCCTGGAGCGACCGGATGTGCTGGTCACCTGCGACCCACGCACGCTGATCGTTGCCGATATCCGCATCAACCATCCCGATCACCGCGCCGCCGGTCAGGTGACGCTGGATGCTGTGTTCCCGGCGGCGGGCAACCCGCTGTACTTCCCCGAGCTGCTCTATGAGGAGGGCTTGCAGCCGCACACGCCACGCGAGGTGTGGGTGTGCGGTACGCAGGATCCGAATGTACAGCATGAAGTGACTGACTTGTGGGAGCGCAAGATTTGCGCCATCCAGCAGCACGCCAGCCAGATCGGCGACCCGAAACAACTGGCGGAGCGCATGCGTAGCCGGCACACCACCGACAGCACTCCCGAAAACCCGCGCTATGAAGAGGTGTTCCGGCGGATTGTCTTTGTGTGATTGGTGGCGTGCGTCTGGTATAGATGTGTAAAAAAAGCGTTCTAACCACCGAACAATCGGAATACGCAGATGATACGATGATCAGGAGTCTATCGCACGTGGGAAATATCTGAGAGCGGATTTGTGGAACGGATTTAGCGGATTAGCAACCCAATCCAGAGACCAGTTTGATTATTACTGACACGAAATCCGTTCAATCCGTTCTATTAAAATCCGTTGTCGGCGTTTCCAGGTGCGAAACCTCTCACTGATTGGCCCTGGAACACATGGTTGATAATTGAGTGGGCAGGAAAGTTTACTCTGTAAGATCGAGGTCTTTGTGATTGACTAATACTTTTTGACAGTTCATCCATCAGAAAGCGAATCAAAGTGAATCGATATTTGAATGAAGCAAACGAGATATTTGAGTATTCTCTCGAACTGCGGCGCGATTTTCACATGCACCCGGAGCTGGGATTCCAGGAGGTGCGCACCGCGGGGATCGTAAGCCGCGAGCTGTATAGCCTGGGGCTGGAGGTTACTACCGGAGTAGCGGAGACGGGTGTAGTAGCGATGATCGAAGGGGCGCAGCCTGGCCCAGTCGCTCTGTTGCGCTTCGATATGGATGCCCTGCCGATCCAGGAGGAGACCGGGGCGGAGTACGCCTCACAGAACCCTGGCGTGATGCACGCTTGCGGGCATGACGGGCACACAGCGATTGGCCTGACTGTGGCGCGCCTGTTACACGCCCACCGGCAGGAGCTAAAAGGCACTATCAAGCTGGTGTTCCAGCCGGCTGAGGAGGGCTTGGGCGGCGCAAAGCGCATGATCCATGAGGGCGTGCTGGACAACCCGCGACCGGACCTGGCTCTGGCGCTGCACGTATGGAATGACAAGCCGCTAGGGTGGGTGGGGATTACCCCCGGTCCCGTAATGGCGGCTGGGGAATCTGTGAGGATCGTGGTCATAGGTAAGGGCGGTCATGGGGCAATGCCGCACCTGGCGGTCGACCCACTGCTGGCGGCTAGTCAGATCGTGGTCGGGCTGCAAAGCATCGTGGCGCGCAATGTATCGCCCTTGAAGACGGCGGTCGTCACTATCGGGGCGGTCCACGGGGGCGAGGCGTTCAACGTCATCCCGCCGACGGTGGAATTGAAAGGCACCATTCGAACCTTCGATCCGGAAGTACGGGCCCTGGTGCTGGAGCGCTTCGAGCAGATCGTCGAGCGGATCGCGGAGGCCTTCAACTGCCAGGCGAAGATCGAGGCCAGCTTCCTGACCCCTGCGGTGGTCAACGATTCAACCATCACCAGCCGGATGCAGACGTTGGTAGGGCAGGTCTTGCCGGAGAGCACGCTGGACACGGAAGAACGCACCATGGGCTCGGAGGACATGGCCTACATCTTACAGGACGTGCCAGGCTGCTTCATGTTCATCGGCTCGGCTAACGCCGAAAAGCAGCTTAACGCCCCGCACCACCACCCGCGCTTCGACTTCGACGAGCGGGTCCTTCCGCGCGCTGCGGCATTGATGGCTGCGGCTGCGGTGGGCTCTCTATCTGTGCATGCCAATTGAGGGATTGAGATGGGAAAAGGCGGTAACGGTTACAGCAAGGCGCTGCATTTCACCAACCCGCCACAGCGGGTGGTCTCGCTGGTGCCGTCGATGACGGAGAGCCTGTTCGAGCTGGGTCTGGGCTCGGTGGTGGTGGGGGTGACGGATTACTGCCAGCACCCGGCGGAGGCGGTAGCCAGGTTGCCACACCTGGGCGGGACGAAGAACCCACGCGTGGCCGACATCCTGGGCTTGCAGCCCGACCTGGTGCTGGCGAACTGGGAGGAGAACACCCGCTCGACGGTGGAGGCGCTGG
>MGNS01000043.1:3483-11390 GCA_001795165.1 Chloroflexi bacterium RBG_16_57_11
GCACGGCGGTGTGGGTGACCTTCCCGCACACGGTGCTGGAGTCACTGGACGTGCTGTGGAAGCTGGCTGAGCTTTTCCGCAGCCCGGAGGCGAACATCCGCCTGCGGACACTGGAGATGACCCTGGACTGGACCATCTCGGCGGTGGACGAGCACCGGATGGTGCGTTATTTTTGCCCGATCTGGCAAGAGGAAATGAAAAGTGGTCAGGTTTGGTGGATGACCTTCAACCGCCAGACTTACCCGAGCGACCTGCTGCTGTTGATCGGCGGTGAGAACGTCTTCGCCGGGCGGGAGCGGCGCTACCCGCTGGGGGCGGATTTGGGGGTGGAGCCGGCGCAGGACCCTGGCGAGCGTGACACGCGCTACCCGCGTGTGACTGTGGAAGAAATCGTCGCGGCGCAGCCAGAGGCGATCCTGCTGCCGGACGAGCCGTTTGCTTTCGGTGAGTCGCATTCCCGACAGATTGCCGAGCTGCTGAGGGAGACGCCGGCGGTGCAAAATAATTGCATATTCACGATTGACGGCAGCCTGATTACCTGGCATGGGACGCGGCTGGCGCGGGCACTGCGCGAATTGCCGGTGGTGCTGGAGAGATGCGGGGGTAAAATCCAGTGATGTGAGGTCTAGGGGTTTACGCGTACATGCGCAACCCGATGATCTCTGGCGTACTCTTTACCCTGGTCGGTGAGGCGATCCTCTTTGGCTCATGCGCGATCGGCATCTGGGGGTTGTTGTTCTTCGTAATCAATACCATCTATTTCAAAGCCTCTGAAGAGCCCAGGCTGGTCAGGCGCTTCGGGCAGGAATATCTCATCTACCGTGCCAACGTACCGATGTGGCTGCCGCGCCTCAAGCCCTGGCAAGCGGAAAATAAGGATGGACAGCAATAGATTATAACGTGTAAGAAACAATGCTATACGCCAACTTCTCCACCTTGGCCTCCCTGGATTTTGTTAGTCTCTGAAAGCCAGCGAAGATACCTTTGGGCTACCCTAATCCAGGGGCTTGATTGAGCAGCTCTAATGCCACTCGCCACTGACCATCGGCTTCCTTGCGCCAGATAATAACGAAGAGGACGTTTGTGGTTGCGCCCGCATTTGGTGGGCGGCCAGTCACCCAGGTAGCATCGCCATATTTGCATATTGGCTCCTATCATCGAAACACAACTTATTCTATCACCCTCACCCCGTTTGCTTGATTGTTATTCGACCATGTTGGTCAGGGATACAACCAGCGTTTTATTCGCCAGGCAATTCGTTGGTTTTTTTTGCCAGTCTGGGGAGATTCCGAATTATAAGTAGGGAAATCCCTGGTCCATAAGCAGGAGACGTCCCAATTGAGGGGAACCTGATTTCGAGCTATAGTATTCACACTCGCTGGAAATCTAGCGGGATGTGAATAGTTCAGATGTGTATAGTTCAGAATGGAGGTAGAAATGACTTTAGTCGGTTTACTCGTCTTACTTGTCATCGCAGCTATTGCCGGTATGTTGGGACAGGCATTATCCGGCTATTCGGTTGGTGGTTGTTTCATGTCAATCGTTGTCGGGTTCATCGGCGCCTTTTTGGGGATTTGGATCTCCCAGTTGTTAGGCCTGCCTGAACCCTTATCGATATCTGTGCAAGGTGAGAGCTTTCCGCTGCTATGGGCGGTCATTGGGTCTGCCTTATTCACCGCTGGTCTGGGGTTGCTCTCCAGAAGGCGGCGAGCGTGGTAGTATCCTGAGAAACAGTTGGATGACTTTCATCACACCGCTGTCATCAATAGGTTCCCCCTTCACACAGAGATTAACCTGACAGACTCAATCGGGCGATGTTCCCAATTTTCTTGCTATACGGGGGCTTACCCAACCGGTATCGCCTCGTGCAACCCCCCGAACGGCTTCAACAATCCGTTCGGGGGCTTCGTCTTTGACCAGATATCCCGAGGCGCCACTGGCTAACATATTGCGGATATACTCCCAATCATCATAAGCGCTCAATACAAGGATGTGAGTTTTACTTTCTTTCGTGTCCAACCGGCGAGCCACCTCAATCCCATTGAGCAAGGGCATTTCAACGTCGAGCAGAAGGATATCGGGTAGAAGCTCCCGCGAGAGGCGTAAGGCTTCGACCCCATTGTTCGCTTCACCGACTACTTCAATATCCCGGGCATTTTCCAAAAGGCTGCGAATCCCTTTTCGTATTATTTCGTTATCTTCGGCAAGCACCACCCGCGTCTTTGGTTGTGCCATCGTATCTCCTTTAAAGTGGTGCCCTCAGGTCGATTGTGGTATTTTCTATTTTTATGAAGAAATGCCCAGATCGCTCGAGGTTGTCTCCACCTGAAATTCTTTTGTGAAAATAATTACGGTATACCTATTATAAAGGTCGTTCAGGAGGTTACAAGACAGGATATCCCTACCGGTAGGGTAGGGATATCACCATCTTGGTTAGATGAGACCTTCACGGACTGCGTAGACTGCTGCCTCGACCCGGGAAGTCACATTTAGCTTGGTGAAAAGCGCGCCGATATATTTCTCAACCGTCTTCTCGCTGATTCCCAATTCCAAAGCAATAGCCTGGTTGGTCTTCCCCTGGACGATCAGGCTGAGCACTTCCTGCTCACGTGGGGTCAGGTTCATCTCGCTTGATTGACCGGATTGCATCCAGGATAGGATCTGGGCAGCGATACGCCGACTGACCCAACCCTGCTGTCCTTGGGCTACGCCTCTTACTGCCTCCACGATGACCTCTGGGGCTTCTTCTTTCATCAGGTATCCAGATGCACCCAATTCGAGCAGCTCTCGTATGTACACCGGGTCATCGTATGCACTCAACACAAGTATCTTCATCTCTGGATAAAGCTCGATTATCCGTTGCGCCAGTTGAGTTCCCTGAATGTCCGGCAGCACCATATCCAGCAACAAAATATCCGGATGGTTTTGTTCAATCGATCGGAGCGCTTCTTCTCCAGTGGCGGCCTCCCCAACAATCTCAATATCATCGGCCATTGCCAGCATCCCTTTGATCCCACTTCGCACTACCGGATGGTCATCAACTAATATGACTCGAATAGGGTTCATGGTTATACCTCTTCCCCAATAGCAAGATCCCGACTAATTTCTCCTTTGAGCGGCACAATTGCTCGAATTTGCGTACCTTGACCAGGAGCGGTTATTATTTCAAAACTTCCTCCGATCTCCCCAACTCGTTCCATGGCTCCGACCAAACCAAGGTGCCCCTGGCGGGCGAGGCTAATCCAACGATTCGGGAGCGTAAAGCCTATCCCATCGTCCTGTATCTCCATAGACGCTTGCTCTTCAGTCAACCATAAGCGAACCCACACGTTGGCAGCTTGCGCATGCCGCACAATATTATTGAAGGCCTCTTGGTAGATACGGAATAAAACGATTCGCAGAGGCTCAGAAAGACTTTGACTATCGTCGGCCAGGTTTACTTCGATGTTCAATTCAGGGTGTGAGATCTTCGCTTGTTCGACGTGGGACAAAATGGTCTTTTCCAGGCCAAAGGGAATCAGAGTAGGTGGTCTCAATTCGCCGCAGATGGCACGGACCGATTTTGTAAGTTGCTGGAGAGCTATTTGGGCAAACTGGAGTTGTTCGCGATTGGCCTCATCGGTGAGGGCGTTTTTTAAAGCACCAATCTGATAGGATATCCCGATGATTTCTTGCAAGGGTCCGTCATGCAGGTCTTGCGCCAAACGCAGCCGTTCTGCCTCACGGCCAAGCATGATATGTTTTTGCATCTCCATCAGCTCTACCTCGATTTGCTTCTGAGCCGAAAAATTTTCCACCATACCGATCACATACTGGACCTGACCTTCTGGCCCATCAACCACCGAGGCAGTGACGCGGCACCAGACAACCTCGCCATCTTTGCTTAGATAGCGTTTCTCGATATAAGAGCTCCTGCGTTTGCCATTTACCAGAGCGTTGAATAATTTTCGACTGACGCTTCGATCCAGAGGGTGAGTAATTTCCTGGCTGTTGCGTTGAAGCAAATCCGCGGTTGAATATCCAAGCATGGCTAGAAAAGCCGGGTTGCAATCAACAATCTTTCCTTCCACGTTCTTGATCATAATGCCGATACCAGCCTTTTCAAAGATGGTCTTAAAACGAGCCTCGCTCTGAAAAAGAGCCTCGCTGGTGTGTTTTAACTCTGTGACATCGCGACCTTCAGCGATGATGATCTGTAGTACCCCGGCTTCATCGAAAATCGGTTTGATTGACAAGTCGATAATCATTTCCGGATACCCGCGCTTGCGTATTTCCAGCTCATGCCGCGCCGAGATTCCATGCATCGCCTGGTTGACGGTCCGTTTCAGGATTTGTCTGTTTTGTCTTGTAAGGGCAGACCAGGGAATCCTCCACAACGGCTGGCCAAACACCTGATTTTGGGATAAACCGGTTAGCTTCAGAACAGCGCGATTGGCTTTAATCACATTGCCGCGCGCATCCAGTATCCCCGTAAATTGGTAAATCGCATTAAAGAACTCTTCGAACCAGTGATCGTTGGTTTGTAACATGCCCAATGGCCATTTCCAAAAAGGGTCAGTTCATCAAGGAGAATATCCATGATAATTATAGTCTTTTTTGTTGTGATTGGTGATTTGAACCTGATCGATAATGAGTTATCAAACAGGATAGGGAAATTCCCATGATCAAGAAGGATGTTCCCCCATTGTACGCCGTTGTAAAATGATGTATTTTATAGCATATCTCGCTATCGATGGTCACAGGCTGCAGGATGCGGTGACTCGCTTGTTCACATCAGATCAATCTACCATACCATTTATTGCGAGCATACTCTTTTAGTGTGGTTATGATGGACAGGAATATGATGGACAGGAAATCGAAAGTAACCGAAGTCTTAGAAAAACATCAGGGCGAGAAGCATGTTGTTATCTTGCATAACTACCCGGATCCGGACGCGATCGCCTCGGCCTTTGCCCACCGTCTGATCTCTGAACAATACGATATCCAAGTGGATATTATCTATACCGGAAAGATCAGCCATAGCCAGAACATTGCCTTAGTAAAGTTGTTGGGGATCGACCTGCTGCCATTTGATGATACCATGGCATTGAGCCAATATCATGGCGCGGTTTTTATAGACAATCAAGGGACGATGACCAATGGGATTGTCAGCGCGCTAGAATCTGCCGGTGTGCCTGTCGTGATGGTGGTAGACCATCATGAACCGCAGAACATCCTGACAGCAGAGTTTAGCGATATCCAGAAAACGGGAGCCACGGCGACCATCTATACCAGCTATATTGAAAACGGACTGCTGGCAATGCAAAAAGGTCGCAAAGAGCATACCGCCGTGGCAACTGCCCTGATGCATGCCATCATGACAGATACTGGAGGATTTATACGAGCAGATACGGACGATTTTCACGCAGCGGCATACTTGAGCCAGTACCGGGATCCCAACCTGCTGGAGCATATCATGAACCAGAGACGTTCAAAGCAGGTGATGGATGTGATCCGTCAGGCGCTCGAAAACCGCACTGTGGTTGAGAATCATTCGATTGCCGGCATTGGCTATTTGCGGCCAGAAGATCGGGATGCTATTCCACAGGCCGCGGAATTCCTGGTAAAAGAAGAGAACGTCCATACGGCTGTCGTCTATGGGATTATTAAAGAAGAGCAAACGGAGGTGCTGACCGGCTCCCTGAGAACGTCAAAATTGACTTTCGATCCAGACGATTTCATAAAAGAGGTTTTTGGGGTCAATTCAGAGGGGCGTTATTACGGTGGAGGCAAGCACCAGGCCGGGGGCTTTAGCATCCCGGTTGGATTCTTAACTGGCAATGCATGCGAAGAGTTTTTGAAGCTCAAATGGAAGGTATTTGACGCGCAGGTCAAGGTTAAGATCTTCTCCAAGATCGGAGTAAAGCCAGACCTACTTCACCAACAACACCAATTGTCCCAATCCACAGGATAATTTTTCGACATGTGGGGTATATCCACCCGCTGGGAGCGGACCCGGGGTTAGAGACGGCGCAGGAGGCGGCTGGCGCGAGGGTGATGGTGGTCTTTCCTGGGGATGTCTCACCGTGCGTGCATCGGACGCATTTCCCGCTCATATACATTTGTACAATCAAATATTTTTGTCTTCTCGACTATAGCCACTTGATTTGTTAAATACTAAGGAGTGGCATTTCATGGTCAACGGACAATTTGACTTTTCGATCCAATCGTGATAGAATCATGAAAAGTCTGATTTATCGGATTAATCTAATCTTTAACCATGGCCCAATCTCAGCCCTCCTCCGTCTTCCTGAAATACTTGGCGCGTTATACACCGCCAGGCACTGCGGACGATGGCGCTGCTGTTGATGGTGCCGCCTCGAACGGCACCACACTGAGCAGCCCCGCCCCTGGCCAGGCGCAATTGCCGTCACTGAGCGAAGTGAGCAAGGAATTGGGGGTCAGCGTAGCGCTGCTGCGTGAGCAGCTTGAGGTGGCGCGAGCGATCGGGCTGGTGGAGGTGCGGCCGCGCACTGGCATCCGGCGGCTGCCGTATTCCTTCCTGCCGGCGGTGCGGCAGAGCCTGTCGTATGCGTTGGCGGTCGATCCAGTGTTCTTTTTGGCCTATTCAGATCTGCGCATCCATCTCGAGGCGACCTACTGGCAGGAGGCTGCCAGCCGCCTGAAACTGGAGGATCAACAAGAATTGATAAGCCTGGTAAGGCGGGCCTGGCAGAAGCTCAACGGCCATCCGATTGAAATCCCCCATCCTGAGCACCGCCAGCTTCACCTGGGGATCTATCGCCGCCTGGAGAACTCATTTGTGCTGGGACTTTTGGAAGCCTATTGGGAAGCTTACGAGGCGGTTGGCCTGAACCTGTACACCGACATTAATTACTTACACGAAGTATGGCAATATCACGATCAGATGGTGCAAGCCATCTGTGATGGAGATTTAGACCGGGGCTACACTGCCCTGTTACAGCATAAAGATCTGCTCTTTCACCGCCTGGACGCGCCGAGGTGATCGAGTTTTTTTATCTCAACAAGGAGAAACTATGACCGCTTCTCATATCCTGGAACACCCTGAGCAGGCGCCAACCCACGATCTGATCGTCAATGACTTCTCAATTACCGTGGGCACGGTCAATGGCTCAGGTAGCCAGACATCCAATCTGACCATCCTGCGGGCTCTGTTTAAGATGGGCGTCCCGGTCTCGGGAAAGAACCTGTTCCCTTCCAATATCCAGGGCTTACCTACCTGGTACACCATCCGTGTGAGCAAGCAGGGCTTCCTGGCGCGTCGGGACGAGCATGAGATCGTCGTAGCAATGAACCCCGCTACCTTCGCCAAGGACTTGGCGGAAGTGTGGCCCGGTGGGGCGTTCCTGTATGCCGACGACATTAAGCTGGCAATCAACCGCACGGACGTCTCGGTATATCCCATGCCGGTGAAGCAGCTCTCCCGGGATTCGGGCGCGCCGACGGAATTACGCGATTACGTCGCCAACATGGTGTACGTGGGCGTGCTGACCTGGTTGCTGGGGATCGACCTGGATAAGGTATACCAGGCGCTCAACTTTCATTTCAAAGGAAAGACCAAGCCGATAGACCTTAACTTTGGTGTGGTGCAGGCGGCATACAACTACGCCAGCCAAAACCTGACCAATAACAATCCCTACCGGGTAGAACCGATGTCGGCTACCGAGGGTTACATCATGGCGGACGGCAACACCGCTGCCGCGCTGGGCTCGATCTACGGCGGCGTGCAGTTTGCTGCCTGGTATCCGATTACACCGGCTTCCAGCCTGGCCGAGTCGTTGGTGGAGTACCTGCCGATCCTGCGCCGGGAAAACTCGCCGGATGGCAAGAACACCTACGCCGTGATACAAGCGGAGGACGAGCTGGCAGCGATCGGCATGGCAGTC
>MGNS01000043.1:11534-24173 GCA_001795165.1 Chloroflexi bacterium RBG_16_57_11
ACGGCGCAGGGCGACCTGACCTTCACGCATTTTATGGGTCATGGCGATACCCAGATGGTGGTATTGTTGCCCGGCTCGGTAAGCGAGTGTTTCGAGTTCGGTTGGAAGGCTTTTGATCTTGCCGAGCGGCTGCAAACACCGGTGTTTGTGTTGTCCGATCTGGATTTCGGTATGAACCAGTGGATGACCACGCCGTTCGAATACCCGGATACGCCCATGGATCGGGGTAAAGTATTGTGGGAGGAGGACCTGGAGCGGCTCAAAGGCGAGTGGGGGCGCTATCGTGATGTGGATGGCGATGGCATCCCGTACCGCACGCTGCCTGGCCTCCGGCATCCGGCGGCGGCCTATTTCACTCGAGGCACCGGGCACGACGAGCTCGCTCGTTATTCCGAAGATAACCAGGTCTGGCATGATCTCCTCGAGCGATTGAAATTTAAATATGAGACGGCGCGCCAGTACGTGCCTGCGCCGGTTCTGGATCAGATGGAAAACGCTAAGATCGGCATCATCGCCTTTGGCTCGACCCTACCGGCAATCGAAGAAGCGCGTTACCAGTTGAATGAGAAGGGTATCCCCACCGATTTCTTGCGAGTACGTGCCGTGCCCTTCACTGCTGAGGTGGGTGAATTCATTCGCCAGCACAGGTACACCTATGTCGTTGAAATGAACCGCGATGGCCAGCTTAACCAGTTGCTCATCCTGGAATACCCCCAGGAGGCAACTCGGTTGCGCTCGATCGCATTCACCGATGGATTACCGCTGACCGCCCAGTACGTGCGTGAGGCGATCCTTGCACAGGAGGTAGATTAGCCATGTCGGAACAAATGACAAGCCCCCGCGTCCAGGTGAACCTGGCGGGTTTAACCAAAGCGGATTACCGTGGCAATCCCAGCACGCTGTGCCAGGGCTGCGGTCACAACTCGATCTCCAGCCAGATCATCACCGCCTGCTACGAGCTGGACCTAGTCCCAGAAAATGTGGTCAAGTTCAGCGGGATCGGATGCTCGAGCAAGAGCCCGACGTATTTCCTGAACCGCTCCTTCGGCTTCAACGGCTTGCACGGGCGTATGCCATCGCTCGCCACAGGCGCGCTGTTTGCAGATTACACCCTCAAAGGTATCGGCGTCAGTGGCGACGGCGATTCTGCCAGCATTGGCATGGGGCAGTTCAAGCATGTAATGCGGCGCAACCTGCGCATGGTGTATATCGTCGAGAATAATGGCGTTTATGGATTGACCAAAGGCCAGTTCTCGGCCACGGCCGACGAAGGCCTGATGCTGAAGGGCCACGGCACGAATCCGTATTTGCCGATCGATATCGCCTGGGAAGCTCTGGTGGGCAACGCCACCTTCGTCGCCCGCTCTTTTGCCGGCGACCCCAAGCAAGTGAAAGAGCTGATCAAGGCCGCCCTGAGCCATGACGGCATCGCCGTATTGGATATCATCAGCCCATGCGTGACCTTCAACAATACAGATGCGTCTTTGTATTCGTACTCCTGGGGCAAGGAGCACGAGGTCGCTCTGCACGAGCTGTCCTTTGTGCCTCGGTTTGAGGAGATCATGGTGGAGTATGAAGAAGGCGAGATTAAGGAAGTCACCATGCACGACGGCTCCAAAGTCATCCTGAAGAAGCTGGAGCAAGACTATGATCCCAAGAACCGGGCAGAGGCCATGCGCATCTTAGAGGAAGCCAATGCCAAGCACTGGCTACTCACCGGGTTGATTTATATCAACACCGACCAGCCATCCTTGCTGGATATATACAACCTGACCGACACCCCGCTCAACCGACTGAAAGAGGCACACCTTCGCCCCGCGCCGGAGACGATTGAGAAGGTCAACAACTTAATGTTTTAGCAGGGATCGATACAGATGTGCAGGCCCATCGCTGTACGGCTAGGCGAGGGCCTGCACATTTTATTGGCTGACAGGACTGTTGCTTCTCACGTAAGGGTAAGGTGGTTCAATGGTATAATCCCAAGCGGCAAAAACCGGAAAATCCGCCCAATCCCTAGACCATCCGATTTCGTGGATTAGGGTAGTCAACCGGGGTTATTTGAGGAACCTGAATTGGCGTTCAAACCACTCGATTGGTTACTAGGGTTTTTTTCACTTGACATCGGCATTGACCTGGGCACAGCAAATACGCTCGTTAATGTCCGCGGGAAGGGTATTACGATCAATGAGCCTTCCTGGGTAGCCATCGATAAGCGCACTCGCCAGCCTTTGGCGATCGGCGCAGAGGCTCGTGAGATGGTTGGCCGCACTCCGGCAAATGTCGTGGCGGTTCGCCCGCTGCGAGATGGTGTGATTTCGGAGTTTGAAATTACGCAAGCAATGCTGGAATATTTTATTGGTAAAGCGCACGAACAAAGTATTGTGCCGGTGCCGCGCCCGCGTGTGATCGTCGGGATCCCCTCCGGCGTGACCGAAGTGGAGAAACGCGCCGTATATGATGCAGCCATGTCGGCTGGAGCGCGGGAAGTTGGCCTGATCGAGGAGCCGGTTGCGGCGGCATTAGGGGCCGGCTTGCCGGTGAACGAAGTGCGCGGCTCGATGATCGTCGATATTGGTGGAGGTACTTCCGAGGTGGCGGCCATGTCGATGGGGGGTGTGGTGGTTTCACGATCGCTGCGCGTTGCTGGCGATGAATTGGATCAGGATATCGTGCAATACGTGCGGAATAAATACAACCTTCTGATCGGCGAACGCATGGCGGAGCAATCCAAGATGGCGATTGGCTCAGCCTACCACCTGCCAGAAGAAAAAACGATGTTATTGCGTGGCCGGAATTTGATCACCGGCCTGCCCGAAGCAGTGGAGATTTCTTCAGTGGAGCTGCGCGAAGCCACAGCAGGCTCGGTGCAAACTATCATCGATACGATCAAGGATGCTCTGGATGAGGCGCCTCCGGAGATTATTGCTGACTTGATGGAGGCAGGGATCTGCCTGGCCGGTGGAGGCTCGCTTTTGCAGGCTTTGGATAAACGCTTGACGGAAGAATTACACATACGCTGCTGGGTAGCAGAAGACCCGATGAGCTGTGTCGCTCGAGGCGCAGGTATGATTCTGGAACAGTATGATGTCTTGAAGCGTTTGCTGGTCGGCTTGGAGCGCGGTAGCACGCGACACAAGTAATTCATGCGATCCACTCAGCTCCGTTCGATCCAGAGCATCGTCCTGGCTCTGGTGGTGATTGGCTTGATTATCCTGGCGTTAGGTGGATACCTTGCCCCGCTGACACGGGTCGCTCTAGGTCCCCTGATCAGCGCGCAGACCTGGCTTTTCACCCGCTATCAGGCGATCCAGAATGTGGTAAATTCGCCTCAGGATTTGATCCGCCTGCGACAGAGGAACTCCGAGCTGGAAGTTCAGGTCTCGGATCTTCAGGCCGAGATCATCGATCTCAAGCAGCAGCTGACTGAAACGCGCATCCTGTCTGCATTGGTGGATTTCGCCCGTGTGCACCCAGAAAACCGCTACGTGGCGGTTTCGGTGATTGGACGCGATCCCAGCCCCTTCGCGAAGTATGTAATTATGAACCGTGGCTCGGATGATGGCTTACGTCGTGGCATGCCAGTGGTCACCGCCCAAGGCCTGGTTGGCAGAATTACCGCTATCACAGCCAAAGCCGGCCGTGTCCAGCTGATCACCGATCCTGACTCGTCCGTCAATGTCCGCCTGGAAGGCTCTGAGGCGCAAGCGGTGCTGAGAGGCAGCCTGACCGGTGAATTGACCCTGGAAATGATCCCGCAATCAGCGAATGTCCAGGCAGGGGACCTGGTGTTGACTTCAGGTCTGGGGGGAAATTACCCAGCCAACCTGTTGGTTGGTCAAGTGACCACCGTGCGCGGCAAAGAGACGGATCTGTTCAAAACCGCCGCCGTTCAACCAATTGTGGATTTTTCAAATCTGGAGATCCTGCTGATCATTGTCAATTTCCAGCCGATCGATATTGAACCGCTGATCCCATCGCCGGCACCATGAGCTGGATCCCTGAGGTAGAGATTTGAGCTTAGGACGATATCGATGGCAGCTCTTCTCGCGGTGCCTGTTCTGGCTGTACTGGTTATGATCCAATCGGCTGTGCTAAGCAATATCCCATTGCTGCATGGGACCACTGACCTGGTTCTGGTGGCCTTGCTGGCTTGGGCATTGCAGAAACGTGTTCGCACAGCCTGGTTTTGGGCTATAATTGGTGGGTTATTGGTCGGTTACGTGTCTGCGCTCCCTTTTGGAGCGGTACTGGCAGGTTACTTACTGGCAGTAGGCTTGGCTATATTGCTCAAGCAGCGCATCTGGCAGGTACCTATCCTGGCGATGCTGGTGGCGACGTTTTTTGGCACACTGCTGGTTAATTTGGTCGTGATCACGGCCTTGCGGATCGTGGACACGCCGCTCTCGTTTTGGGAGGCGATCAATCTGGTTACTCTCCCAAGCGTTTTGTTGAACTTGCTTGTCGCTATTCCGTTTTATGCGCTGTTTAGCGATCTGGCAAATTGGCTCTACCCAGAGCCACTGGAAACATAATTCAAATCCGGTGAGGACCGTTTTTATCAGTATGAGTCGTTTTTATGCAAGCGCAACCAACCATACGTAACGAAATCCAATCCTGGCGATTGTTGGCTTTTATTGCCGTTGTCGCTTTGGTCTTTATCGTATTCCTCTCGCGGCTTTTTATTCTACAGGTGGTCCAAAACGAAGAATGGACGGCTAAGGCGGCAGAAAACAGCGCGGATGAGATTAACCTACCCGCGCTGCGCGGGTTAATCTACGATCGCAATGGCGTCGTCTTAGCTCACAACGTGGCCTCCTACAACGTTGTTGTCAATGCGTCGCAGCTGCCAGACGACCCTGGCGCAACCCAAGAGATATTCCGCCAGCTATCCCAATTAATCGGAGTTCCGGTCAGCCAGAGCGAGATTACCCTGGAAAACCCGTACGTGCCTTGCATCTCGGATCACGGCATTTCCCAGATTGCCGAATATGCTGAGACATCGACCCCCTACCAACCGGTGCGCATCAAATGTGACGTTGATGAGCGCCTGGCGATGATCGTTTTAGAAAAAGCGGTGGATTGGCCTGGTATCAGTGTTGAGATCCAGTCCATCCGCGAGTATCCTACAAGCTCGGTGACTGCGGCGATCGTCGGTTTCCTGGGGCCGGTTCCGGCGGCGCTGGAAGACTTTTATGTGGAGAAGGGTCTGGTACCAAACCGGGACAAGGTGGGATACGCCGGCCTTGAGCTCCAGTACCAGGACGTCCTGGCGGGGCGTAATGGGCAGAGATTGGTACAGATCGACGTTGCCGGGCAGGCGTTACGGGATATCAGCCCGCCGATCGAGCCGCGCGCTGGTCGAAGCGTTCGCTTGACCCTGGATACTCGCCTGCAGCAGGCTGCTGAGCAAATTCTGGTCGACGAGATCGAGGATTGGAATGCCTATTTTGGCGAACAGCGCTATTCCAGCGGGGTCGTCATCGCCATGAATCCACGCACAGGTGAAATCCTGTCGATGGTTTCCTACCCAACCTATGAAAATAATCGCATGGCACGGTTGATACCGTTTTATTATTACAACCAGCTGGTCAACGATCCTACCAACCCGCTGCTCAATCATGCGGTGGGTGATGTGCTCCCGGCAGGCTCGGTTTTTAAGCTCGTAACAGGCGTCGGCGCGCTGAATGAAGGTGTGGTCACCCCGGACCAGATCATTTCTACACCTCCCAAGCTGGAAGTTACTGAAAAATATTACGCCAACGATCCCGGAAGGGCGCGCGAGTTTGTCGACTGGAACAAAGCCGGCTTTGGACATCTGGATTTCATTCATGGATTGTCGAATTCGAGCAATGTTTACTTTTATAAGCTAGGTGGCGGGTTTGAAGACGAGGTGCCAGCAGGTCTGGGGATTTGCCGCCTGGGCACTTACGCTGCGGCGATGGGATATGGCTCAGCGCCGGGAATTGGGCTTCCGGATGAAGAGGATGGGTTGATCCCTGACCCCACCTGGAAACGCATCAATCAGGCCGAGAGCTGGTCGTCTGGGGATACTTATATTGCCAGCGTGGGACAAGGCTATGTATTGGCAACCCCAATCCAGGTGCTACTCTCGGCGGCGACAGTGGCTAACGATGGCAAGCTGGTACAGCCGACGCTGCTACGTGAGGTGCTGGACAGCAATGGTAACACCATCCAGATGTGGCGGAATGCAGATGGAGATTTGGTGGACCAGCCAGTCGATGGTGCCTTCCAGGTATCACCGTTCCAACCCCGGCTTAAGTGGGATTTAACCGTAGATCCGGTTATCCAGGAATATGGGGAGACCACGGTGCGTGGCTGCGAGCCAATCCCGGGACAGAAAAAGACCGTAGCGCCCTGGGTGTTTGATACCATGAAACAGGGTATGCGCCTGGCGGTCACCGAAGGCACCTTGGTCAGACAGTTCGAAGGCGAAACCATCTCTGCGGCGGGAAAGACTGGCACGGCCGAGTATTGTGATAAATACGCCAACGCGCTGAACCGCTGTATTCCGGGCAACTGGCCGTCACATGCCTGGACGGTGGCCTTTGCACCGTATGAGAACCCAGAAATTGCAGTGGTGGCATATGTATACAATGGCAACGAAGGAGCCACTGTGGCAGGACCGATCGTACGCAGGGTACTGGAAGCATATTTTGAACTGAAAAATATCGATAGCGGTGCTGTGCCAGCCCCATAAATTAATCATTGGTCATGAATCAGCAAATCCAGATCAAGGGCATTCGGGAAGGATTACTGGTCACTTTTAGCGACCAGCCCTGGGATGAAGTCCATCAGGCGCTGTTGGATCACCTCGATGAGCAGGCCGAGTTCCTGCGCGGCGCGCGCCTGGCGCTGGATGTCGGCAATCATGTGCTTAAGGCTGCCGATCTGGGCCACCTGAGCAAAGAAATCGCCGACCGCAATCTCACACTTTGGGCAGTCATCAGCACTTCGCCTGCCACCGAGCGCTCTGCGCAATCGTTTGGCCTGGCCACACGACTGTTTAAGCCTCGCACGGAGCCGGAGGTTTCCGTGCGCCAAGCCCCGGTTCATCAAGAGGCTGGCAGCGCGATCCTGGTCCGACGCACCTTACGCTCTGGCGCAAGCCTACGCCATCCGGGACACATTGTCGTCATTGGTGATATCAATCCGGGTGCGGAGATTGTCGCTCGTGGCGATGTCATCATCTGGGGGCGGCTAAGGGGCATGGTTCACGCCGGAGCGGAGGGCGACGAAGAGGCGGTCATTTGCGCACTTGATCTATCTCCCACCCAGCTTCGCATCGCCAGCCAGATTGCTGTTACACCCAAACGGCGAGGTAAACCGCAGCCTGAGATGGCGCGAATTTTAGACGGCCAGCTGGTGGCTGAACCTTGGGTTCCGAAGAGGGAGAAAATATGAGCGGTAAGGTGATCACGGTGACGTCTGGCAAAGGCGGCGTGGGGAAAACCACCGCTACTGCCAACATGGCAGCAGCACTGGCCGACCTGGGACACAAAGTGGTATGTATCGACGCCGATATCGGGCTGCGAAATCTGGATGTCGTCTTAGGACTGGAAAACCGTATCGTCTATGACCTGGTCGATGTGATCGAGGGTCGATGCCGGTTACGGCAGGCGATGATCCGGGACAAACGGCTACCGTATTTGTACCTGATCCCGGCGGCTCAGACACGTGACAAAAGCGCAGTTTCTCCCAGCGATATGATCCGCCTGTGCGATGAGTTACGCCCTGAGTATGACTGGGTACTGATTGACTCGCCGGCAGGCATCGAGCGCGGTTTTCGAAATGCGGTAGCCCCGGCCGATATCGTCATTGTGGTCACTAATCCGGAGGTTTCAGCGGTGCGCGATGCTGACCGGATCATCGGTTTGATTGAGGCGGAGGAAAAAGGTCCAGCACGCTTGGTAATCAACCGGATCAAGCCAGAGATGGTGCGGCGCGGAGACATGCTGGCGGTGGAGGATGTGTTGGAGCTGCTAGCGGTTGAGTTGATCGGTATGATCCCTGAGGATGAAAACGTCTTGATGGGATCCAATCGTGGCACGCCGGTAGCACTGGATGGGAAAAGCCGAGCAGGGCAAGCCTTTCGCAATATCGCCAGACGTTTGCGTGGCGAAAATATCCCGTTCATGAGCATGGATGATGAGAGTGGGATCTTTGGGCGACTGATGCGCCGGATTCGCCAGGGAGGAAGCTAATATGCCTGGTTTTTGGGATCGAGTGTTTGGTCGAGAAACAACCAGCGCCCAGCAAGCCAAAGAGCGCTTGAAATTGGTCCTGGTGCATGATCGCACGGATATCACCCCCGGTACGCTGGAAGTGCTTAAAGATGAATTGATCGCCACGATATCGCGCCATGTCGATATAGACCCGGCAGCAGTGCGAATTGAGATGTCGCAGGATGGCCGCGAGCAGCGGCTTATCGCCGATATCCCCTTGCGTCCCGTGCGCCGGCGCAGGGTCAGCTAAGCCCGGTGATCGAATGAGTTATATGGTGTGAAAGAATGCGAGTACAAAATCTAGCTTTTAATTGGAGGCATTTCGATTTTTGGCTGCTAGGATCGGTGGCATTGTTGGTCATCTTCGGCATCACCATGATCCGCTCTGCGGTTGCCGGAAACATCGAGCTGGTTGAACTGGACCTTGTGCGACGGCAAGCGATCTTTGCGATTGGTGGCGTGGTCGCCATGTTAGCCGTCGCGGCGATCGATTATCGCCTGTGGGCTTCGATCAGCCGCCCACTCTTCATCGGCACAGTGATCGCCCTTTCCGCCTTGACCATCCTGGGCGCAGCGTTGTTCGGCTCAGCGCGTTGGTTTGATACCGGTGTGATCCTGATACAGCCTTCTGAGATAGCAAAAATTGTGCTGATCCTGGTACTGGCCGATTATTTCACCCGTAACCAGCAGAATATCCAAAGGTTATCTTATGTGGCGCGCAGTTTTTTCCTGGCAATGTTTATTACTGTGCCAATCCTGCTCCAGCCCAATTTGAGCACCTCCATCGTAATGATCGTTCTATGGTTCGCCATGCTGTGGGCCAGTGGGTTGCGTATCCGCCACCTGCTGCTGTTCATCGCCGGCGGCCTTTTCCTGCCACTCCTTGCCTTCCCATTACTAGTGGACTATCAACAGCGGCGCATCCTTAACTTCTTGTTCCCTGATCCTAACGCCCGGCATGGCGACATTTATAACATCCAGCAGGCGTTGATCAGCATTGGCTCCGGCGGCTTGCTCGGGCAAGGTTATGGCCAGGGGACTCAGGTGCAGCTGCGCTTTCTCAAAGTGCGCTGGTCGGACTTTATCTTTTCTGCTATGGCGCACGAGTTTGGCTTCCTGGGAACGCTGGTGGTGATTCTGGTCTTGTTGTTCGTCATCTGGCGATGCCTGCGCGCCGCTCGATTGGCTTCGGATACCTTCGGGGCGCTGATTGCTTATGGCGTGGCAACGATGATCACCTTCCAGGCGATGGTTAATATCGGCGTCAATCTCAATCTGATGCCTGCAACCGGGTTGACCTTACCTTTTGTCAGTTACGGGGGCAGTTCCCTGCTCTCCACCTTGATCGGCATCGGGCTGGTGGAGAGCGTGATCTTACGCCACCGAGCGCTCGAATTCTAAATAATACCATCTCACGCCTAGGGCAATTTGATACAATTCCCCTAAGTATTCCATGATTCGGGAGTCATGCATGTCTAAACCTGTTGTAGTCCGCTTTGCGCCTTCTCCCACCGGTCGCACGCATCTGGGCAGTGGCCGGACCGCGCTGTATAACTATCTGTACGCCCGGCAGACCGGCGGCAGGTTTATCCTGCGTATCGAAGACACAGACCAGAAGCGCTATGTGCCCGGAGCAGAGCAGGAGCTGATCGATAGCCTGCACTGGCTGGGCATCCAATGGGATGAAGGCCCGGATGTGGGCGGCCCGAATGGCCCTTATTACCAGACACAACGACGGGAAATCTACCAGCAACATGCCCGCTGGCTGGTAGAGCATGGACACGCCTATGCCTGCTTCTGCACCTCCGAGCGACTTGAGAAAGTGCGCCAGGAACAGATCAAGAACAAGCAAAACCCGCGTTACGATGGCACATGCCGCCGCCTGGACCCGGCAACGGCAGAACAGCGTGTTGCAGCCGGGGAGCGCCATGTAATCCGCTTCAAGATCCCACCGGAAGGCGCGATCACTGTGCGGGATCAGCTGCGCGGCGACATCCGGGTGGAAAATTCCAGCCTGGACGATATGATCCTGGTCAAATCTGACGGACTGGCTTTATATCACCTGGCAGCGATAGTGGACGACCATTTAATGGGGGTCACGCATGTGATCCGCGGCTCGGAGTGGCTCTCAACATTTCCCCTGCACGGGCACATCCTGCAGGCCTTCGGTTGGGAGAGGCCCGTCTTTATCCACCTGTCGATCTTTCTCAAGCCAAGCGGAAAAGGTAAAATGAGCAAGCGCGATACGGCTGAGGCCATGAAGGACGGCCATTCGATTTTTATCACCGACTTGAGCCAGCTGGGCTACTTACCCGAAGCAGCGGTCAACTGGACGGCTTTGATGGGCTGGAGCTACGACGACCACACCGAGTTCTTCACCATGAATGACTTGCTAGAAAAATTCAGCCTGGAAAAGCTCAACCCTGCACCCGCGGCGATCAATTTCACCAAGCTGGATCACTTCAACGGCCTGCACATTCGTAACCTGGCGATCGAGGACCTGGCAAGGCGAATTCGCCCGTTCCTGGAGCAGGCTGGCTACCGCGTTGACGACTCCATCCTGCTCCGAGCAGTGCCGCTCATCCGCGAGCGGTTGGTCACCCTGGATGAGGCCCCGCGGTGGATCGGCTTCCTTTTTCAGGATGAGGTTTTTCCCGCTTCGGAAGATTTGATCGGATCAAAGATGACAGCTCAAGACTCTGCCAATGCGGCCCGCCGAGCCCTGGTGGTATTGCAAAGCTTGCCCGAACTGACCCTGCAAACCGCCGAGCCGCTGATGCGTCAGCTGGCTGAGGAGCTCGGCCTGCAGGCTGGGCAGCTCTTTGGCATCTTGCGCGTGGCGGTCACCGGGCAAAAAGTCAGCCCGCCGTTGTTTGAAAGCATGGAGATCATCGGCAAGGAAAAGGTGTTGAAGAGGGTGGAGAGGGCGATCAAGCTGCTGGTGGATTCAAATCGCTGAACCGCTGATTGCACAGAACCGCTGATTGCACAGAACCGCTGATTGCACTGAACCACTGATTGCGCTGAACCGCTGATTGCACTGAACCGCTGATTGAGCTGAACCGCTGATTGTACTGTCCACTGATTGCACTGAACACAGAATAGGTTTAACCGCTGATCGCATTGATGCTCTAATTTGGCCGAATGGCTAATTTCACTGCTATATTGAGTTGAAGGAGATCTGGTAAATGGAAAATCAGGTGCAATATGTTAAGCCTGAGTATCCCCTATCGGAGACTACGGGCCGGATCATCGCTTCAGCTCAGGAGGTTCACCGGGAGTTAGGTCCCGGGTTTGAAGAGGTTATTTACCAGCGTGCGTTGGCGTTGGAGCTGCATGCCCGCAATTTGGATTTCAGTTGCGAGGTCTGGATCGACGTCCATTATAAGGGTCGAGAGATCGGTAAGAAGCGCATCGATTTCTTAATTGAGGGGGTGATGGTGGAGATCAAGGCAAAGGATCACATTGATGAGATCGCTGTAATTCAAACCCTCTCCTATCTAAGGGCTTCGGGTTTTGAGGTTGGGCTATTGCTTAATTTTGGCGCAAAGTCTTTGGAAATAAAGCGTCTCATCCATACGAAAGCGGAGTGAACCACTGATTTCACTGACAGTGTTGATTGCGCTGAGGATGTTTTTCAGTGTAATCAGCGGCCTCAGCCAATCAGTGGTTCATTGGTTTCCAACCTTTTCTGTGGGCCGAAATCTCAGCGCCGACCAGGTTTCATCGATGGCGATTTGCATCACCGGGCTGAAACCGCTGGGCTCAACCAACTTCCAAAGGATATCCCGGTTCAGGTCGCTCTTGATTTTACCGGTTTGCTTGGGGTAACATAGCCAAAACAGGCCATCATATTTCACCGCCTGGAATGCGCCTGGGCCGAAACGCTCCAGCTCAGCCTGGTCTTTTACGAAAAGCTGTACAAAGTCAAACGTGCCTTCTGCCTGGGTGGACAGCGTTATGCCAGCAGGAAGCTCGCCCAGGGACTGCAGATAGCCAGCTGGAGCATTCAATACCAAGGCTTTTTGCCCGGCCGCCAGGCGGAGTTTCTTTATTAGACCTGTCTCGCTCATCAGTTCTCCTTCCAATCGGTTTACCAGCGAACCTGCCCTGACTAATCTTATTGGCTTTTTTCGATCTTAGCCCAGGTATCCTTCAGCGGGACGGTGCGGTTGAAGACTAGCCTGCCAGGCGCCGAGTCTTTGTCAACGCAGAAGTAGCCCTGCCGCTCGAATTGGAAGCGCTCGCCGGGTTGGGCCTCTACCAGATCGGGCTCTACATAGCACGGATTAAGCACCTGCAGCGAGTCGGGGTTGATGTTGGCCCGGAAGTCCTGGCTCTCCTCGTCCACGTCTTCAGGGTTGGGGCGGTTGAACAGACGGTCGTACAATCGCAC
>MGNS01000043.1:24184-25057 GCA_001795165.1 Chloroflexi bacterium RBG_16_57_11
AGGCATGCTGTGCTGAAACCCAGTGGATGGTAGCCTTGACCTTGCGCCCATCGGGGGCATCGCCGCCGCGCGTCGCCGGGTCGTAGGTGCAATGCAGCTCAACGACGTTGCCATCAGCGTCGGTCATGTAATCCTCGCATCTGACGAAGTAAGCGTAGCGCAGGCGCACCTCGCGTCCCGGAGCTAGGCGAAAATACTTTGGGGGCGGGTCAGCGCGGAAATCATCCTGCTCGATGTACAGCACCTTTGAAAAGGGCAGCACGCGCGTGCCGGCGCCTGGGTCTTCCGGGTTGTTGATCGCCGCCAGCTCTTCGACCTGGTGGTCGGGATAGTTTTCAATTACCAGCTTGAGCGGGCGCAAGATAGCCATCTTGCGCAGTGCGGTGCGGTTGAGCATGTCGCGCACGATCTCTTCCAGCAACGAGACATCCACTACGTTGTAGTTTTTGGCAACCCCGACGCGGTTGAGGAACTCCAGAATTGCCTCCGGAGGGAAGCCACGCCTGCGCATACCGGATAAGGTGGGCATGCGGGGATCGTCCCAGCCACGCACGTGCCCATCGCGCACCAGCCTGATCAGCTTGCGCTTGCTCATCACAGTGTAATTCATGTTGAGCCGGGCGAATTCGATCTGGCGCGGAGCGTAGATCTCCAGCTCTTTCAGAAACCATTCATACAGCGGGCGATGGACTTCATACTCCAGCGAGCACAGCGAGTGCGTTACGCCTTCGATTGAGTCGCTTTGCCCGTGGGCGAAGTCATACATCGGGTAGATGCACCATTGCTTGCCGGTGCGGTGATGCGGCGGCTCGTGCAGGATGCGGTACATCACGGGGTCGCGCAGCAGGATGTTGGGCGAGGCCATGTCGATCT
>MGNS01000043.1:25080-29995 GCA_001795165.1 Chloroflexi bacterium RBG_16_57_11
TCTGGAAACTCACCGAGGCGCATGCGCTCGAACAAGGCCAGATTTTCCGCCACGGTACGATCGCGACAGGGGCTGTTTTTTCCCGGCACGGTGAGCGTGCCGCGATACTCGATGAGCTCTTCCTGGCTCAAATCGTCCACATAAGCTTTACCCTTTTGGATCAGCTTGACGGCCATCTGGTATAGCTGCTCGAAATAGTCGGAAGCGTAGTATTCCCGGTCTTCCCAATCGAAGCCCAGCCAGCGGATGTCTTCCTTGATTGCCTCGACATATTCGACATCTTCTTTGACCGGGTTGGTGTCGTCGTACCGCAGGCTGCAGATGCCGCCGTAGTCGCGAGCGACGCTGAAATCGATTGTAAAGGCCTTGGCGTGGCCGATGTGCAGGTAGCCGTTCGGCTCGGGTGGGAAGCGCGTCTGGACGCGGTCGAAGCGTCCGTTGCGAAGATCCTCGTTGATGGCCTCACGGATAAAATCAGTGGCGAGGGGAAGCTCTTTTTCATTCATAACTTGTGTTGCCTCGTGGATTCGTTTGAAGCAATATTATAACTGAGGTGCGGGATTAGCTGAGGCGGTAAAAAACAAAGAGACGCTGATTCTACTGCGTCTCTTTTTGGCTGGGGGCAAAGGATTTGAACCTCTACATACGGATCCAGAGTCCGCTGTCCTACCGTTAGACGAGCCCCCAATGCGGGCAGGATTGTACCATGATTAAACAAAGGCGTCAAACAAAATTAGTCCTCAGTTCAGTCTTGCCCGGTCTTTCATATGATCTGGACAGCAGATGTTTCGGTTAAATAGGGTCGCATCAGGATGTCATAGCGTAATCGGAGCCTGTTGCGCCTCATAAGCCTCGACCAGAGTAATAAGCACTTCCAACAAGTCAGCATCAGCTGTCCCTTCTTCAGCGTCGAACAGGTGGTCGATTTCCTGCAGGGCGATCTGGTAATCTTGTTCGGTTTTGACGGGTTTGATGTTCATCCTAATTCCTCATTCATGCCTTGGTTGCGTCAATTCGATTATATTCAGCATTGTACCGACAAAGCGAACATAGACAATCTGAACAGTGTTGTTTATTCGCACTACCAGACGATATTGATTCCCCTTTAGGTTGAAAACAACCCGGTTTTCCGGCCAGATTGAAGCCGAGGGGAAATCTCGCTTGACATCGGCAGGGCTCTTCCAGAGGCTGCAACTTTTCAGTCAGAGTTTCGTATATTGAAGTGTTGCAAAGCGCGTGAGTAGAGGCTATAATCATATTGGGTTGAGGCCTTTGGATTTTGAAGGAGCAAAATTTCGGAAGGAGCCTGCAATGAGTGATCAGTTTGTTGGGAAAGTTACCTCGGACCTGGATCCATTCAAGAAGATATTGAGTTATATTCCTGGTTTCCAGGGATATATCGAGCGTCAGAGCCGGCGGGATGCGGATAAGCTGCTACGCGACACGGTGGCTGAGCGCTTCGAACAGCAATGGGGGCGCATATCGGCGCTGCAGCGCGAATTCATCAGCTCCGGCGATATTGCCTATGTCGATGACCTGGAGGCAGCCGCGATAAAGCTGCGAACATTCGCCGACCGTATTAGACGGGCAACCCGTGGATATTCCGGCCTGTTCGACGCGGTAAAGATAAACGAGGAAGAGCTTACTCGCATTTATGAATACGATGCCACGATGCTCGGTCTGGCCGATGAAGTGGGCCGTGCGGTGGATAATGTGGAAGCCTCGGTAGGCAGCGAAGGTCTTCCCGCAGCCCTGCGCAACCTGATAACGGTCACTCAACAGTGCATTGATGTGTTTGACCGCCGCGAAGAAGTGATCCTCGGCTCCGGTCAGCCCCAGGCCTAATCACGGGCGCCGGATCGATCCGTACATTAAATTGATTTGAGCAGGAGTAAAAAACCATGACCAGAGTAATCGATTTGATCGAATATCCCAATGAGATGCGCGATGAGATCGTGCATCGTATTCCGGAAGTCGGGCAAGGCTCGATCCGCATTGGCTCGCAACTGATCGTACGGGAATCGCAGACTGCAGTCTTCTTCCGCGACGGCAACGCCATGGATGTATTTGGACCCGGGCGCCATACGATTGTCACCTATAACATCCCCATCCTGATCGACGCCATCGGCAAGCTGTTTAACGAGCGAACCCCGTTCCCGGCGGAGGTGTTTTTCATCTCGATGCGCGAGTTCGCCGACCGCAAGTGGGGCACCCCGCAGCCGATCATTGTTAGGAACCCGAACATGGGCCTGGGCGTCGCCCTGCTGCAAGGCTTTGGCACCTATAGCTTCCAGGTTAAGGATTCGCAACAACTGGTAACCCAGCTGGTCGGGGCGCAGGGCGTTTACCGGACTTCGGATATTGAAACCCGGCTGCGCTCGATGCTGCTTTCCAAGCTTCAAGACCTGCTCGGCGAGACGGCGGCAAAGACCAGCGTGCCCGAGCTGATCGGGCTGACTGAAGAGCTGGGCGCGGGTGTGCGCGCCAAGGCGCAGGATGATTTCCTGGCGCTTGGCTTCACGCTCAAGTCCTTCTATCTGGAGAACCTGAAACCATCCAGCAAGTCGGCGGATGAGCTGCGGGCAATGGGTATGCTGGACATGCAGACTTATACCCAGCTCCAGGCGGCGGACGCGATGCGCGATGCAGCCCAGAATCCTGCCGGTGGAGCAGGCCTGACAGCCGGCATTGGCGCGGGGATGGGCATCGGTAATGTGCTGGGCAGCTCACTGCAAGGGATGACCGGCGCTGGCGCGGCCGGCGCGGCTGCAGGTGGAGGACAGCCACCTTCCGGCGGCGCTCCAAATGCGCCTTCGGTGATGACCCCGTCTGAGGCGGCGAACTATCTGCGTGTCTCAGAGGAAGATGTCATGGCGGCGATCACTGCCGGCGAGCTGAAGGCCAAGAAGATCGGCAATGCTTACCGTATCAGCAAGGAAGCGCTAGACTCATACCTGGCTGGCTGAGTGTGACAATTAGAAAAGCAGCAGCGGGCTGCTAAGCCTGCTGCTGCTTAATTTTAAGGAGCACTCGCCGTGACTGAGAAAACTCTCACTCTTCATCCTGATCCCGGCAAGCAGGGTGTGCGCAGCGACCGGGCGAAGTATGAGCTGGTCTTTTAGTTTACCAATACTGGTGCACCAATGGCTGGATGCGCTGCTTGTAGATCGACCGTACTGCCTGCATGGTCTCCGGGCTGAGCGGCGCCAAGTCGGCGGAAGCGACGTTTTCCTCAGCCTGCGCCGGGCGTTTGGCGCCTGGGATGGCGCAGGTGACCGCATCGAAATCCAATATCCAGCGCATGGCGAATTGCGCCATCGTGACTCCGGGAGGAACAAACGGGCGTAGCGCCTCCACAGCTGCTAACCCGGTCTCGAAGTCCACTCCGGAGAAGGTCTCGCCGCGGTCGAACAACTTCCCCTGGCGGTTGCCGAGGCGATGATCATTGGGCGCAAATTGGGCCGTGCGGGTCATCTTGCCTGCCAGCATGCCGGAGGAGAGCGGCAGCCGCGCCAGAATGCCTACCTTGCGCCGATTGGCTTCAGTGAAAAACAGGTCGGCCGGGCGCTGGCGGAATATATTGAAGATGATCTGTACGGATTGAACGCCGGGATACTCGATGGCCTTAAGCGCTTCTTCAACTTTTTCCACGCTGACGCCGTAATAACGAATTTTACCTGCCTTGACCAGGTCATCGAGCACGCCAAAGACCTCCGGGTTGTAATACACCTCGGTCGGTGGGCAATGCAGCTGTAGCAGGTCGAGCGCCTCCATCTCCAGGTATTTGAGGCTGCGCTCCACGAATGCGATCAGATTCTCCCGGTTATAACCGCTGGCGATGTGGGGATCCAGCCGTCGTCCGGCCTTGGTGGCGATGATGATCGGCTCATGACGCTGGCGCTTGAGTTGTGCCAGCAGTTGCTCGCTGCGACCGTCGCCGTAAACATCCGCCGTATCGAAAAAATTCACACCCAAATCCACGGCGCGGTGCAGCGTCGCCAGAGATTCGCTGTCTTCAACCGGTCCCCATTCACCGCCGATCGCCCAGGCGCCAAAACTGATGGTTGAGACTTTGTAACCGGTTCTTCCCAGCTCACGGTATTGCATAGCTTTTTCCTATTGTCAAGACTTCACATAAAAGACATCACAGGTTGGCAGTTTACGACCGCGTAAATCCAGTGATGTCAGATTTTTGTTAATTCCGGTTGAGCAGAGCGTCCTGGATAATTTTTACTTTATCCTGTGAAATGGTCTTCGCCTTGCCAGATTTGCGGATCAGCTCTTTCAGGTCTTTTAGCAGGACCGTCTCGGCGGTGGGTGTTTCATCTTCCGGGATGTTGATTGTAGCCTTGGGGTTGGTAAACACCAGGGCTGCCTGGATTTCCGGAAGGCTTTCCTCTGGGAGGCGTTTTTGGAGCAGATTTCGTAGCCCACTGGTCTGATTTGACACGTCCATATCAGGCCGTCCCAGGCCCTCTTGGGCAAAGAGCTTCAGGTACTGGTACATCAATCCGCCGCCTTGCTGTCGCCAGCGGCCCTTGTTGTAGGTGATCGTGCCACGCTGGTAGTAAGGCAACAGCACCCACACCCCGGATGGTCCGACCAGCAGATGCGTGGCAGGTGTGACATAGTGATAAAGGGTGAATTTCTTGTCCAAGCCCTTGAGTGCGGTATCGATCAATTCATCCGGGCGCGGCTTGCGGCTGTAACGGTTGGAATAGTAAATCCCCACCTGAGACAAGATGAAACCCAACAGCAGTGCCACGAAGGACCAGTTGGCTTGCTCAGGGTAACGAAAGGAGACGAACATTCCACCCGCCAGCACAGCCAGAGCGACGAACATGGTCACCTGGCCGATGCGGGCGTTGCGTTTAATCAGCGAGTCGTTTCGATTTATATTCATGAATAAGCCTAA
>MGNS01000043.1:30004-34698 GCA_001795165.1 Chloroflexi bacterium RBG_16_57_11
ACTTCTTGAGGACCAGGCAGGCGTTCTGCCCGCCCAAGCCAAAGGAATTCGACAGGGTCACGTTCACCTCGGCCTGGCGGGCTTGGTTGGGCGCGTAATCCAGGTCGCACTCAGGATCGGGGAACTCGTAATTGATGGTCGGAGGGATCCAGCCACGATGGATTGCCAGTATGCAGGCCATCGCTTCCAGTGCTCCCGCAGCGCCCATCGGATGTCCGATCATCGACTTGGTCGAGCTGACCACCAGGTTATAGGCATGATCGCCGAATAACGCCTTGATAGCCTTGGTTTCGGTCACATCGTTGATCGGCGTTGAGCTACCATGTGCGTTGATGTAATCCACGGCATGTGGGGGCAGTCCGGCGTCCGCCAGTGCCCAGCGCATCGCCCGCACCGGACCGCGCCCTTCCGGCTCTGGTGCTGCGAGATGATAGGCATCGGCTGACGAAGCATGCCCGGCTACCTCGGCATACACCCGCGCACCGCGCGCTTTGGCATGCTCTTCGCTCTCTAGAACAAAGGCTCCGGCGCCCTCGGAGAATATGAAGCCTTCACGTCTGGCGTCAAAGGGGCGCGAGGCTTTCTCCGGTTGATCGTTGAAATGTACCGGCAATGCTTGCATGGCACAGAAGCCGGCGATAGCCCACTCCCGCATCAACGATTCTGCGCCACCGGTGATGACGATATCCGCCGCGCCACGCCGGATCAGCTCCGACGCCTCTCCGATCGCCTGTGTGCCGGTGGCACAAGCGGTGGAGATGGTATTATTTGGCCCCAGACATTGAAATCGATGGGCAATCAGGAAAGCCGGAGTGTTGGGGATGCCGGTGGGGATCATGAACGGGCTAACTTTACTGGGCCCATATTCACGCAAGGCAAATACCCCGTCCTCGAATTTATCGATGCCGGCGAGCACCGTCCCGAACAGCACGCCAGTACGCTCAGGATCGGGCATTGTATCCGGCAAACCGGCGTCCTTCACAGCCTGTATGGTTGCTGCCAGGGCAATCTGGCAGGCGCGGGCGGTGCGGCGCGCCTCCTTGCGATCCATATAGGCTTCAACATTGAAATCCGGAATTTCTCCGGCAATCTGGCAAGGCATATTGCTTGGATCGAAAAGTGTGATCCGTCGAATGCCTGACCGACCTTGCAGGAGGCCATCCCAGTATTGCTCTAGAGATGCCCCTAAGGGGGAAATTGCCCCTAGCCCGGTGATCACCACACGGGTGCGTGAGTGTTCTCTATCCATATATGATCTCAGCCTTTCGGTTCGGGTATGGAATTTTGAAAAAGTATACCCCAGGAATCAAGGTTAATAAAATTTCTTGAGGACCAGGCAGGCGTTCTGCCCTCCCAGGCCAAAGGAATTCGACAGGGTCACATTCACCTCGGCCTGGCGCGCCTGGTTGGGCACGTAATCCAGGTCGCACTCCGGGTCGGGGAACTCGTAGTTGATGGTAGGTGGAATGCAGCCGCGCTGGATGGCAAGGATGCAGGCCAGCGCTTCCAGGGCACCAGAGGCGCCCATCGGATGGCCGATCATCGACTTGGTCGAGCTGACGGCCAGCTTGTAGGCGTGGTCGCCGAACAGCGACTTGATCGCCTTGCTCTCGATGGAGTCATTGAGCGGCGTGGAAGAGCCGTGAGCATTGATGTAATCCACAGCTTCGGGGGGCAAGCCGGCGTCTTGCAGAGCCCAGCGCATTGCCCGTACAGGTCCGAGACCATCTGGCGCGGGCGCCGCGAAGTGGTGAGCGTCTGCCGAGGAAGCATGCCCGGCGACTTCGGCGTAAACCCGAGCCTGGCGCGCCTTGGCATGGGCTTCGCTTTCCAGGATCAGCGCCCCGGCGCCTTCTGAGAGGATAAAGCCCTCGCGTTTCGCGTCGAAGGGTCGTGAAGCTTTTTCCGGCTGGAGATTGAAGTGGATGGGCAGTGCGTGCATGGCGCTAAAGCTGGCGATAGCAAAACCGATCACCAGTGCATCCGTACCGCCGGTGATGACGAGGTCTGCAGCGCCGCGGCGGATCAGCTCGGCTGCCTCGCCGATGGCCTGGGTTCCGGTGGCGCAGGCGGTTGAGATGGTGTTGTTCGGTCCCAGGCATTGAAACCGGTGAGCGATCATGAAGGCAGAGATGTTGGCGATGCCGACCGGCAACATAAATGGGCTAACCTTACTTGGACCCGATGTAACCAGGGTAGCGATGCCCTCCGAGATTTTGTCGCCGCCCCCCACCGCGGTGCCATACACTACGCCGCTTCTCTCTGGCTCAGGCATCTGGTCCGGCAGGCCGGCGTCTTCGACCGCCTGGATGGCGGCAGCCAGGGCGAATTGCGCAGCGCGTGCCGTCCGGCGAGCTTCTTTACGGTCCATATAAAGTTCGACATTGAAATCAGGCACCTCACCAGCAATCTGGCAGGGCATTTCGCTGGCGTCGAATTGGGTGATCCGTCTGATGCCCGAACGACCTTGCAGCAACCCGTCCCAATACTGCTCCAGGCTGGCGCCCAGGGGCGTGATTGCACCAAGCCCTGTGATCACCACTCGGGTGCGAAGGTGACCATTAATCATATAGCTGCTCGGCTTTTTCGGCTTGGAAGCGTACCGGTACCTGCTGTAATTGCTGCTGAATGGCGTCGCGCAGAGCCTCGAGCAGATTGGCTTCAACGGCCTGGCGGGCTGTGTGAATGGCGCTCACCAGGGCATGGGCGTCGGAGCGGCCGTGACCGATGAACACCAGGCCATTGATACCCAACAGGGGCGCCGCTCCAACCTCGCCAGGATCGAGCATGCGTTTGATGTTGGCAAACGCCGGCTTGGCCAACAGGGCGCCGATCTTTGTGCGTGTGTTGGCCATTAACTCCTGGCGCAACACATCGACGATCAGCTTGGCGACTGCTTCGCTGGACTTGAGCAAAATGTTGCCGGTGAAGCCATCCATCACGACCACATCGGCCTCGCCGCCAAACAGCTCTTTGCCTTCGACGTTGCCAATGAAGTTCAGCCCGCTGGCCTCGAGCAGCGGATAAGTGCCCTTAACCAGCTCATTGCCTTTTCCGGCCTCTTCTCCATTCGAGAGCAACCCAACGCGCGGGTTTGGAAGGCCTCGAACCCGATTGGCGTAAACGGTGCCCATCATGGCAAACTGTAGCAGGTGGAAAGGCTTGCATTCGGGGTTTGCACCGATGTCCAGGACGACACAATAGCCGCCTTTAACCGGGAACAGGGCGGTCAGAGCAGGTCGCTCCACACCGGGGATCGTCCCCAGGCGGTAGTATGCGGTTGCTAAAGCCCCACCGGTGTTGCCGGCAGTGACAAAAGCATCCGCTTCTCCGCTGAGCACCAAATCCATCCCAACTGCCATGGAGGTCTTGGATCCACGGCGTTTGGCCTTTAGCGCCAGCTTCAAGCCTTTGTCTTCCATATTGATGGTATCCGGGGCGTCCACTAGCAGGATCCGGTCAGCCTCGTAGCTGGCTTCGCTCAACATAGGCTTAAGCCTGTCTGCCGGGCCGACCAGGATGAGTGGGTCGCCAAATTGGCCAGTGGCTTCAATAGCTGCTTGCACTTCGGGGCCGGGGCAGTCGTCGCTGCCCATGGCGTCGAGTACGATGCGCATACATTTCTCCTAAGAATTGGACGCTTGCCACCCAACCGGGATGGCTTGCTATCTAACAGGGTTGGCTTGCCATCCAATAGGGATGGCTTGACAATGCCGTAGACCCGATTATAATACTTTTGCTCTTGCGCTGGTGCTGGAACTGGCAGACAGGCATGGTTGAGGGCCATGTGCCGAAAGGCGTGTGGGTTCAACTCCCACCCAGCGCACAGGCATGGCCGCTGAAGAGCGGCCTTTCGTTATTAACTTCGTCGAATGCAGGCATATTTTGCCAGCATGATAGGGTAGACAGCCTCCCTGGAATGTAGTAGACTAATTCAAAATCCCGGCAGTCCGAGAAACTTGACCAAACTGGAGGAGAAATGAAACGCCTGAAACTTCATCTATTGATCATTTTAACCCTGGCAAGCCTGGTTTTGGCGGCTTGCGGCGGTGGTGGGCAGGCTAAGGTGAGCGTGGCTACAGATGCCACCTGGCCGCCCTTCGAGAGCGTCGATGAAACCAGTAAGGAGATGGTTGGCTTTGATATCGACCTGATGAACGCGATCGCCAAGGAGGGTGGCTTCGAGGTCGAATATAGCAACGTACCATGGGATTCGTTGCTGGCGGGCATGGCGCAATGCCAGTACGACGCATCGATCTCGGCGATGACCATTACCCCGGAGCGCGCCGAGCAGTTTGCGTTCTCTGATCCATACTTTGCGGCTGGCCAGGTGGTCACGGTGCGCGCGGACAACACAGACATTACTGGCAAGGATACCCTGGCTGGCAAGACCATCGGCGTCCAGCTCGGCACCACAGGCGATATTCAAGCCCAAAAGATCACCGGCGCGACGGTAAAGAACTATGATGACATCGGCTTTGCATTTCAGGACTTGATGAATGGGCAAATTGACGCCGTGATCGCCGATAACCCGCTGGCGATGGGTTATGTAGGCCAGAATTCAGATAAGCTCAAGACCGTCGGTGAGGTCTTCACAGATGAGTTCTATGGTATCGCGGTATGCAAGGATAAAACTGATCTGATCGCCCAGATCAATAAAGGTCTGGCGGCGGTCAAATCGAAGGGTTTGATTG
>MGNS01000044.1 GCA_001795165.1 Chloroflexi bacterium RBG_16_57_11
CCGGCTTCCAGGAAGACCTCGGCAATTCCTTTCCCAATGCCGATCCCCGCACCGGTGACAATACATACATGTCCTTGCCAGTTCGTCATCAGGAGACCTCCTTATCCTGGTCGATGATCCAGAATATTTTTCTTAGCTGATTTTATTTCGACCCCGCCAGGCGAGTCTGTTTTCCCAAGCCTTCCGAGCCCATGCCCATGTAGCCGCCGTCTACAGCCAGATCAGACGCAGTGATGAAAGCCGCATCGTCACTGAGCAGGAACAACGTCGCCGCCGCAACTTCAACCGGTTCGCCACAGCGGCGTAGCATGTGAAACTCGCCCCAGATCGGGTCCCATTTCTCCCGACCGCCGCCATCCAAATTCGCGGCTTTGTACACTTCTCGAGTCCAGATCCAACCCGGGCTGACGCTGTTGACGCGTATGCCGTACGGTGACAGGTCTAAAGCCATGCACTTGGTCAGGTTATGCACCGCACCCTTCGCAGCATTATACGTCCAGCGGTTAGGTTGAGCGATGAAAGCCGATATGCTGGACATGTTGATGATAGCACCACCTCCCTGCATTTTCATCGGCTCAACAGCGTATTTCGCCATCGTAGCGTATGCCACCGGTCCTACCATAAGACTGCGTTCCCAGTCTTGCCGGGTCGCATCCAGCCCTTTGGCGGTGAAAGAAAAGGCATTATTGACCAGAAAATCTAGACGGCCCCACCTGGCCACGGTCTGATCGACTACCAGCTTGCAGTACGCCTCCTCGGCAAGGTTGCCCTGGATGAAAAGCACCTCGAAGCCCGCGGCAGCCAGCTCCTGAACCAGTTCAGCGCCGGAATCATCCAGGTCAGCAATCGCCACGCTGGCGCCTTCCCTGCATAGCTCTTCCACAACAGACCGTCCAATGCCGTTTACGCCACCAGTGACGATGGCAACTTTGCCTTTGAAACGATTCTTGATTGGTTGTCGGCTTTGCATATGTTTACTCCAGATTGACAATTGCTTTGCCATACAGATGCATTGCACATCTAAACATGCAACACATTGGACATTTAAACCATTAACAGGCCTCCGTTGACGTTGATCGTCTGCCCGGTGATAAAGCTGGCTTGCTCTGAGGCTAAGAACAGAACAGCCGCCGCAGTATCGCCAGGGCGTCCCAGTCTTCCAGCCGGTATCTGGCGTATGATATTCTGAACCGCTCCATCATCCCAACCACGGGTCATCTCCGACTCAGTGGTCCCCGGAGATACTGCATTGACCTGGATGTCCGGTGCCAGGATGCGCGCCAGGCTTTTGGTAAGACCGAGGATACCCGCCTTGGACGCAGAGTAGTGGACACCCACAGCAATCCCGCCCATTTGTCCAGCGCTAGAGGCAATATTGATGATCTTACCAGAGCGCTGGCGCTGCATGATGGGGATAACCGCCTGGCTGCATAAAAATACGCCCTTCAAGTTAATCGCCAACACACGATCCCATTCTATTGGTGTAATCTCCAGCAGGGGGGTCATTGGGCAGATGCCGGCGTTGTTGACCAGTATATCCACCCGCCCCCAGCGTAGGGCTGCCTGCTCAACGATCTCCTTGATCTGGGTCTCATCACTTACATCGGCGTGGATCGCCTGGACCAGGCAGCCTTCTCCAGATAATAATGCGGCGGCCTGATTGGCTTCATCGACATTCAAATCCACCAACCCCACCTTTACGCCAGCCAGTGCCAGGGCACGGCTGATCTCATAACCGATGCCCCGGGCTGCCCCGGTGACAAGAGCAGTTTTCCCCGACAGGTGAACCTGGTTCATCTCAGCCACAGGTAGGGCTGCTCCACAAACTGTTTTACCCGCTTGAGGAAGCGCGCCGCCGGCGCGCCGTCCACCAGGCGGTGGTCGAAGGTCAGGCTTAGCGGGAGCATGCTGCGGGCGACCGGCTGGTCGCCTTCACCCACAACCCACTCTTTGTTCAGCCGCCCAACTCCCAGCACCGCGCACTGCGGTGGGTTGATCAGCGGGGTGAAGAAATCGATCTCCTGTGCGCCCAGGTTGGTGATGGTGAAGGTGCCGCCAGTAAGCTCGTCCGGCTGGGCCTTGCCCGTCGCAGCCCGTGCCAGCAGGTCTTCGGCTTCGGCAGCCAACAGAGCCAGCGTCTTTGCCGCCGCATCGTGCAACACCGGCACCACAAGCCCGCGCGCCGTATCCACAGCGATGCCAATATTGGCTATCCCCCAGAAGATGATCTCATCACCGTTCAGCGTGGCATTGAGTAGCGGGTGCTCGACCAGGGCGCGGGCTGCCAGGGCAGCCAGAAGGACGTTATAGCTGGGGACTGGCTGAACCGAGCCATCCTCTTTCAGCGCATCGCGCAGGCGCACCAGCTCTGTGGCGTCAGCTTTGGTCATCAGGGTGACCGCCGCGCCAGTGTGAGCGCTGGCGGCCATGCGCTCGGCGACAATCCGCCGCAGCAGGCTGACCGGCTCATGCCGGGCAGGCAGGCCATGTTGGATCTCATCGAGCGGCCAGGCAGGTCGGGTTGCGTCAACGGTCTCCGGTGCTGCCGCTCTTTGAGGCGCCAAGGTCGCCTGCTGCGCTTCTGCAACCGCCTGGCGCAGCGCCTGCTCCACATCTTCACGCTCCAGTCGCTCGCCCGGATGCGCCTGAGACAGTACAGCCAGGTCCAGGCCGGTGGCCTCTGCCAGCCGCTGCGCCACGGGTGTGATTGAAATCTCCGGGATTGCTCGCGGCTGGGCCGTGGGGGCAGGTTTCGCTGTCGCCAGTACCTCCGCCAGCGCGATCACATCCGGCTCGCGGATCTGCCCGCGCAGCCCACTGGGCGTCGCCAGGCGCCAATCGACGCCCAGCTCGGCAGCCCGGCGCCGGGCCGCCGGGGTGGATGGCAGTCGCCTTTTCCCATCCACTGGCGCCACCGGAGTGAGCGATGAGACGACAGTGCCTGGCGCTGCTGCTGCGGCTTCCCGCGCAGGGAGCAGCGCCCCCCCAGCTGGCTGTCTGCTATCCGGCGGTTCCACCCCTTCCGCCAGCAAGTAACCGATCACCTGGCCGACTTTAACCTGACCTGCTTCTGGTCCATGTACGATGTGCAGCCGGCCGCCGGTCACCGCCTCCACCTCTACCACCGATTTATCGCTTTCAACCTCGAGCAGGATCTCGCCCTGCCGCACCAGATCGCCGGAATTTTTAAGCCATTGAATGATCTGGCCGCTGTCCATCGAGAGGCCGAGCTGCGGCATCACAATCTCGTGCGCTTTTTCGCTCGTTTGATCGCTTGGCATCCAGACACCTCGCTCAGGCCGCGGCGACTGCCGCGGTGTACATTTTCGCCTGCATATCCTTTACCGTTCGATAGATCTGATCGGCCGAGGGGATGGTCAGATCCTCCAGACTGGGAGCAAAGGGCAGGGGGACATCCGCCGCGCCGATGCGCCGCACCGGCTCATCCAGGTAATCGAACGCCCCTTGCATGATGCGGGCGGCGATCTCGGCAGTCACCCCGAAACTTTGATAGCCTTCATCAACCACCACCACCTTGCCGGTCTTGATCGCCGATTGGATAAGCAGCTCATCATCCAGCGGAGAGATGGTACGCGGGTCAATCACCTCTACCTGGATGCCCTCCTGCGCCAGGCGCTCCGCCGCCTCCAGGCTTGGATAAAGCATGCTGGAAGTGCAAACGATCGTGGCGTCATCCCCCTGGCGATGAACCCGACCCACTCCCAGCGGGATGGTGTAATCGCCCTCCGGGATCGGTCCCTTATTGTTGTAAGTCATCTTATCTTCCAGGAAGATCACCGGGTTATCGTCACGGATGGCGCTTTTCAGCAGCCCTTTGGCGTCCTCGGGTGTAGAGGGCATCACAACCTTCAAACCCGGGATATGGGCATACCAGACCTGCAAGCTCTGGCTGTGCTGAGCCGCGGCGCGCCGCCCGGCGCCCATGGCTGTACGGATCACCAGCGGTACTTTGCATTGCCCGGCGGTCATATAACGCAGCTTAGCCGCCTGGTTGACGATCTGGTCGGAGGCCAGGGTGGTGAAATCGCTGAACATGATCTCGACGACAGGACGCAGGCCAGTCATCGCCGCCCCCACAGCCAGCCCGACAATACCGGCTTCGGCGATTGGTGTGTCATACACCCGGTTTGGGCCGAACTCCTTCAGCAGGCCATTGGTGATCTTGAAGATGCCCCCGGCAAGACCGACGTCCTCGCCCATCAGGATAATGTTCGGATCACGCCGCATCTCCTCATGCAGCGCTTCGTTTATTGCTTCCCGGATGGTTCCAATTCTCTCAGGCGTAGACATCTTTATATACCTCTTCAGGGTTGGTGTAGGCAGCTTCCTTGGCGAATTCAACCGCCTGGTCAATCTGGGCCTGGGTGTCGCGTTCGATCGCATCCAAAGCCTCAGCCGGAGCGATTTCGTTCTGGATGATGTAATTGCGCTGACGTGTCACCGGACAGCGGTTCATCCATTCTTCGACCTCGGCCTGCGTTCGATAACCGTAAGTATCGCCCTGGTCACCCATGTGATGGCCGCGCCAGCGATAGGTGGCGCACTCGATGAAGCTGGGGCCTTCGCCAGCACGCGCTCGCTGCACAGCCCAGTGCGCCGCCTCATAGACCGCCAGGACATCGTTGCCATCCACTTTTTCCGCCGGGATACCCATGGCCTCAGCGCGCCTCGGACCGCTGCCGGCCGTTGAGCGGCTGACCGCGGTGTATTCACCGTACTGGTTATTCTCCATCACGTAGACCAACGGCAGCTTCCAAAGCGAGGCCATATTAGCCGTCTCATAGAACAGCCCCTCATTCAAGGCCCCATCGCCAAAGAAGGCCACCGAAATGCGTTTCTCGCCCTTCACCTTGGCGGAAAGCGCTGCGCCGGCCGCGATGCCCAGGCCGCCGGCTACGACGCCATTGGCGCCCAGGATGCCCAGGCTCATATCGACGATATGCATGCTGCCGCCCTTGCCTCGGTTATAACCGGACTCTTTTCCCAGTAGCTCTGCGAACATTCGCCGCGGGTCGCCGCCTTTTGCCAGCAGGTGCCCATGGCCGCGGTGGGTGCTGGTGATCGTGTCGGCGGTGTCCAGTGTCAGACAGACCCCCACGGCTACGGCCTCCTCACCGGTATAAAGATGCGCCAAACCGGGCATGATCCCCCGGCTGTAAACGTCGTATACCGTCTCTTCGAACTTGCGGATCAACACCATTCTGCGGAAAAACTCTAAATACAGCTCATCGGGCAGGCGGTGGATATCGAACAAACCAGCCTTGTCACCCCGATCTGGTTGTTTTGTGCTCACCTCAGGTATCATTCGACCTCCTTGCATTGCTTGTATAGGTGGCTATCCGTCCTTCAGGGATATAACGTGTTGTATTTTTTCAATCCAGATTCGACCTGGCTCAGGTGCGTGAGCATCGCCTGCCGAGCTGCTGCGGGGTCGCGTCTGGATATGGCTTCGTAGAGGACGAGATGCCAGTCGCGAGCTTTTGCCAGCTCATTGGGGACGGCGAAGGTACGCCGGCGACTTTCCCGCAGCAGCTCGGAGACCGAGGTGAGCACGATCAATAAAACCGGGTTTTGGGTGGCGCGGGCGATAATCAGGTGGAATGTCGTATCACGCTCTACATGGTCTTCAACCGTATCTGTATCCGGCAGATCAGAGAAGGCGTGTAACTCTTCCAGCTCCTCTTGGGTAATATTTTGAGCCGCCAGAGCCGCCAGCTCGGGCTCCAAAATGCGCCGGAATTGGATCAGTTTATCGAACACCTGGTCGCCATGGAGCAACATCAGCACTTCCGGATCCAGTGTATTCCAGTCTTTGATCGGGTTGACGGTTGTGCCGCGACCCTGTCGTACTGTAAGAATGCCTTTGCTAACCAGCGAGTTCAACCCTTCGCGCACCACTACCCGGCTGACGCCAAAAACGGTCGCCAGGTCACGCTCGGGTGGCAACAGGTCACCTGGCTTATAGCTCCCGGCGATGATTCTTTCGAGCAGCTGGCGGCTGATCTGCTCGCTTAATTTTTCCGATGAGACAGAGCGAAATGGAGCAATCTCGGACATAACTCACCAGTCCAATTGGTAATATGATCTAGTGATAGGGTGGTATGACCAATCACGCTCATCATAGCACCAAGCCATCTGCCTGTCAATAGACACAGCCTGGATTAAGTCAAAATTTTTC
>MGNS01000045.1:0-1746 GCA_001795165.1 Chloroflexi bacterium RBG_16_57_11
GTGCCGTGGTGGAGCGACGCCAGCAAATCGGCATGCTGCGCGCCCTCGGGTTCCAGCGCAAGATGGTGGGCTGGATCTTCCTGATTGAATCTTCCTTCGTGGCTCTGTTGGGCATCGGCCTGGGCGCCGGCCTGGCATTGATCCCGGCCTCTAAAGTGATCACGGATATGGCCGCTGAAATTCCTGGCCTGACCTTTCAGGTGCCCTGGACCGAGATCGTCGTCGTATCGGGGCTGGCGTATGGCATGACCCTGTTGACCACCTGGCTTCCCGCTGTGCAGGCCTCGCAGATTGCACCGGCAGAGGCGCTGCGTTACGAGTAAGCGCCATCTATGGCCTCTTTGGCAATCAGCGATTATTCACTCAGCGCTCCCTTGCTTAATGTCCCTAACGTCCAAACAGGGGTTTCAATATCAACGCCAGCCTATCAGACCTGGCTGGCGTTGATGCATTATCCCTGTCCTTAGCTCATTTTCTGAGTTTGGTGTTGGTTGCCTCACTTACAACCACCTAACCATGATACAAGGTATCCTATCCAGTCCAGAGGGTTTTATGCCCACGCTGCAGCGAGTTGTATTCGGGTGGCATGCAGGCGGTCGATGGCGGATTTCGCCGCCTGGTGAGTGAGCAGATACGCCATTCGGCGGTCCTTCGCAAATAATGATCGCAACTGTGCGGCATCCAGCCTGATCACCCGGCATAACCCATTGGTGCGCGCCGTAGCTGTCAGCTGGTACGGCTCGATGAGTGATGAAATTCCGAACGGCTCACCTGGATTGATTTCGCCTACCGGGATGCCCTTGTCTAGAGTGGCATGTTTCATTTCAGCGATGGTGTAGTATAGGTCGATATAGCCTTCCAGCAAGAAATACAACGTGCTGGCCACCTCGCCTTCGTGAAAAATCACCTCACCGCTCTGATAGACTTCTTCTTCCGTGAGCATGGCAACTTGTCTCAATTGATTCTCGTCCAATGACCCGAAAAAGGGATATTGGCGTAAGCGCTCGGGTGATATCATGGCTTTACTCCTGCATTATTTGATTTCGACTGGTTTCCAAACCGCCGCAAGCTGGAGGCGAGTGGCGTTCAACCGATCCACTGCCACCCTGGCTACCTGGTGGATCAGGGCATAGGCCAGTTTCTCATCCTTCTGGCACATCTCGAGGACAGGTCCGGCTTCGATCTTGATCACCGAACTGGGCTCGACGGCCCGGGCAGTGGAGGTCAAGATATGCGGCTCGATGAACGCCGAGATGCCGAACGACTCGCCTGGGTAGATCACGCGAAAGCGCAGCTCTTTGTGCAGCTCCGGGTGATATTCGACATCCACCACGAACAGCAGCTCTACGCTGCCTTTGAGCAAGATGTAGAAGGCATTTGCCTTATCATTCTCACGAAACAGGATCGCGCCGCGCTCGTAGGCTTCCTCCTTCGCCACCTTGGCAATCTTCTTGAGCTGGGCGGGCTTGAGAAAGCTGAAAAATGGGTATCGGCTCAGCAATTCAGGGTGGACCATGGCATTCCTCCAAAGGCTTATCACTGCTCATCGCATTTTATGAATGATATTGCCGTCAACATCGTAGATCGTCACCTCCAGCGGCATCTGGCCCGGGAGGGTGTGGGTGGCGCAAGCGAAACAGGGGTCATAAGCCCGAAAAGCCATCTCGATGCGGTTCAATAGGCCGTTGGTGATCACAGTGCCATTGTGGATTAACGATTGGGCGGCCTTCTTAACCGACATGGCGA
>MGNS01000045.1:1763-3661 GCA_001795165.1 Chloroflexi bacterium RBG_16_57_11
GTTGTGCCGACGATCAGGTTCACCCGGGTCAGGATTCCGTTTTCATCCGTCCAATAATGGTGTGTCAGGGTGCCGCGTGGCGCTTCGACACAGCCAACGCCTTCGTCTGGCACCTCGGTGACCTTGACGCGCACATTCGGGTCGGTGATCTCCGGGTCGGTAGCCAGCTCCAGCATGCGCTCGGCGGCATACAGCATTTCGATCAAGCGCGCCCAATGGGTTGCCAGGCGCTGGTGAACCGGCTGGTAGCGACTATTAATTTTCTGACTGCCCAAGGTGGTATAGAACTTTTCATAATACTCCTGGGCTAACGGCGTGGCCATGCCGTCGGCGGCATTCAGGCGGGAAAGCGGCGTGGCGCAATAGACCCCGCTGTGCATGCCATCGGTCAATCCTTTCCACCCTATTTCTTTCAGATAGGGGAATTTCAAGTAGGTCCACGGCTCGACGTGCTCGGCCAGGTGTTTGTCATACTGGCGGGGCGGGTATTTGACGAACTCTTTCCCCTCCGGATCGACCACGCGGATCAACCCGTCATAGAAATTCACATGGTTGTTCGTATCCACAGTGCCCATCGAATAGGTGCGGTGTGTAAAGATGTCCGAGAGGATCAGGTCTACGTATTCCGGATTTCCGAGCACAACCTGGTCGAAGAGCTGCAAGCTAAACAAAGCAAAGTCTACGTTCTTGCGGGCAATTTCTTCGTACTCGGCGCGGTCTTCGGCGCTGATGGCCTTGCTCCAGCCGCCTGGCAGTCCGGCCACCGGATGGACGCCGCGCCCACCGAGCTTTTGGATGACATGATGGTTTCGTTGGCGGCATTCGATCACCTGCCCGCCGATTTCCAGGCCCACTTTGTGGACCACGCCGAGGATGTTGCGCTCCGCGGGCGGCGCATCGGGGCCGAGGACGAAATCCGGACCGCCCAGGGCGTAGAAGTGGGTAGTGTGATCGGTGACGTAGAAAGCCATGTAGAATAGCTCCCGCAGTTTTTTAACCGCCGAGGAGGGCTCGATATGGAAAAGGGCATCCAGTGCCTTGGTCGAAGCCATGTGATGCGCTTCGGGGCAAACGCCGCAGATGCGGTCGGTGATGCGCGGCATTTCCTCCGCCGGCCGGCCAACGCAGAATTGCTCGAAACCGCGCAGCTCGGGAACCTGGAAGTAAGCGTTGGCCACTTCTCCCTGTTCATCCAGGAAGATTTCAATCTTGCCGTGGCCTTCCAGCCGCGTGATCGGGTCAATTGTGATCCGTTCCATCACATACCTCCTTGTGAAGCGTTGTGGCCGTTTATTCGCACCCGGTTCAGGAGTGAATGCGCCATGCTGAAGCGGTAAAAGGTCCCGGCAGGATCGGCCAGTGTATCAACCGCGGCGTTGATCTGTTTTTCGATATCTTCCTCTTTTTCACCGGGAGCGCCGGCGCTGATCACCGAAGCAATCGCCGCCAACATCCTGGCGCCTTGATCCTCGACGCCATCCAGCGGGCCATAGCAGCCCCGGCAGCCCATCCCGACCTGCGGGCATAGCGCGCCGCAGCCGCTGCGCGTGGCTGGCCCCATGCACACCAGCCCTTGTTCCAGCAGGCACAGGCCGGGCTGTGGGATGATCTCATACGGGCGGTAGAAGCGCTCGATTTTCTTCTCGTTTTTTTCCAGCAGGCATTCCTGGCACACCGCCACCTGGCCCGCACCCAGGATTGAGCCGCTGGGAGGGGGCTCAGCGCCATGCAGCAGGATGCCCACAACGGCCTGCAGGACGGCCCATATCTGGTGCGGTTCTGGCGGACAACCGGGGATGGTATAGTCCACCTTCACGACTTGATCCAGGGATTTTACTGCCGGGTAAAAGGTGGGCAGGTGGAGCTCGCCCTCAGGCAGGAGCGTGACCGGCTGGGGA
>MGNS01000045.1:3688-15201 GCA_001795165.1 Chloroflexi bacterium RBG_16_57_11
CGGGTTATCTGTAGAAAGGCTGGTCTGGTAGGCGGTACGGAAGATGTCTTCTGCGCTGGTCAGGTTGGCCAGGGCAGGGATGCAGCCCTCGTACGCGCAGGAGCCGAAGGCGACCAGGATTTTCGATTTCTGGCGTAGGAGGCAGGCGATTTCCTCGTTTTCGGAGGTGCGGATGGCGCCGTTGAACAAGCACAGATCGATGTAACCATCGGGATATCCGCGTACGTCATCGTACTTGAAATCAGCCGCCACAGGCCAGAAGGCCAGATCAAAGATCGCATCGACATCCAATATTTTGTCGCCGATATTAAGTACGGCGATCTCACAGCCGCCGCAGGAAGCAGCCCAATACATCGCTAATTTTGGCTTTCCATTTTGTGGCATGGCTAAACCTCCATCCTGGTTGGCAGTTCGTCCGGGATGTGATGCGTCTGGGCCGGGTGGTGTCCGTTGTGCAACACTTTCTCGTGCCAGCGCAGCGGTCCCAGCAGGCGAAGCTCCTCGGTCATCCGGTCGACGGTTTTCGCCAGCAATGGCCCTTCGGATGCCGAAGCCCAGACAATCTGGACGCGCTGCTCTTCGATGCCAAATTGCACCAACACCCGTTTGAGCAGCGTGTAACGGCGCAGGGCTTTCAGGTTTCCTTCGATATAGTGGCATTCGCCTGGGTGGCAACCGGCAATCAGCACACCATCGGCGCCCTCGCGCAAGGCTTTGAGCACCAGATCCGGCTCTACCCGGCCGCTGCACATCACCCGGATGGCGCGCATATTCGGTGCATAATGCAACCGGGCGGTCCCGGCCAGGTCCGCGGCGCGGTAGGAGCACCAGTTGCACAGAAATCCGACGATGACAGGTTCATAAATCAGATCCATGGGATTTCTCCTTATCTCATACCTCCCAGGTCTCAAGCCGGGGCTGCTTCGCTCTCAACCGGTTGGCGCACATCCCACAGCAGGCCCTCAATCTGCGCCATCAGTTGCTGGCGGGTGAAATGCGCTCCGGTGATGGCTGCGCTGGGGCAGGCTGCTACACAGGTGCCGCAGCCCTGGCAAAGGGCGGTGATGACCTCGGAAACCTTGCGATCTTCGTGGTAGACGATTGCCGTGTAAGGGCACAGGTTGTTGCAGATACGGCAGCCGGAGCACTGCTCGCTGTTGACATGCGCCCGCACCGGCTCCATGAACACAGTCCCCTGGGCGATCAGGCTGGCGGCGCGCATCGCGGCTGCAGCCGCCTGGGCAACCGTCTCCGGGATCGCCATGGGCCCCTGGCAGGCGCCGGCAATGAAGACGCCCTCCACCATGGTGAGAATTGGGTCGAGCTTAGGATGGCGCTCGATGTAGAAGCCGCTGAAATCGCAGCCCATGCCGAACATATTAGCGACCTCACGGGCGTCGTGGCGTGCTTCCATCCCCACGCTGAGTACGACCATATCTACCGGGATGCGTCGCTGGACGCCATACAAAGTGTCGTAGGCCTGGACGATCAACTTGCCCTCTTCCTCTGGCATACGACCAGCGTCGGTCACCTCCGCCACGCGGCCACGGATAAAATGAGCGCCTTCTTTCATCACGCGATGATAGAACTCTTCATAACGTTTGCCCGCCGCCCGAATGTCAATGTAGAAATTGTACACTTCGGCATCCGGCAATCGCTCGCGAACCAAATGGGCAAACTTCAACGAGTACATGCAGCATACTCTGGAGCAGTACTCGTTATAGTTTTCGTCTCGCGAACCAACACAGTGGATGATGGCTACACTTCCGGGCGCTGTCCTGCCATCGCGCAGCACGACATGACCCGCAGTTGGCCCCGAGGCGTTGACCATACGCTCAAACTCCAGGCTGGTGAAAACATTGGCCAGGCGACCATAGCCGTACTGCGGGATGCGGTGGGCATCGAAGGGGTCGTAGCCGGTCGCCAGAATAACACTACCCACATTTAGCGTCAGGAATTCATCCTTCTGGTCGAAGTCAATCGCCCCGGGTGGGCAGAAGATCTGGCAGGCTTTACACTTGCCCTTGACAAAGTAGGTACAATTCTGAACGTCCACCACCGGGTACATCGGCACGGCCTGCGGGAAGGGGCGGTAGATAGCTTTCCGGTTGCCCAACCCCACGTTGAACACCTCGTCGAGCACTTTCTTGGGGCATTTCTCTTCGCAGATACCGCAGCCGGTGCATAGAGCCTCATTCACATAGCGGGCTTTCTTGCGGATGGTAACGGTGTAATTGCCCATGTAGCCCTCTACCCCCTCGACTTCGCTGTAGGTCATCAGAGTGATGTTGGGGTGCTGGCCCACCTCTACCATGCGCGGGGTCAGGATGCAGGCGGCGCAATCCAGGGTCGGGAAGGTCTTGTCCCATTGGGCCATGTGCCCGCCGATGGACGGCTCGCGCTCGACCAGGTAGACATGGTAACCGGCGTTGGCCAGCTCCAGTGCAGAGGTGATCCCGGCAATGCCACCGCCAACCACCAGCACGTTGGGGTTGATATCGACCACCACCGGCTCCAATGGCTGATGGTGCACCACCCGCTCAACCGCGCCCTTGATCAGCGCTTTGGCCTTATGAGTGGCAGCGGCGCCGTCCGTCGTGGTCCAGGAATCCAGCTCGCGGATGTTCGCCATCTCGAACAGGAAGGGGTTTAATCCTGCGCGCTGGCAGGCGCCGCGGAAGGTCTTTTCATGCATATGCGGCGAGCAGGCGGCAACAACCACGCGTGTCAGCCCCAAATCTTTGATATCTTTCTCGACCAGGTCCTGTCCCAGGCTGGAGCACATGAACTTGTACTCGCGAGCGATCTCCACATTGGGTTGCTCGCTGGCCCAGCGCGCCACTTCCATCACATCAACCACACCGGCGATGTTGGTGCCACAATGACAGATGTACACGCCAACTTTTTCGCTCATAGATGCACTCCTGTTTCCACTGGAAAGAATGTGTCCAGTTTTATTTTCCGGTCAGAGGGCCTCGTGCACCAGCTCGACCAGGTCTTTGATCGCCAGGCGCCCCTCCAGGCCGGTGGTCTTGATAGCGTCCTTGTACATAGTCACATCTTTGGGACAGGCGACCACCATCGCCTGGACCGCCTCCAGCGCGGCCGCTTCCCGCACCCTGGCCTCGCTGGGACGCTCTTTAACCTGCTGCTCTTCCATCCAAATCCGGCCGCCCCCTGCGCCGCAACACAACGCCCGATCGCCATGCCGCGGCATCTCAAGCAAACGGCAGCCGGTAGCGGCGATCACCCGACGAGGCGCCTCGTAAATACCGTTGTAGCGCCCCAGGTAGCAGGGATCATGGTAGGCAACCGTATAATCCAGGCGTTTAGCCAGTTTCAGCTGGCCCGAGGCGAGCAATTGGTCGAGCAATTCGGAGACATGTAGAACTGGCCGGTGTCCATTTGAATGGCTATTTGTGTTGTGCATTGTTGGGTATTCATTTTTCAAGGTGTTGTAAGAATGTGGGTCGGTGGTTACAATAGCCTGGTATTCGCAGCGCTCCAGGGCAGCCAGGTTCTTTTCCGCCAGCATTTCGAACAGACCTTCTTCACCGACCCGGCGCACATCGTTGCCGGCGTTCCGCTCTGCATCATAAAGGAGGCCAAAGTTCAGTCCCGCCGCCTGAAAGACTTCGGCGGTCTTGCTGGTAATCTCTGCCAGCGTGGCGCTATAAGCGGCGTAGTCGCCGGTGAACCACAAATATTCGACCGGTTCGCGGCGGGCATCCTTGACCTTGAAGGGCAGCGAACCCGTCCAGCGGGCGCGCATGCGATCGGATTGGCCAAAGGAATTGCCGTAGCGAGCTAGCTTCGCCAGCGCATCCTGCATTAAGTTATCAACCTGCCCCGCATCGACCAGGTGGCGACGCAAATCCACAATAACGGATACATGATCAACGAATGCTGGGCATACGGATGCGCACGCCCGGCAGGTCGTGCAGGCCCATAATTCGTCCTGGCTGATGACATCGCCGTATAAATTTTGACCGTTCTCGGAACGCCACACATGACCGTTCAGCTTAAGCATCAGATCACGCGGCGAAAGGCACACACCACTTGCGAAGGCTGGGCATTGGTCCTGGCAGCGCCCGCAGCGAGTACAGGCGTCGAAATCCAACAACTGTTTCCAGGTGAAATGCTGCCATTTTTCCACACCCGGCCCGCTGTGGGTGCGGGCTGGGGCCAGCGCCCCAGCCGGTTCGAGTGAGCGGAAGAAAATGTTGATTGGCGTTGCTACAATATGAAACAGCTTCGTATAGGGCAGGCTGGCAATCAAGCCAAAGGCTACCAGGGTGTGAATGATCCAGATGGTCAGATGTAGGGTGCGATCGGTTGGGTCGCCGAGGGATTGAAAGAGGGAGGCGAGCGCGGAGCCAACCGGCGACCAGACTGCCCAATCCGGCTGCATCACGGCGATGCGCAATCCCTCAACCAGGTAGCCTGTGATGGCGATCACCACCAGACCGATGAGCACAAGGGCATCGTCGCGCGCCAGGCGGGGGTCAGGCTGGTTTTGCAGGCGCGGCGGGCGCTGGACGTAGCGCCGGTAGATGGCCATTCCCAACCCGACCAGCAGCAAAACACCAAAGATGTCTAAAGCCAGCTCGAAGAGTATGTAAAATGGCCCGGTTAGAAACTGGAAACCGAAAAACAGGCGGGTGATATCCCAGTCGATGGTCGCCAGGGCAGTGCCCAGAGCCAGCACGATCATCCCCCAGAAGATGGCCAGATGCATGAACCCGGGATATGGCTCTTCCAAGGTACGTTTTTGGCCGACGGCCTGGACGATGAGGGAAGCAAACCGCCGGCCCCAGTTTCCGCCGCGCCGATCTGGTTCACCCATGCGCCAGCGCTTTACATGCCGGTAGATGCCGTAAGCGAAGACCAGGATGGTAACCAAGCCGAGCAGATACTGTCCAATCTCTGCCCAGTGGGGGATATTCCAGAAGGTCTCTCTAATCGGCATGGCTATTCTCTCCATCTACATTGCATTCAAGCGGCGAGGTCAATGCGCAACGGCCGAACTGATTTGTTGTAACTGTTCGGTCAATACGGGAACCAGTTCGAAGAGATCCAAGGTAGAGCCATACTTTGCTAGGTTAAAGATTGGAGCGTCGGGGTCGCTATTAACTGCCACGATCATCTCAGCATCGGCGATAGCCTCGACGTGCTCCGGAGCGCCGCTAATGCCCAGGGCCAGGTAAAGCTTGGGCTTGACGTGCTTCCCCGATTTGCCCACCAACCGGGAGGCCGGCAACCAGCCTTGATCCACCACAGGCCGGGAGGAGCAAACCACGCCGCCGAGCGCATCGGCAAGCTCCTGCGCCAGCTGGAGGTTATCCTCGTTTTGAATGCCACGGCCCACAGCCACCAGCATCGCTTCCTTCGAGATATCGACGTCGCCGATTTCCGGCTCGATATAGCGCCTCAAGCGCAGGCGCGGTTCGGTAAACGCCGGGGCTTCCAACAGGGTAATATGTGGGGGTTGGGCGCTGTGCCCAGCCTCGGGTTTATATACCCCAGGCATCATCGTCGCCAGGGCGGTCGGACCGGGTAACTCGCCTTCGAACAGGATCTTCCCACCGCACACCTGGCTGACAAACTTGAGCGTGCCATCCTGGGTAGATATACTGCGACAGTAGCTGACCAGCGGCAATCCCAGTCGCGAGGAGAGCGGACCAGCCACCTCGGCGCCGATGGAAGTATCCCCGAACAGCATCAGGCGCGGCGCGTGTTGTGTGAGCAGGGGTTCCAGCGCCTGCTGATAGATTTCAGGGTTGAAGTCGGCCAGGGAGGGGTGATCCATGTACCAAACCTGGTCAGCAGTCAGCTCGTTCGCCAGCGCCTGGCTGTTGTGGCCCAGTAAGATCGCCGTCACGCGGCCATCCGCCGCATGAGCCAGGGCGCGACCGGCAGCCAGCATCACATACGAGATATCTGCCACCTGTCCTCGAAGATGTTCGATCAGTATAAAAATATCCTGGTTCATCTCAATTCTCCTGCCACAATCCTGCATCAGGATCACAGCACCCCGGCCTCACGGAAGATCTCCACGAGTCGGGCGGCAACAGTATCGACATCTCCCTGAAGCATCATCGCCCGCGCCCCGCTTTCGGATTTGTACATCCTTCCTACTACCTGGACAGCAGGCGGCACTTGCGGAAGGAACTGTTCTTTGAGCGTAGCAGTCTTCATCGCTTGGCGGATGCGGCTGAAGGCGATATAGCTTAGCGGGCGTTCGGCAGCCTGGATGCCCAGGACGGCGGGCAATGACACTTCAATCTCAGCCATCAATCCTCCGGGATATTCCTTGCGCACCAGTGCGCTGTCATTGCTCAAGGAAACACCCGATACATAGCCGACATAGGGGAGTTTTAGGAAACCCGCCAGCAGCGCTCCCAGCGCCCCATCCAGGTCGTTGTGCGCCTGGACGCCGGTGAGCACCAGGTCCGCGGGCGCCTGGCGTAGCAACTTGGCGATGAGGCCCGCAAGTGCGTGATTGTTCAGGCCCTGCTCGAAATCTCCACAAAGCTTGACTAGTTGGTCAACGCCTTTGGCCGAGGCGGTGAACAGCGCATCGTCTGCTCCGTCGATATCCAGCGCGATCACGGTCACGTGCGCCCCGGCGCGTTCTTTCAAAAGGACTGCCTGCTCGATGGCGTGCTCGTCAAGCTCGTTAAGCTTGTATCGCAGCCACATCGGATCGAGGCCAGTACCCTGGTCGTTTATCACCAGCTCTTCGACCAGGTCGGGCACGAGTTTTACCGGCACGACGATTTTCATCACGACCTCCTCGTCATTCGCCTATTGACTCGGCTAACAGCTCGGCGATATCCCTCACGATCAGCCGGCTGGCCTTTTCCACCATCTTGGCGGCGTCTTCAAAGCGTGGGGCTTCATAGGGGCAAGCGATCGCCAGGATTTCCGCACCCGCTGCCACGGCCTCACGCACCCGCCATTCAGACAACCGCACATGGGCTTTTTCCCAGGTATATCCATCCAGCCACATCCCGCCGCCCCCTCCGCCGCAGCACAGGCTCGTCTCCTGGCTGTGGGACATCTCCACCAGCTCGATTCCCGGGATGGCTTTTAGCAATCGCCGCGGTTCATCGAAGACGCCGTTGGCGCGGCCCAGGTAGCAAGGATCGTGATAGGTCACCCTGGCCTTCATACTGCGACGTAGCAATGATTTGAGCTGCGCCATGTGATCCGCCAGGAACTGCGTGTAATGGCGGACAGGATAGTTGATCCCAAGCGCCGGGTACTCATTTTTCAGTGCATTGAACGCATGCGGATCGGTTGTGATGATCTCCCCGAAGCTGTAGCGCGCAAATGCTTGAGCGTTCTTTTCGGCTAGCATCTCAAATAGCCCACGTTCACCTGCCAGGCGCTGCGAATCACCATCGCTGTTTTCTTCCGGACCCAGGACGCCATAATTGACCCCCAGGGCGTTGAGCACTCTGGCAAACGCCTGGCTGACCTGCTCCACCCGGGGATGGAAGGAGGCGTAATCGCCAACGAACCACAGCACGTCAACCGGCTGCCGTGCCTGGCTCATGATCTTTACCGGCGGCTCGACGCCTCGAGACCAGGCGGCGCGCCGGCGCGGCGATTCGCCCATCGGGTTGCCGTAACGTTGTGAGTTTTCTAACGCGTCTTGTAATTCCGTCGGCACGTTGCCCGCCAGGAGCAGCTCCTCCTTGGCGCGGGTCATCAAACCCTGCGTCAAGGGAATCTTGGCCGGACAGGCACGTGTGCAGGCATAGCAGGATACGCACATCCACACCAGGTCGGTTTTAATCACCCGATCGAAGAAGCCGGCCCGCAGGGAGGCAATCATCTTGCTGGGGGGAAAGTCCATCAGGTAGCCAAATGGGCAGGCGCCGCTGCAAGTGCCACACTGCAAGCAAGCCAGAAAATTTTCACCTTCAGGCAGTTTTTGCAGGCTGGCGTAAAAAACATCATTGAACGAAGGCCTTTGTGTGACTGGAGCCATCGTCATGATCGCACCTCCGGATAGTAAAAAGTTGATCCGAATTCTCGCTCAGGTTTTATGGCGTGGCTGGGAGAGATTGAAAAACCTGGCACCGCTTAATGCCAGGATAATCGAGACATGGCTACAAAACGACTACAAAATTAAGCCCAACTGGCTACAATTTTTCCCCGATTTTTACCAGGATTTGTTCGGCCAGGCTCTGATCGTAACCCCGGTGATGATGTCTGGCTAGCTCCAGAGACTTATACGCGAAAGATTTGGCCAGACGGAAATTGTCCAATAACAGGTGCGCGTTCGCCAGCCCGGCGTACAAGCGGCCCTGTTCGGCACGCGAGTCGAGGCGTTCGGCCAGGGCCAGACCATCACGCAAATACCCTAACGCCAGCTCGGGGCGATCCGCCTGGTTTTCCAACCACCCCAGATAGCACAGGCAAAAGATTTCCTGTGTTGGGTCGCCGATTTCACGGGCGAGATCCAAGCTGGAAAGCAGGCACTCTCTACCCTGTTCTACATGGCCACTACCGGCCAGAGCCACACCCAGATCTCCCAAGGCGATGCGCCGTAGATAGGGTGTTTTTGCCTGCTCGCAGCGCGCCAGAGCTTCCTGGGCCAGGTTTTCTGCGCGCCGGAAATTGCCGGTGTAACTGTCAAGCGCGGATAGATTACACAAGGTGTGGATTTCATAGCCCACTTCGTCCAGATCATGGAAGATCTGCAATGCTTGTTTCAACCTTGCTTCGGCAGGGATGAAATCGCCTGTGGCGCGCTCTGTCAGGCCGATCTCGCGGAGCGCCCGAGCCTCCAGTTGCCTGTTCCCGATGAGGAGGCTCAATTGTAGAGTCTTTTCCGCACATTCCCGCGCCTTCAGGTATCGGCAGAACCAGCGATGCGCATTTGCCTCGCGGATGTAGATATGCGCCAGGGCACTTTGATCGCCCAGCGCGTTGGCCAGGCGGGCTTCTTCTGCAAGATCATCCTGGTAGGATTGCATCTCTCCCAACGCTCGGAAAACACTGCTACGCTGGGACAGCGCCAATATTTGCAAACGATAATTGGCAGTGATGTCTTCTGGCATGGTCAGGTTAACTGCCTGTTGCTTGAGCGAAACCAAGGCGCGACTGAAGAAATCCAGTGCTTCGGTATATGCCAGAACCCGGATGGATTTCTCCCCGGCGCGCAAGGCATACTCCGCTGCCTTTGCGGATTCCCCGCTTTGTTCAAAATGCCAGGTAAGCAGGGCGAGATCGTCCGGATAATATTTTTCCACCAGCCTGGCGCACTGGCGGTGCAGGTAGCGGCGTTGACCATAACGGATGTCGTTATAGACGACCAAGCGCACCAGATCGAAAGCAAATTGGTATACACCGTGGTGCTCCGAGAGGAGGCGGTGTGAAACCAGCTGATCCAGGCTCTCCAGGATTTCTAATTCACCGGCCACGATCAGTTCTGGAGCCATTTCTTGAGTGATTGATTGGTTCAAAACGGCGATAACCTCCAGGATCTTACGCTCCTGAGAGGTCAGCGGGATCAAACGGTACTGGATCGCCGTCTGCACTGTCTTAGGGAGCGGCAGGGCAGCCAGATCTGTCACCTGTTCGGGGACCAAATGACTCTCGATCAGTGCTTGTATCGTCTCGAGAAGATAGAAAGGATTGCCGCCTGAAATCTGATGTAGCCTGACTGCCAGGTCTTGTTGCTCCTCGTGGATGCCAAAGTGATGAGACAGGATCTGGCTGACCTCATCCGTATTGAAGCCGGGGAGACAATGCTCTTCCAGCAATCCCAGCCGGTTCAGCGCAGCGCGCAATCCGGCCAGGGGTTGGGCCTCTTCCCTACGGTAAGAGCCGATGATTAAAAGATGCCCCAAACCTTCATAAGCTAACCGGCTAGATAAATAGACTAACCATTCCAGGGTAGTTGAATCGGCCCAATGAAGATCATCCAGGATGATCACGAGCGGTCGAAATCGGCTCTGCAAGCTGGTCGCGACCTGGTAAAGGGCTTCGAAGAGCCGCCGTTGCGCTTCCTCCTGCCGGGCTGGCAGCGGCGCCGGCAGGTTGGGGAAGCGAGAATAGATTTCCGGCAGTAACCTGGCAGCTTCAGCCAGCCAGAGTGGGTTGATATTCAATAAATGGGTTTGGATTTCGACCACCGGCCGAAGGGCTTCTGCGATTGGATGGTAGGCCAGGTTTTGCAACCCTTGGGTGCATGCGCTGTATAAGACGGTCCCATTGCAATGATAATGTGAAGCGATTTGTCGCAGCAGGCGTGATTTTCCGATGCCCGCATCCCCGCTGAAAAGGATCACCTTACCCCGGCCCGAGCAAGCCAGGTTGAAAGCCTGGTCAATGGCGTTTAGAATTTCGTCCCGACCGATAAAGGGCGTCTCCAGGCGGTGTAATGACCTGTCAACCAGCCCATGTGGACGGGGTCCGGAGGCAGACTGGTAAACCGCCCAGGTCTTCGGTGAGGGGCTGATCCCCAGCTCCTGTTCCAGGGTGGCGACACAGGATTCAAACTGGCGCTCCGCCGCGCTGCGATCCCCGACGGCGGCGTACAGCTCGATCAGCTTGCAATGAACATCCTCCGCCAGGTTGTCGATTTCGAGATAGCGCCTGGCGTGAGCGATCGCCTTGTCATGGTCCTTGCGATGGTGGTGGTAATCGATCAGATCGGACAAGATCTCCAGATAACGGCACTCGTAATATTGCCGCTCCCGGTTGACCCAGGCTTCGAATTCTTGAGTATCGCTTAGATTAAAGTTGCTCAGGAATGGACCACGATAGGACTGGATTACATTCTCCAGGGTGTTCAAAGAAAACGGCAAATCATCCTCCAGGCCTGGGTGTCTCTGGAGCAGCTTATGGCGCTCAGCATAAAGTTTCACCAGGGCGACTGTATCGGACCACGTACGCACTGGATCCAGGGCAATATACTCGCTGGTAAATTCAATCAGATCCGGCTCAGGCAAGGCCAGGCGCAGATGGGTAAGTAAATGGGTGAGATTGCGCCGGGCTTTGGGCAGGGGATCTTCAGGCCACATCAGATCGCAAAGCTGTTCACGGGGAATGGGTTGGAGATCGGCGGAAAGGCGGTATAGTAAGGCACGCACCTGGCGGCGCGAGATGGATAGGATCCCATCTGACCAGGTGATCACTGGCGGACCCAACAAGGCAACCCGGAAGGCGGGTTGGCCAACGCTTTGCCCGCCGTTTATCGCCGTCAGATCGGAAGATTCATTTCTATTGCTCACCGCGGTCTCTTACAAGTGGTCAACTCCAAAAACATACCTGTGGTTGTCTAATCAATTTTATTATACATACTTTCTTTCCCAATGAATATTCGATTTGGTGGTCGGAGTGAAGCCTTTTTAATAGTCGATTCTTCCTGGGGATGGATGACCACGCCTGAAGCCCGCGCTCGCCAGAATATCGACGCCCAGCTCACTGGCCGCGGATGTGTGGTGCAGGATGGCCTTGCCATGAACCAGCTCACCCGGTCAGATCTGGACGAG
>MGNS01000046.1:0-154 GCA_001795165.1 Chloroflexi bacterium RBG_16_57_11
CATAGCAATCACACTCAGGAAAAGCTGGTCCAGCTTCTGGTCGATAACGGTATTGAGACCCTGGTGGATGTACGCACTTCTCCATACAGCCGCCACAATCCACAATTCAACAAAGATGCCCTGGAGTTCTGGCTGTCACGTAGCCACATCACTT
>MGNS01000046.1:201-3889 GCA_001795165.1 Chloroflexi bacterium RBG_16_57_11
TGCTACAAGCATGGGGTGGTTCCCGACGAGGAGGTGGATGTCTTACACGAGGTGGATTACCGGGCGGGCATGGAAAAGCCTTGGTTCGAGAAAGCCATTGAGCAGCTCATCGAGACCGCCGCACAGACGCCCACAGCAATCCTGTGCAGCGAGGAGGATCCGGCCACCTGCCACCGCCACCACCTGATCGCCCGCTACCTGCTTGAGCTGTACCCAGAGGTGGAGATACGGCACATCCGCGGCGATGGCAGGGTTTACGGGGCGGCATCGATCCTGAAATCGGTCGATGAGGAAAAAGGAAAACAGCTTAATCTCTTCTGAGGTACATATATGAAGCTCTACACAATCGGTTTCACGCAAAAAAGCGCTGAACAGTTCTTCTCCTTGTTAAGCCAGGCTGGCGTGCGCCGGGTGGTGGATATTCGCTTGAGACCCTCAGGGCAGCTGGCGGGCTTTGCCCGGAAGGAAGACCTGCCTTATTTCTTAGCAAACCTGGCAAATGGCTGCGAGTATATCCATCTGCCAGAGCTATCGCCGACCAAGGAAATCCTGGACGGCTACCGCGGCGGCGGCGCCTGGGCGGATTACGAGCGCCTGTTCCAGGCGCTTCTCGACGAGCGAGATATCCCCAACAGCCTTGATCACGAAAGCTTCGAGCGCCTGCCGAGCTGCCTGCTGTGCAGCGAGGCTACACCTGAGCAGTGCCACCGGCGGCTGGTGGCCGAGCGCATCCGGACTCATTGGCCGGAGGTTGAGATCATTCATTTATGATCACGAAACTGGTTATCACCGATCTGACACGCATGCAACACGGCCGGGTTTGCGTCGCCGGCTATGACTCCCAAGGGCGCGCCGTGAGACCGGTGCTGCCACCACCTGGTATACCCGAGAGCGCCCTGTATCAGGCCGGACAGCCGGTGATCTTCCCCTTTGCCCTGGTAGCGTTCGACCTGCAAGACCCGGATCCACAGCCGCCGCATACCGAAGATGTGCGCTACACCCCTGATTCACCCCAATTGGTGCGAGTGGTGCAGAGCCGCGAAGCGGTGCTGGCCTGGTCGCTATACGAAAGCGTGACGGACGTCTTCGGACAGCCGGTGCTTACCGGCCCCGGCTATTACGTTCTGGACTGCCAGGGCGAGCGCTCGCTGGGCACCATCCGGCCCAAAGCGGTCGATGCGGTGATCTACGCCCCAGGTGACGACACCGAAGCGTGGGATTATCGCATCGTCTTCGATGACGCGCTGGGGCAGACCTACCGGCTAAAAATCACCGACCTGAGCTGGCAATATTTTTGCCACAGCCTGCGTGGCGAGAGCCACGATCCGCCGCGCATCGCCGTTGAACTGACACAGACGCTGCAAGAGCGGAAGGTTTACCTGCGCCTCGGGTTATCGCGGGGATGGAAGAAATACCCTGAGCGCTGTTATTTGCAGGTGAATGGGGTGTACACTAATCCGGATTATCTGGAGGGGCGGACGTTCGCCGATTTCGCATCGCTGAAAAACAAATGAACTCCTCTTATTTGTACCTTAATGATCTCCGGTTCCATTATTTTCGCCAGAGCGCCGATGGTGGAGGACGACCGCTCGTCTTGCACCATGGTCTGGCCTCCAATGCCCGCATCTGGGAGATTGCCGCTGAGCGCCTGGCCGAGCGCGGCCACCAGGTTTATGCCCTGGACGCCCGCGGCCATGGGCTGAGCGACAAGCCCGAGAACGGCTACGATATCGAGACCATTACCGATGACCTGGCAGCTTTTATCCAGATGTGCCAGCGTGAACACCCGCTGCTGGTGGGGCATTCCTGGGGTGGGGTCATTGTGCTGAGCTACGCGGCGCGCTTCTCGATCGGTCCACGCGCTCCGGCGGGGATAGTCCTGGTGGATGGGGGTATCTCACAATTGGACGACGCCGGGGCGAGCTGGGAAGAGATGGAGCAGCGATTGACCCCGCCACGCCTGGCGGGCACGCCGCTTAGTGAATTCCGGCCTCGCCTCGAAGCCTGGGTTTCTGAATGGAACGGTCGGGAACAGGCAGTCTCAATTGCCATGAGCAACTTCGAGATTGATGAGGATGAGTGCATCCATCCCAGGTTGGCATTCGAGCGACACATGTGCATCGTGCGCTCGATCTGGGATTTCAAAACTTATGATTATTTTAGCCGCATACGCTGCCCAACACTGATGATCCCCGCCTATCCAAAGGAGCCGCTCAGCCCGCCCGATTTGGCGTATCTACAGGCCAAAGAACGCGGCATCGCACGCGCCGAGGTGGCAATCCGAAATCTGCGTGTGGAGTGGATGCCCAACACAATCCACGACATCCCATTACAGCGACCGGACGAGCTGGCGGAGCTTATCGCCGATTTCTCTGCGACCTTGAGTTGAGCATGCCGGGTGGTATGTCAGGATTTTCACTTCGCCTCGCAAGTGAGGATGATTTCGCCTCAATCAGGAAATTGATCCGCCAGGTTGGGATCAATCCCATGGGGCTGAATTGGGTACGCTTCGTGCTAGCCGTGGATGACGAAGGGCAGATGATCGGTTGCGGGCAAATCAAGATTTACGGCGACGGGTCTCGTGAGCTGGCCTCGATCGCTGTGGTTGAAGCCTGGCGCAATCGAGGGGTGGCAAGTGAAATCATCCGCCATATGATGGAGGATGAATCCGGGCGTTTATTCCTAACCTGCCGGGCAGGATTGGGGCCGTTCTACCAGCGCTTCGGTTTTCGCCAGGTGACACCGGCCGAACTTCCGCCTTACTTTCGCCGCTTGAGCCGGCTGGTCAGCCTGTTTCGCGCTTTACACCTGATGCCGAGGGAAGGGCTTCTGATTATGGTTTGGGCGGGACGCGGCTCATGGCATATTCCGCCAGGGCGGTGATGGTCAGGCTTGGATTGACGCCAGGGTTCGCCGGCATTATCGAGCCATCCACTACGTACAGGCCAGGGTAATTGTGCACCTGGCAATCCAGGTCGATCACGCCTTCCTGATCATCGAGACCCATCGGGCAGCCGCCCAGGATGTGCGCCGTCATGGGGATATTCAGCAGCGCTTCATTGATCGAACCTGCCGGGATGCCATTGGTCTTTTTGGCAAAACGACGGGTGACTTCATGACCGATATCCAGCTTGGCCAGGATGGCGCGCCCTTGGCTGGTATCTGAAACCAAATTCTGACCGAAAGCGGTCCACAGGCTACGTCCCAGCTTCATGTGGAAGTGGTTGTCCTCGGTCTGCATCACCAGCAGGATAGTGGTGCGCTGCGCCCAGCCCGGCACGATGTGCGTCTTGAGGAAGTCAACCGGCCGGGAGAGCATTCTAGAAAATGTTACCAAGATGCGTTTGGGGATGCTGCCTTCCATCTCCAGCAGCGGACCGGTCAGGAAGCGCATCAACGACGAGCCAGCCGGGTAGCGCACCGGTTCTACGGTTGTGACAGGGTCGGCATAAAATATTGAAGTTATGGCGATTCCTTCGGAATAGTCGACCTTTTTTTCGCGGGCGCAGGAGCCGAGCAGGGCTTCGTTGTTGGTGCGCACCATGCTGCCCAGCTTTTGGGACAGGCGGGGAAGCGATTGGGTGATCTCGCGGCAACGGAAAAGCAGCCGCTGTGTGCCCAACGCTCCCGCAGAGACGACCACGTTGCGCGCCCGCACCTTCTTCAACGGTTTGTACAACCAGGCGGT
>MGNS01000046.1:3897-4060 GCA_001795165.1 Chloroflexi bacterium RBG_16_57_11
GGCGGTGGTGCTCCGATAAACTACTTCATAGCGTGCGCCATCCGTTTGGCTATCCGGAAGCGGGCGGATATCCTTGACATCGCCCTCCGGCCAGATCTGCGCTCCCCACTTCTCGGCAAAGTAAAGGTAATTTTTCATCAAGGTGTTCTTGGCGTTGTAGCGG
>MGNS01000046.1:4077-4215 GCA_001795165.1 Chloroflexi bacterium RBG_16_57_11
CCCGCAATTGGTGCAGCCCCGCCGAGGCGGACCTTCACCGCCGAAATACGGGTCGGGGACCTCCTGGCCCTCCTTACCAGGTTCTCCAAAGAATGTACCCACCGAGGTCGGTCGAAATGTGAGCTCAGTCTTCAATTC
>MGNS01000046.1:4235-10456 GCA_001795165.1 Chloroflexi bacterium RBG_16_57_11
ACCTGGTCGGCAGGCCACTGGCACGGATTGGTCGTCACTCCGAGCATGTGGCGGGCGGTGTCGTAATGCGGCAGGAGGATGGTCTTCCAGTCCGCCAGGTGTTTCCAGGATGGATTTGCGAACAGCTCATCGGTGGGCTGCATCAGCACGTTAGCATAACCCAGGCTACCGCCGCCCACCCCCGAGCCGTGCAGCACAAGGACATCTTTAAACGGGCTGATTTGTAGAACCCCAAAGCAACGGAGAGCCGGCGCCCACAGGTAACGGAAGACGTTCCAGGAGGTCTTGGCAAATTCATGATCTTCGAAGCACTTGCCGCGCTCCAACACCAGGACGGAGTAGCCCTTTTCGGTTAACCGCATAGCGGAAACGCTGCCGCCGAAGCCTGAGCCGATAATGACATAGTCGAAGACCTGGGATGGATTGTTATCCGCCACTGGACCCTCCGGATTATACGGCTAAACAAATGGTTTTGTTCGGGTGCGTAATCAATGCACCATCCTGTAGATTACCTTCCAATTGGTTCCGACAGATGAATTATACCGGATATTGACGCGCTGCGTAATGTCGAGTATATTTAAGCATAACTGGTCAGACCACTTACCAGTTGAGGTGATTGTGATGAATGCCATCCCCATGCTTCGACCTGCTGAATTCGCCGAGACCGAGCTCATCGATTCAATCCTTAGCGGTGTTTACCCCATCGCCAGCGCACTACCTGCCGAGCGCGAGCTCGCTGCACAGATGGGGGTCACCCGGCCTACCTTGCGTGAAGCGCTTCAGCGGCTGGCTCGGGATGGCTGGCTTGAAATACGCCAGGGTAAATCAACCCGGGTGCGCGATTACTGGCAAGAAGGCAGCCTCGGTGTTCTTGGAGCGCTGGCAAAGCGGACCAGCGACCTGCCGGTAGATTTCGTGCCCAACTTACTGTCGGTTCGCCTGGTGCTGGCTCCAGCCTATACTCGCCAGGCTGTAGAGCGGCAAGCGGGAGGCGTAGTGGGAGCCTTGGAGGACTATGCCGGGTTGGCGGATGAGCCCAGAGCTTTCGCAACCTATGATTGGATGCTTCACCACCACCTGACCATACTCTCTGGGAACCCAATCTTTACCTTAATCTTGAACGGTTTTAGCGAGTTATATCCGCCGATGGCGGAGCGTTATTTTCAGAACGAACTCGCGCGGGCCAGCTCGCGAGCTTTTTATGCCGGCCTGCTGGCTGCTGCAATGGAAGGTGATGCCGATACCGCCGAGGCGATCACCCGGCGGGTTATGGCAGCCAGCCTGGCATTGTGGAGAGGTTGATATGCGACGCTGGAACGGCTGGGGCGAAGAGCATACGCATTATCCATTTCCTGACTCAGCGGCAAGCTACCTGTCCGACCGGATCGGACCTGGGACGCCGGCGCTAGACTCGACTCTGGAACAATCGCTGAAAGGCATCCCGGCTTCACGGCTCCCGGATTTACCAAATGTCCGCACAGAGCTGATCGAGCGACTGCTACACGCTCGCGGGCAGAGCCTGCCGGACTGGGTGGCTCTGCGTAGCGGCAAGATCGGGGTCTTCCCGGATGGCGTGGCTTACCCGGAGGACGAGACGCAGGTGCGGGCATTGCTCGATGAAGCCATGCGAAACCATGCGTCCCTGATCCCCTTCGGCGGCGGCACCAGCGTGGTGGGGCACATCAACCCTCCTGAGGCTGATACACCTGTACTGACCATCGATATGACAAAGCTCAACCGCCTGATCGGCCTGGATGAGACCAGTCGCCTGGCCACGTTTGAGGCAGGAGTGCCTGGGCCGGAGCTGGAGCGGCAGCTTAACGCCAAAGGTTATACCCTGGGCCACTACCCGCAATCTTTCGAGCTTTCAACCCTGGGGGGGTGGATCGCGACACGCTCCAGCGGCCAACAATCTTACCACTACGGGCGTATTGAAGACCTGTTTGCCGGGGGGCGAGCGGAGACGCCCAGCGGCCGGCTGGAGCTGCCAGTGCTGCCGGCCAGCGCGGCCGGTCCCGATCTGCGGCAGCTGCTCCTTGGCTCGGAGGGGCGGCTTGGGATCATCACCCAGGCGACCGTGCGCATCCGGCCAATTCCGGAATATGAAGCCTTTTATGGCATATTTTTCCCGGAATGGGAAGCTGGGGTGGAAGCGGTGCGCCAGATTGCCCAGGAGGGCGTGGGTACGTCGATGCTGCGGCTGAGCAACGCTCGCGAGACCGAAACCACACTGGCTCTTTCGGGGAAAGAAGAGCTGGTTCGCTGGGCAGATCGCGGGCTGAGGATTTTAGGTTTTGGGGAGGGGCGCTGCCTTCTGGTATTCGGCGCCACCGGGAGGGCGGAAACCGCCCGCCAGGCAAAACTCCAGGCGTTGAGCATCACCCGGACCCATGGCGGGCTAAATACCGGTGTGACCATTGGCAAGCTCTGGCGCAAGTCGCGCTTTCTGACCCCCTACCTGCGCAATGTGCTATGGGAAAGGGGCTACGCTGTGGATACTCTGGAAACCGCGCTTCCCTGGCGGCAGGTAATCCCCGCTGCTGCGGCGCTACAGAAAGCAATCCATGCTTCCCTGGAACAATTCAATGAAGAGGCGTGGGTCTTTGCCCATCTGTCCCACGTCTACGCCGATGGAGCGAGCATTTATGTCACGTATCTTTTCCGCCGCGCCGCCGACCCGGAGGAAACGCTGAGGCGCTGGTCGGCGATGAAATCGGCTGCAAGCCGGGTTATCCTGGCGCAAGGTGGAACGATCAGCCACCAGCATGGCGTCGGTATCGATCACGCGGCCTACCTACCTGCTGAGAAAGGTCCGCTGGGGATGGAGATGCTGCGACAGGCAGCGAGGGCGGTTGACCCGGACGGAATGATGAACCCGGGAAAACTGTTTGAAGATAAGACGGTACACGGATATGTCCGAATTAAAAATTCTCAATAATAATCCGTATTGATCCGTGACAACCGTGTACCAATAAATTTGGAGGCTTCTATGTGGCAAAAAGGCTGGCGAGATCAACTTTGGAGCGAGCTAGAGCAGCCGTGGGACCTGCTGATCATCGGCGGCGGGATCACCGGAGCAGGGATCCTGCGCCAAGCCAGCCGTGCCGGGCTGCGCGCCTTGCTGGTGGAGGCGCATGACTTCGCCTCGGGCACATCCAGCCGTTCATCAAAGCTGGTGCACGGCGGTTTCCGTTATCTGAAGAACGGTCAGATCAAGCTGACTTTTGAATCGGTGCGCGAGCGAGAACGGCTGCTTAAAGAGGGGCGCGGGCTGGTAAATCCCCTGGGATTTCTGTTGGCGAACTACCGCGGCGACGCGATTCCCAGCTGGGTATTCGGAGCCGCGTTGATATTTTATGATCTGCTGGCCTTTCAATGGGGCCACCGGCATTACGATGCCTACGACATGCGTGAGCTGTGCCCGCCACTGACCTCAGATGGTTTGAGAGGCGGCTATCGATATTTTGACGCTCAGACCGACGACGCACGGCTGGTGCTGCGGTTAATCCAGGAAAGCGTCTCCGAGGGAGGGGCGGCTTTGAATTACACGCGCGCCGGTGACTTGCTGCGCAACCGCCGGGGACAGGTGCGCGGTGCGATCCTGTTCGACGAATCACGGGGTGGAAATGGTCGAACTGCCGAAGTTCAGGCGCATGCGGTCATCAACGCTACCGGGGCCTGGGCGGACGAACTGCGACTGAAAATGGGCGAGCGAGCCAGGTTACGCCAACTGCGCGGCTCGCATCTGATATTTCCAGTCAGCCGTGTGCCGCTCACCCGCTCAGTCAGCTTCCTTCACCCCGTTGATGACCGCCCGGTGTTCGCATTTCCTTGGGAGGGGGTCACGTTGGTCGGCACTACAGATGTTGACCTGGATGAGCCGCTGCGCGCCGATCCGGCGATCAGCCCGGCGGAGGCGGAGTATTTGCTGCAGGCAGCTCAATATGCTTTTGCCTGCCAGGAACTCACCCCGGATGACGTTCAATGCACCTACTCCGGGGTGCGCCCGGTGGTGAACACGGGTAAGTCTGACCCATCCAAAGAGTCGCGCGAATATGTATTGTGGTCCGAGAATGGATTGCTGACGATCACCGGTGGTAAGCTGACCACTTTCCGACTGATGGCGCGTGAGGCGCTGAATAAGATCCGCATGTGCCTCCCGGTGGGTCCTGATATAAAACCGCGCCAACGCGTGCTGAGCCCACCGCCAGTTGATGTAGAATTTCCTGCCGAATTGAGCCCCGCCGCCCGGCTGCGCCTGCTGGGGCGACACGGACAAAACACTACCGCGCTGATCCAGTCAGGAAAGGCGAATGAATTCCAGGGGATCGGAGGGACACCGGCATTGTGGGCTGAGCTGCGTTGGGCGGCGCGCGCTGAGGCGGTAGTCCACCTGGACGATCTGCTACTACGGCGGACGCGGTTGGGGCTGTTACTGCCGCGCGGCGGAAAGGATTGTTTTCAGAGCATCCGGGCAGTGGTCCAGCCTGAGCTTGGCTGGGAGGAGGCGCGTTGGGAGACCGAAGTCACTACTTACCTCGATCTTTGGCAGCGGTGCTACTCACCTGCGTTGTAGCCGGCATCAGTGGCGCTGGCCCAAAAGCTCTGAAACGCTGCCATATGGTGACCTCAAAGCCAACAAACAAAAGCTGCTCGGGAACCTCCCGCAAGTTCCAAACCTGCGGGAGGTTTAGGCCACGCAAAACGACTTCTAGTCAAATAAGGTAGGGGCCGCCCATCAATCGATTCGATGTTAAAATAAGAATGCATGGGCAGAGGCGTCTCACCAATGAGTGAAAACAAGTATGCGCGAGATCAGCTTTTCGGCATTTTCCAGCCTGTTAGAGTCCATCAATTTTGCGCTCTATTTTGATACCGGCCTGGCGAAGGATGCGCAGCGGTTTTTCGTCTGCCTGCAACGGTTAATCGAACAGTTGAGCGCCCTCGAAAGGGAGGTCAGCCAGGACCTGATGCTTGGGGCGGAGAGCCTGGCGCGGCTTATGGGGAGCCCTCAATTTAACCCGGAGCAACCGGACCCCGGATTGCTACCGTTGATGGAAAAAACCTGTCGCCACTGGGAGAGTTATTTTGAGTCAGTTGGGTGTAACCTGCCGAACGCCGGGAGGACCATCGGCACAGAGGATAGCCTGGATCTGGCATTGGAGGATGCACTGCAAGCGATGTTATCGTGGGCCGGACCGATGATCAATCACCCGGCGGTGGAGGCTCCCTGGATCAAGCTGTCTGTGGAGCTGCTGGAATATCTGAAAGAAATCCGCACGACAAAAGCCTACACAAACACCTATTACCGCCTGCAATGGCTGGTGAAAGATATCCTGAGTGCTTTTTCTGCCGAGGGATTTCGCCTCATGCTGCTCGATTACGACCAGATCGATCCCTCTTTCCAGGATTTTAAGCTGGTTTGCGAGATCGCCTGGCAAGGACTGAGCGTCTGACAATCGGATATTTTTCCTATGGAACCAGCAGTGCCGGAAATCCATCATGAAAGCTTAACCAGGATGATGTCCATCATCAAGGCGCTAATGTTTTGGATTTGGACAGATGTGCCAGCGGGCGAGGCGTATAAGTACTTAAGTCTTTTCCACGAGTTGATGCTCTATTCAGACGAGTTCTGTCCTGAAGTACCCAGGACATTAACCAGCGGATTAGAAACATTCACCCGCATCTTTTGCGCCAGATCATTTTTCACCGACGAACCCACTTTTTACTTCATACCCGAGAACAAGGAGGCTTTTCATCACAAAAAGCTGGCCATCGCCTTCGTCGAATGGCGACAGATTCTAACGGAGGCCGGGTATCCTTATCCGATGCCGCTGCGCCAGGTTGAGGCCAAAGGTGTGCTAAATTATCCCTATCTGATGCTAATGAACCTGCTATATCTGCGGTTCAAACGCTGGTCGAACCGCCTGGAAAGCGATGACAGCCAGACAGCTGACTGGGTGAGGTTGACAGCGGACTTGCTGGCATACCAGCTGGCGGCGTGTGAAGCCGGGCGACCCCTGGAGATTAAAGAGGCTGTCCGGCACAAGATTTACAATGTGACGTGCGATTGGATGCACCGAGGGTTTATAATGAAGTTTTAGTCTGGCGAGAACACCGCGGGATGAGCCAGGCAGACAGCCTGATCCAGCTTCCCTTCCGCAGCAACTGCATGAATTGGATCGTCGGGCACATCCTCACCAACCGCTACAACGTGCTCA
>MGNS01000046.1:10474-14475 GCA_001795165.1 Chloroflexi bacterium RBG_16_57_11
GAACAATAAGCGCGCTACATGCGAGACTCCGAACCGGTCACGACGAACGGACCAGACGTACTGCCACTCGATGAATTGATCACGCTGCTGGAGAGGGCGCAAGCGCAAATTGTCAGCTTGCTGGCTGAGATCACCCCGGCAGACCTTGATCGCCAGGTGGCCTTCTTCGGCAGGCGTTCGATGTCGATCGCCGAATGGTTGATGTTCTTCTACTTCCATGACACCTACCACACCGGCCAGACCGAAATCCTGCGCCAGGCATCTGGAATAAACGATAAAGTTATCTAGAATATTTCCTAAGGAGGTTTCGTGTCACGATTAATACCGGCTGCTGAGAGAATCGTCCGGGCGCGCGAGCTCATCCAGAAAGCGCGTGATCTCCCAGTGCCGGCTGGAGCAGGCAAATACGACCTGACTTACATCGCACAGGTGAAAGACTTGCTCCAGCAGGCGCGGGACATGGTCAAATTCATCTCGTACCAACCCAGCGCAAGCGCCGAAATGAAGAATGAAGTGAAGAAAATCTTCGCCGAAGCCGACCAGGCAAACCAGGAAATCTTACATTGATAAAAAATACAAAGGTACACGGATAAACACGGATTCCAAAGATATTAAATTTTGAGAAAATCCGTGGTCATCCGTGCAATCCGTGTACAATAAAGGGTAAGGCATGGCAACCTCGCGCGACTTGATCCTGGCAATTGATAACGGCACACAGAGCGTGCGCGCCATGCTGTTCGACCCCCAGGGAAACCTGCTGGCCAAATTTCGCGTGCCGATCGAGCCTTATTTCTCCAGCACACCGGGCCTGGCGGAACAAGACCCTGAGGTGTTCTGGCAGGCGCTATGCCAGGCCACCCAGGGGCTGTGGGCCCAGCTCGAGGCAGGTGAGTTGCAGGGAGTGAGCAAGGAGCGTATTGCCGGGGTGGCACTGACCACCCAACGCTCGACCATTATCAACCTGGATGAAGATTGTAAGCCCCTGCGACCGGCGATGGTCTGGCTGGACCAGCGACGCACGGAGGGGTTAAAACCGCTGGGCGGGCCGTGGGGGCTGGCCTTCCGGGCGGCGGGCATGTCGCGCACAGTGGCCTACCTGCAGGCCGAAGCGGAGGCTAATTGGATCGCCGCTTACCAGCCGGAACTCTGGTCTCGGACATATAAATATGTATATCTCTCCGGCTACTTGACATACCGCCTGACCGGCCGGCTGGTCGATTCGACCGGTTGCCAGGTGGGCTACATGCCCTTTGACTACAAGAAGCTGCGCTGGGCCAGTCGCTGGGACTGGAAGTGGCAGGTGCTGCCAATCGAGCCTTCCATCCTGAGCGATTTACAGCCGCCGGCTTCGATCCTTGGGGAGATCACGCCGGAGGCCGCAGCAGCTACAGGCATTCCAACCGGGCTGCCGCTGGTAGCGGCAGCCTCGGACAAGGCCTGCGAAGTGATTGGAGTGGGCAGCCTGCACCCGCATATCGGCTGCCTGAGCTACGGCACCACAGCGACGATCAATACCACCCACCGGCGTTACATCGAGGTGATCCCTCTGATCCCGCCCTACCCATCGGCCGTGCCGGGGGCTTACAGCCTGGAGATCCAAATCTACCGCGGCTTCTGGATGGTGAGCTGGTTCAAGCAGGAATTCGGATTGCACGAGCAGCGCCTGGCGCAAGAGCGCCAGATCGAGCCGGAAGAGTTGTTCGACGAGCTGGTAGGCGCTGTGCCCCCCGGCTCACAGGGGCTGGTGTTGCAACCCTACTGGTCGCCCGGGCTGAAGGTGCCGGGTCCGGAGGCGCGTGGAGCGGTGATCGGCTTTGGCGACGTGCACACTCGGGCGCACCTGTACCGGGCCATCCTGGAGGGGCTGGCCTACGCCCTGCGCGAAGGCGCCGAGCGGACGGCCAAACGCAGCCGTCAGCCTATCACCGAGCTGCGCGTGGCAGGCGGAGGCAGCCAGAGCCGTGCAGCCATGCAGCTCACCGCAGATGTGTTCGGCCTGCCGGCCTCGCGCCCGCACGTCTACGAAGCCTCAGGGCTCGGAGCGGCCATCGACGCGGCGGTGGGCGTGGGATTACACCCCGATTTCGACGCTGCCGTGTCGGCGATGACCCGCATCCGGGATACCTTCGAGCCGATCCCCAAGAATCAGCGTGTGTACGATGAGATCTACCATGGGGTATATCTAAAAATGTACGCGCAGCTGAAACCGCTTTACGAGGAGTTGCACCGGATTGCCCGGAGCTAGTGCTCTGCCTCGCTCTCAGGCATCTTGCCACCATGGAAGAGTAATAAGTAGTTTGCTATCTGTGGTCTCCATTGGGTTAGCCGCTCTGATCAAACTTGATGTATAATTCAGGCCCAAATTATTCCATTTTCCACTTTGCCGCATCTTAGAAAACAATAAACGTATGAGGAGATCAGATGACGATTACCCGAATTGGAGAAATGAAGGCCCAAAATGGGCAAGAAGAGGCAGTGCGCCTCTTTTTCGAGACCGTGATCATGCCGGCACTCGATCAGTCCGCCGGGATGCAAGCGTACCACCTGCTCCAAAATCGAGCAGAGCCAACCCGTTTCATTTTCATCGAGCTGTGGGATAGTATTGAACAGCATCAGGCCTCGGTGAATAACATCGATACCCGTCAAATTGAAAGCGTGATGAAGCTGCTGGCAGGTAAGCCCTGGGGTGAGTACTATTCGGATAATGGCGTTGCTTAATGACCGTACCGGAGATCGCCCGGCAGCGGCTGCATAACCAACGGATTACCCAGGGTAAAATCTCCCGGCCCGGCGAGGTGGTAGCCTGGCTGGGGGCGATGCAGGCACAGGATTACCCTAGCGCCCGCTGGGCGGTGGGCATTCGAACCGAAGAGGCTACACAGGCGGATATCGAACAGGCGATAGCAGGGAGGGACATCCTCCGGACCTGGCTGTTACGTGGAACGCTGCACCTGGTGCCCCCCGGCGATATCCGCTGGGTGCTGGAATTGCTGAGGCCGCGCCTGATTTCACAGGGTGCTCGGCGGAACCAACAACTCGAGCTGGATGCAGCGACCTTCTCGAAAGGTTATCAAGTCCTGACCCAAGCGCTCCAAGGTGGTCGACGGGTTATCCGGAATGAAATTATGGGTTCACTGGAGAAAGCCGGCATCTCGACCGCCGGCCAACGGGGTTACCACATCCTGCAGCGCGCCGCCCTGGAAGGGGTGATCTGCTTCGGACCGAACCAAGGTAAGCAACCAACATTTGTGCTTCTGGACGAATGGTCACCGAAGGGCAGGCGCCTGGAGCACGATGAAGCCCTGGCCGAGCTGGCCGCTCGCTATTTCCTCAGCCATGGGCCGGCTACTTTAGCGGATTTTACCTGGTGGTCGGGCCTGGGGGCTGTGGATGCGCGGGTGGCGCTCGAACTGGCCAAGGCTCAGCTTGTCCAGGAGAGCATGGGGGGCCAGGCTTACTGGCTGCGCCCGGATCAAGCAATGGGACACGACCATTCGCTCAGCGTGCGCCTCCTGCCAGCTTTTGATGAGTATTACCTGGGCTACACCGAGCGAAGCGCGGTCCTCGACCCACGCTTCGACCGGCAATTGGTATCCAGCAATGGCGTGTTCAGGCCGATGCTGGTGATCGACGGGCAGGTGGTGGGGATGTGGAAGCAAGAATTATCCAAGCGATCCGTCACGATCACAATAAAGCTCTTCAAATCGCTGAGCCGGGAGGAGCAGCAGGCCATCGTCCCGGCGGCGGAGCGGTATGGGGCATTCTTGGGACTTCCGGTTATATTGGAGTAGTTATCCAAGTTAGAGCCGTAAGAACAATCCCTATGACCGAGAACATGAACCCACAAATCCAGGCCTTGGAACAGGCCAACCCGCTGCGCGAGTCGGCGCTCGGAGCGGCGATCTCGTCGTTGCATCTGGCGCCCGGGACGCATGGGCTGGACATCGGATGTGGGATCGGCCTGCAAGCGCTGCTGCTGGCCGAGGCGACCCATCCTAGTG
>MGNS01000046.1:14586-14744 GCA_001795165.1 Chloroflexi bacterium RBG_16_57_11
CGACGATGTCTTTGACTGGGCCTGGAGCGCGGACTGCGTCGGCTACCCGGCCGGTGATCATCTACCCGTGCTGAAGGAGATCGCCCGGGTGTTGCGCCCAGGCGGCCAGGTGGCCCTGCTGGCGTGGACCTCGCAACAGGTGCTGCCAGGACACGCAG
>MGNS01000046.1:14755-16034 GCA_001795165.1 Chloroflexi bacterium RBG_16_57_11
CGGCTGAACGCCGAGTGCTCGGCTTATCTGCCTTACCTGCAAGACAGGCATCCTGAGGAGCATTTCCTGCGCCTCGTGCGCTGGTTCCCTGAGGCTGGGATCGGGCAACCGACCTGCCGCAGCTTTCACGGCGAAGTGCAGGCGCCGCTGACGCCGGAAATCCGCGTGGCTTTGGTGTCGCTCTTCGAGATGTTGTGGGCAGGAGCCCAGGCTGAATCAGCGCATCCGCTCTGGCTCGAATACAAACGCCTGTGCGACCCACAATCCCCGGATTTCATATTGGACATACCCGACTACTATGCTTTCTTCACCTACACAATGTTTACCGGCGTCGTGGAGAAAAGTTGAACCACCAGCACCCCACCACACTCCATGGCGGATTATTGCTCGAAGCCTTGGCCACCGGAGCCGATCTTTCAGGTCTGAAGAGCGCCAACCTGGATGGCTGCGGGCTGAGCGCGATCCCTCACGGCATTTTAAGCCTGCCCAATCTGACCTCACTCAGCCTGTATGACAATCAGCTGACCGAGATCCCAGGCGAGATTGCGGTGCTGCGCGGTCTGCGAACACTCAACCTGGGGCAAAACCGGCTGGAGGTCATCCCGGACGATTTCAGCTCCCTTGACCAGCTCGAAATGCTCGATCTAGGTCATAATCGCATGCGGTCCTTGCCGGCCTCCCTGGGCAGGCTGGGGCACCTGGCCTACCTTTACCTGAGCAACAACCGGCTCGAACGCCTGCCCGATGCTCTGGGCGAGCTTGCCGGGCTGTGCTATCTCAACCTGACCGATAACCGCTTAACGGAGCTGCCCTCCTGGATCGGGAGACTAAGCAAGCTGATCGAGCTGCGGGTGTACAACAATTCACTGAGCAGCCTCCCCACCAAGATCGTCGATTTGGCCAACCTGGTTGAGCTGCACGCTGAGCACAACCAGATCGAAAAGCTGCCCGATGCGATTGGCCTGATGTCTTCGCTCAACCGTCTCAACCTGCAATCTAATAAGCTATGCGAACTCCCCGAAACCATCGGCGGGCTTTGCAACCTGACTGACCTCAACCTGCGCTTCAACAACCTGGTCGCCCTGCCGGCCAGCTTCGTCCAATTGCAATCGCTGGAATACCTGGATCTGCGCGCCAACGCTTTGACCGCCCTTCCGGATGACCTGGAGCGCCTGACCAGCCTGCGCAAGCTGGACCTGCGCTGGAACCGGCTGGAAGTTTATCCGAGCTACTTGAGGGTGCTTGCCGACCGAGGGTGTATTGTTTATACTTAATTTTA
>MGNS01000047.1:0-5757 GCA_001795165.1 Chloroflexi bacterium RBG_16_57_11
TACCGTCCGTGCCATCCTGACCATAACCCCCGAAAAATGGACGCGCCTGTGCCAGGTGCTGCCCGATGGCCTGCTCAGGCGACCTGCCATCCCAGGGCAATGGTCGGCGCTGGAATGCCTGCATCACCTGACCGCAGCCGAAGCGGTGTTCGCTTTCCGGCTGAATTGCTTTCTGGAAGGCCGCAGCGAGTTCCCTGGTTACGACCCCAACAGCGCCGAGGAACGCATCGACCCTGCTGCCACCCCTGCGGCCCTGTCAGCGGAGTTTAACCGGCGCAGAGCGGCCAGCCTGCAAGCGCTGGCGAAGGTGACTGAAGCGCACCTGGAGCGCCGCGCCCGCCATGCCGAGCTGGGGCCTGTTACACTGGGCGAGCTGCTCCACGAATGGGCCGCGCATGATCTGAACCACACCATCCAGGCGGAGCACGCCCTGATGCAGCCGCTCATCCTGGGCAGCGGCCCCTGGCAGCCCTCCTTCGCCGATCATCTCCTGGCTCAAGGCGCCTGAGATGATCCGCCATTTCCTGCTTCACGGGCTGGTCATATTCATCATCCTGCTGCTGGCGATCTCCCCCCTGCTGTCGGCTATGCTCGCCGGGACGATCGCCAATCGTTACGGCTGCGAATTGGACGAAGGCAGCATCCATCCCTGCGTTGTGGACGGGAACGACATCGGCGACACGCTTTACACCCTGGGCATGCTGGGCTGGCTGGCGCTGGGCACCATCCCCCTGGGCTTGATCGCCATCGCAGTGTACCTGGTTTGCATCCTCCTGTTCTACCTGGCGCGCTGGCTCATCCGCAGGGAGCAAGCCAAGCCTGTAATCGAGAGCGTTGGTCCTGGAACCTAGCCCGCCAACCCCGGTAACTGGGATCGTTGATCCTCGCTGTGGGACAGCTTAGAAAACGCACCTGCCTCCCGACCCCATCGGCTGGGTTGGCCTGGATGAGCCGGGCCCAGCCAGGCCGTAAACTTTCATCCAGAAACCAATGAAATTCGGGAATGCACCTTCTGGCATAAACACCCAGCCGTCTTTGGTGTGCAGGAAGAAAGAGCCGGGCTGGTCGTAAGCGTGCCTGACGGACCCGACCGGTGATCCATCCTTGCGCTTATCGCCCCACACACAGGCGATTACGTACCGAATGTGCGTGTCGCTGCCATCGTCCGAGTTGGTGCCGGCGTAGGCAATCTCGGCTTCGTAGGGCTGGGCATAGACCTCCTCGATCAGGGCGAGCATGCCTTCTTCGGCTGAAGCATAGACGCCATCGGCGCGTGCCACGCCCAGCATCACGGTCGTGTAAACCCAGGAAAAAAGCAGCACGCAACCGACGCACAGCAAGGGCGCAGCCAGTGTAAAGGCGAGCTTGGTTTTATTACTCGGGAATTGTTCCATGAAAACCTCTCCCATGAATCGCTAGACCGGTAAGTTACAATCGGATGGTGGTTTATCGCTCTAATGCACACCCACTTTCACAGCTTCCTCTCCGGATGGCTCAAATTTTCCCTATTAAACAAACTAATGACATTTGAAGGTGATATCTACTGGCTCGCTATAATTATTCGAAGTATCCCGAATGCGCGCACGAAGCACGACGGAATAACAGCGTGATCCACATCTCCATGTCCCGGTGGCCATTGCGCCGTTGATCTGATCTTTCGGTGCTAAGGAGATTGGATCATTATCATAAGAAATGCCCTTGAAATTCGTGGTTACAAGCTCATAAATAACCCAGTCCGCGTTGCCTCCTCCATCAACAAAATAGATGTCTTTGTACAAGAGCAACTCTCCACCTCGATATTCTTCCCGTTCTACCACCCGTTGGATGATGGGTATTGAGCTGTCCTTTACATCGATAGAACTACCGGTTGGTTGTGAGAGCTTTGGCGCGCTATTTTTGGGGGGTAGGAGAGGCGAGTTGAACTTCCAGCGGATCCCACCTGATGATTGCGTTGGATACTTTCCAACCTGAGATGAACAAAAATCCCATGGCGATTACAACTGCTAAAATACCAGTAACCCGTAAATCGACAAGATACGGCCCTCTGGAACGCATTTTTGGGACCCTGAGTGACGCCCTATGACAATCCGTCGCATCTCCACCTCCTGCTTCTCATTATACTCCCATTTTTGCATACCTATTCGAGTGCACGAATCTCTCGACCCACGGTAGAATTTTATTTTAATTTGGAGATGTTATTGAGGGGTGTATCGCACACAAACGAACCTCACCCGAGATCTTCTTGCACACCAAAGAGCTCCGCTGCAACCCCACCGAAGCCGAAGCCAGGCTGTGGAGGTGCTTGCGGGACCATCGCCTAGCTGGTGTCGGCTTTCGTCAGTAACATGCGATTGGGCCTTACATTGTAGATTTTTGCGCCCCGCCGGCCAGGCCAATCATCGAAGTGGATGACAGCCAGCACCTCGAACAAGAACAATAAGATTCGACACGCACTCAATATCTGCAAAACAAAGGGTACCGCGTGCTCCGTTTTTGGAATGGGGGAGGGCAGGGAGGGGGTAAAATAGCATATGGCGCAAACCCGCATCACCCCCCGGCACCGCCTGCTGCTAACCATCCTCATCCTGGTGCTGCTCATCCTCGCCATCATCGATGAATACGCCGGCTGGCGTTTCCTGCTGTTCGGGCTCGGCGGTGCCTGGGTGCTCAGCCGCTACTGGGCGCGCAGCCTGGCAAGCAGCCTGCGCCTTAAACGCGAGATGCGCTTCGGCTGGGCGCAGGTAGGCGATCGCCTCGAAGAGCGCCTGACGCTGACCAACGAATCCTCCTTGCCGGCGGTATGGGTCCAGATCATCGATCACTCCGACTTGCCTGGCTACACCATCAACCAGGTGCGCGCCGCAGATGGCAATTCCACCACCACCTGGCGCCTCACCGGACAGTGTAACCGCCGTGGTCTGTTCACCCTCGGTCCCACTACTCTGCTCACCAGCGACCCGCTCGGCTTGTACACCATCGAGCTGCACGACCCGCGCTGCGTCCAATTGATGGTCACACCGCCGGTAGTGCCCTTGCCGTACATTCAGGTCGCCCCTGGCGGCATGGCGGGCGAGGGCCGTCCGCGTCCAAACGCCCCAGAGCGCACCGTCAGCGCCTCCAGCGTGCGCGAGTACCTCCCCGGCGATAGCCTGCGGATGGTGCACTGGCGCACCACGGCCCGTCGCGAGCAGCTGCATGTACGCACTTTCGATAACACCCCGTTAGGCGATTGGTGGCTCATCCTGGATGCCAACCAGAATGTCCAGGCTGGAGAAGGGGCGCGCTCCACAGCCGAGCATTCGGTGATCCTGGCGGCATCACTGACCGATCAAGGCCTGCGCCTGGGACGGGGGGTGGGCCTTACAGCGGATGGCGACCCCTTGGTCTGGCTTCCGCCGGGACAGGGTGACGGGCAGCGCTGGGCGATCCTGCGGGCTCTGGCATTGCTCGAGCCAGGCCGTCTTTCTCTGGCTGAAATATTATCCGGCCTGTCACCCTCACTGGGGAAGGATTCCAGCCTGATCCTGATCACCCCGGATGTCAGCGGTTATTGGCTGGAGGCGTTGTTGCCGCTTATATGGCGAGGGTTGGCGCCCACCGTCCTTCTGCTCGACCCAGCCAGCTTTGCTCCATCACGGACCGCAGACCAATCAGGGACGGCCCTCCACCTGGCGGGTGAGCTGGCCCGCCGGGGGATCTCTCATCAGGTGATACCCAGCGACCTGCTCGACCGGCCCGAAGCGCGCCCCGGTAAGGTGGGTGCCTGGGGGTGGCGGGTCACGCCCAGCGGAAGGGCTATCGCCGATGAGCCCAGCCTGACCGCCCCCTGGAGGAGCCTGTGATGCCCATCCGTGTTGTACGTGAACAGAAATTTATTCCTGCCCGCCAGCAATGCTCTCGGATCGCCGATCCCGGACATAGAGGGGCGCATGGTTGAAAATATCCTCCGACTGGTCCGCTGGGGGGTGGGCAAAATCGGCCTCGGGACGCTGGTTGGCTTCGGGCTGCTATTTATTTTATTTAGCAGCGTGGTCTGGTGGCTAAACCAGTTCTCCGGTCACCTCGCCAGCCCTTCGCTGGGCAACACCACGGTTATCGCTTTACTGATTGGCTGGATCCTGGCTCGTTCGCGGCTGCCCGGCTGGCTATCGGCGATCCTGGTCGCGTTGACGGGTCTGACCCTTATTGTGGTGCTGGTGGGAGAGCTTGTCAAGCCAATCGTGGCTCTGGCCCAATCGGCGATCTTGCTCGCCGGCAGTGTGCGTTTCTGGCAACCCGGCCAGCCGCTTCCCGAGGTTTCGCTGACGCGTTTGCTGTCGCAGGACCTGGTTCTGCGCCTGGCGGATCTGATGGAACGCCTCGCGATCTGGGGAGGCGGAGTGCTGGGTGGCACCTCTGGTTTTGACGCCCAGGCAACAGGTCTGGTGTGGGGTATGGTCCTGTGGGCCGTTGCAGCCTGGGCTGCCTGGGGTGTGCGCCGTCGAAGCCAGCCACTTCTTTCTGTGCTGCCTGCTATCGCCATCCTGTCTGCCAGCCTGGCCTTTGCCCGGGAGCAATTGCTCTACCTGGTCCTGCCTTTCAGCGCATTACTGGCACTGTTGGCCTGGAGCCAATACACCCGACGATCGCAAAGCTGGAATCGCCTGGCGGTGGATTACGCCACCGACATCCCTTTCGACCTGACTCTTTGGGCCGGGGCGATCGTGGTCATCGTAGGCGGGCTGGCGATGGTGGCCGCGATCCCCTCTCCGCACCAGATGGTGCGCCTGACCCGCAGCCTATTGGTTACACGGAGCCAGACTGCCGAGAGCCTCGGCCAATCGCTGGGGTTGTCGCCGGGCGCAGGCCAGGTCCGGCCGGTCGGGATAGGTGGCGTGCTGCCGCGCCAGCATCTGCTCGGCAGCGGGCCAGAGCTAAGCCAGCGCGTGATCTACCTGGTGCGGGTGCTCGAGCCATCCGGCAGTCTTACACCCCCCGATGATACAAATATACCGGCGGAGGGGAGCCCGTATTGGCAGGCTGTAACTTACGATGTGTACGATGGGCGCGGCTGGAGCACCAGCCCAACGATTGCCATTGCCTATGGCGGAGGGGAAGGTCCACCACTCCCTGCTCAACCCAAGGCATATTATTGGATCGATCAGGAGGTCCAGGCCGTGGGTGACCCTGGTCCGCAGGTAGTGCAGGCAGGCGATCTGGCCCGGCTGGACCAGCCATACAAGGTCGATTTTCGACAGACCCCTCCGGGTGAGCTGGACGCCTTTGGGGCGCGTCTGGATCGCCCAGCCTCCAGAGGCAGTTATCGCGCCATCTCTGGGTTGCTGGCGCCCAGCCAGGAGGAGCTGGCCGCGGCCGGCTACGATTACCCGCTGTGGATCGCTGACCGCTACCTGGTGCTGCCACCCGATCTGCCGGGGCGCGTGCCAGAGCTGGCGAGGCAAATCACTGCCGGGAAAGCAACGCCCTATGACCGCGCCCGGGCCATCGAGGCCTACCTGCGTCTGGTCCCCTATACGCTGGATGTACACGCCCCGCCGCCGGGCCGCGATGTGGCGGATTATTACTTGTTTGATCTGCGCCGCGGCTACTGTGACTATGCCGCTACGGCCATGGCGGTGCTGGCGCGCTCCGTTGGGCTGCCCTCGCGGCTGGTGGTGGGCTACGCTCCGGGGCGCTATGACCCCTCCACTGATCGGGTAGTGATCACGGAGGCAGAAGCGCATTCCTGGCCTGAGATATATTTTTCCGGTATCGGCT
>MGNS01000047.1:5772-16693 GCA_001795165.1 Chloroflexi bacterium RBG_16_57_11
CGACCGGAGGCCGGGCGCCAAGCAACCTGCCCGAATCGCCGGTCTCGGTAACCGCTTCCGAACCGCCGGTGTTGCCCTCCGCGACCTCCCAACCAACGGCGCGCGACCTGTTTTGGGCCGCGCTGGCAACTCTGTCGGTTTTGGTTTTAACGATATGGGGCTGGCACCGCTGGCGCGCTGCGCGACGGGGTGGTGTTGAGGTGCTGACCTTAATCTACACGAAGGTGCGACACCTGGGTCGGCGGCTGGGCACACCGGATTACCCCGGATTGACGCCTGCGGAAGTGATTGCTGGGGTGGATTCTCAGGTCAAGCGATTGGAAGCTGCCGGGCTCTGGAAAATTGCGCTCACACCCGTAGAGGATGAGATAAAGAGTCTGGTAGGGTTATATATTGAGGCCATCTATAGCCCGATTACACCAGAACCGTCAGAAATCGATGAGGCGCACCTGATCTGGCGGAAGCTGCGTTGGAGACTGTGGCTTCTAATGATTACGCCGCGTAGGAGCGACTTTAGTCGCTCCGATTCCAGCGACTGAAGTCGCAATCTATCGTCTTACCCGCCGAAAAGCGAAAGCAGGCCAGCCGGGCCGCCGCCCGCGCCGACCGCATCCATAATTGCCACAATTTTGTCTGCGGTGATGTTCTTGCAATATTTCTGCGCCAGACCAAGCATCTCCATCGGTGAGACCTGGCAATCGAGCTCTTGGACCAGCGCAGCAAGCTTTTCCATATCCACCGTGCCGCTTTGTCCCGCGTGCAGATTTGTGCGAACGTTCATCTATCCGTCCTTTCTAGTGAATTATTTGTTGGTCCTGTTCACTTTCATGCTTAGAGTCATTTTACTTTGAATCTTGTCCGCTGGAAATACGTCATTTATATGGTTCTTTAACCTCTGGCTGGTTAATCTTGATTTGGACAGGCGTAAACCGAATTAACCTCAAGGGATAAACCGTGTAACTGAGTTGCGCCAGGTGTGCAGGGTAGCGGCGGAGGTTCTATGGCGCTTCAAAAAGCCAGAGACTGCTCTCGGGTACTTTGAACAGGCGGGTGGCGTTTTGCGAGCTGGGTCCGTACCCGCCTTGCACCCACAGGCCGGCATCAATCGCAACCTGGGTGAGATCATGTGGGGTAGAGCCCCACTGGAAATAGACAGACATTGCCTGGGGATCGTCCAGGACTTGAGATGCGTATAGGGCGATCTCGCCATCCGATGGGCGCAGCTCTCCAATAGTGGCGCGCTTAGCAACCACCCCCTCGATTCCAGTCCCGTCGCCGGCTGCGATACGCACCGTCTCGCCGGCATCGACGACCACCTCCGGCAGCCCGAAACATGCTGATCCCTGGCACAGGAAAAGCCCGCCCAGGCTGGCTGGAACATCGGTGAAATTGGTCAGCGCCACAAAGCCTTCCGGTCCGAGGCCCACCTCGTTGATAGCGAAAAATGAGCCAGACTGGCTTCTTTGTGCGATGGTGCCAGGCGTAGCGGTTGCAGCCGGCGGAGAGTGGGTGGTTAATATGCTTGCCGCAGTTGGGGTGTTGTTCTCGGTGGCAGTTCTCCCGCCCGGCGAGCTGGTGCAAGCACTCAGGGAAAGAAAAATTAGAAATAGCCCAATCAAGAGCAGACCTTTGAATTTCATACAATGGCCCATCCGGTTGTCAGACCTTAGTGGAACGATTTTACCCGATACTGGGAGGTGAGAAGGTGAGCGATTCAGGCGAGGATTTGCTCCCCACCTGAATCGCCAGAATGAAAAACGGAGCGGTATGGTTACGGCAGCGGGCAGAAACCAGGAGGTTCTGGATTGTTCCAGCCTGCTACCAGGTTGTGGAAGGCATCCAGAGCTGAATCGCCGCCTGCTACCGCAGCGTACCACATGGCCTCCAGATCTGCCAGCGAGCTAGCCGGGAAGTCAGCCGGGAAGGCCGACTCGTTCAAGTAGGCCGCAACCATGTCGCGGGCTGCCCGGCGAGCGGAATCGCTGGTGCCGCCAGAGCCAACCAGGTCCATCATGGTCAGGCCGTTGAGCCTCGGGTCGACCGGTCCGTTGTTGAAGAAGTCGTTGAACAGCGTGGTGTGGATGAACGGATTCGTGCCATTATAGACCCACTGCGGATCATTGGGCTCATTCCACAACTCCGCGCCAGCGCCGCCCTGCCAAAAGCCAGGCGTGCAGCCCTGGATGGGGATCAGCACTGAATGATCATCATCATCCGTGATGTCGTTGGGGAACGGATCCGGATGGTAAAGCACGGTGACGACGTTGACCAACGGGTTCGGTCCGTTGCTCGGGATGGTGTAATCGAAGGTGAAGTTGCAAGAGCCACCTGAAGCCAGCGTCCCGCAGCCAGCTGCTGTAGCAGTGGCGGTCAGGTCGCCCAGCACCGTGTCGGTCACGCTGTCCAGGACCAGATCCGGGCTGTCGCCTGAGCTGAGGTTGTTGATGGTGAAGCTGTAAGTGATCGTCTCACCTCTTGTTGCCGTAGACGGTCCGGTCTTGATGACCTCAACTGCTGGCTGGAAGAGGTTGGTGGAATGGCCGTCCGAGGCCGTCAGCACGTTGGGGAAGTCATCGAAGCCACATGTCATACTGACCGTGTTCAACAGCGGGTCGGGATCGCCGGCCTGCACGGTGCGTGATGTGTTGATGACCGTGTCGCCCAGCGGGAGCACGCCGCTGAAGACGGATCCTAACAGCGAGTCATTCGCCGTGCAGTTCAAAGCCGGGGTGTCGGCCGAGCTGTTGTTGGAAAGGGTGATGGTGTAATTGACCTCATCGCCCACCTTGGACAGAGTATCGCCTGTCTTATCCACCGCAATGGCAGGCTGGAACAGGTTCACCGTCCAGGAGTCGGATGCAGTCAGCACGTTACTGAACCCATATACATTACAGCTCACGCTGGCCGTATTGACATACGGATCCGGAGCGGCCGGCATCACCTGGGCCTGGTTGGTTACATCGCTATCACCTGAAGCCAGAGTCACGTCTTTGTCGATGCCCAAGGTCGGGTCCGAGATGTTGCAGATCAGGTTCGGTGTGTCAGCCGAGCTGGTGTTGTTCAGGGTCAGGGTGTAGTTGACTGTATCCCCTTCCTTCGACAAAGTCGCGTTCGCCGATTTGTCAAACGTGATCGACGGCTGGAACAGATTCACCGAGTGGTCATCCGAGGCCGTCAGCACGTTAGGGAAGCCTTCGGGCGAGCAGGTCAGCGCGACCGTGTTCACCAGCGGGTCGGGATCGCCCTGCTGAACGGTGCGCGATGTGTTGATGACCGTGTCGCCCAGCGGGAGCACGCCGTCAAAGACGGTCCCTAGCAGCGAATCACTTGCCGTGCAGTTCATAGCCGGGGTATCGACCGAGCTATTGTTGGACAGCGTGATAGTGTAATTGACGCTATCGCCGACCTTCGACAATGTATCCCCTGTCTTATCCGCTGCAACCGCCGGATAGAACAGGTTGACCGACTCGCTGTCGGAGGCTGCCAATACGTTCGGGAATCCTGTCGGCGAGCAGGATACGCTCGCTGTGTTGTTGTACGGATCCGGATCACCTGCCTGGAACGTATACGACATCGTCGTTATATCCGACGCACCCGATGCCAGCGTCACCGACTTGTTGATGCCGAGGGTCGGGTCAGAAATCGTGCAAACAAGATCCGGTGTGTCCGACGAAGATGTGTTGTTCAGCGTCAACGTGTATATCACCGAGTCACCGACTTTGCTCAAGTTTTTGCTGACACTTTTGTCAAACGTGATCGATGGCTGGAACAGGTTCACCGAGTGGTCGTCGGTACCGCTGACAGCGGATCCGCTTAAGTCAGATTTACCTCTGTAAACTACACTGACGATGTTCGGCAGCGGGTCAGCATCACCCGCCTGCACGGTGCGTCTGAGTGTGATCGTACAGGATGCACCCGGCGCCAGGCTGGCCCCGCAGGTGTTGCTCTGGACATACGAATTAACCTGGTCAACACCATTGAGCGTGATGTTGCCAAGCAGGGTATCCGTGATGTCGTCTTTGTAGAGCGTCAGGGCGCCTGTGTTCTGGATCGTGACAGTATAGTCAGCGGGGTCGCCAACTTTGGACAGAGTGTCACCGGTCTTTGTCACACTGATCGAGCATAAATTGAAATTGCCCGTCACGAAGTCCTTGAGCCGGGCATCGAACGGAGTCGAAGTGCGCGTCTCGGCGATGAAACCTGTGAAGCAGCCGGCATCGGGCACAAGTCGGGTGAGGTTGATCCCACCCTCGAAGAAGGCTCCGGTCAGAAATGTGCCAGGCGAACCCTCGTTCGCTTTGGGTGTGTAAGGCCAGGGCGCGGTCTGAGGGCTTCGGTTCACTGTACCACAAGCAGAATCGTCAAGCGATGAAGCGGGCGGACCAATACAATCAGCCGCCGCGTAGACCTGCACCAGAGCCCCATTCAACCACTTGTAAACGGTGATGCGATCGATCACACCACCCTGGCTGAAGTTGCTCTGAACCAGGATGTCGTTATTTGTGTGCACCCCACTGAATCTGAAGCCGCCACCGGCCGGGATGTTGGTCAGGCCAAAGTTTGGATCCTGGAGGAACCAGAAGCCTACCTGGGCTGACCCATTGGCAGAGAAGCGGTCCAGGCCGAAGTAGACGATCAGGTCGCCCACGTTGTTGTTGCCTGTGTCGGTGGTATTCACGTACGCGGCTGCGTAGGCGTTGGTGATGTCGTCCTTGTCGAGCGGCTCGCCCGTCTTCCACAGCCACTGGGTGATGTCAAGATCATCCTTGGAGCCGCCGCCCTGGAATTGTGTACCCCCGTCCGCACCAATATCGGGCAGTATACCCGTGAACTCTTGCGCGCTGCCGCCACCGCCATAAAGCGTGGCCCAATCGTCTCCGCCTCCAGCCTCATCTGTGGCGTTCCGATCGAGCTCGAACAACCCGAGGTCGTGGACGGCCAGGGCTGAGCCAACTAAGGTGAAGGTGAGAAGCAGCACAGAGAGAACTGCAACAATCTTCATGGAAAGGTTTCTTGTGTTCACTGTTTACTCCTCTGTAGATTAAGACTTAAACAAGAGTTAGCGTTTGGTGCGGAGAAGCAGAATGCTTACCAAACGCCGAAAGGATGGAAATAGGAGTAGTTTCGCAGCGTGTCGATAAACATCACCTCCTTCTGATAAGAAAACACCCCATGACATCCTGGTAAAAAACAAAAACCGACCCGCAGGCCGGTTTCGCCATTAGCTACTCAGCGTTCAGATTACGATCATTACGATCGATAGGGCGACCAAGCTTGAACGCTGGATCGATGCTTCCCTAGAATAGAATGAAGGTTGCTCAAGTTTTAACAATATAGTTGAAGCGATGGACTCCCATAAAAATCTCGTTAAAATTAGATAAAATATATCATATTTATAGCTTAATAATATATAATTGTCAAGTTAATTTATGACAGTGTTTGGGTCCGATTGGTAAGGATTGACGGCAGCATCAGGCGCCTTAATGCGAAGAGGGCTATCCGGTTTTCCTGGACAGCCCTCTATCACTAGGAGAAGGATGATTTGCGTATGCTTAGTTGCGCGAAGTGCGCATGCTAGCGTCGGTCAGCGCCTCCACCACCACACTGCCGTGGCGGTTGGCGACGAAGTGTTCGCCTTCCGATAAGACGTAATCCTGCGGGTCGCCTTCCTGGGTCACCCATAGAGTGCCCTTTGTAACAAAGATGGCGTCGCCGCGATCGATGCCCGCCAGCCGCTCGACCATCTGGGCGCACAGGCGGCGCTCAGGGTATTGAGTGGCTTTTTGGTCGCGGGTGGTGGTCAATTTCGAGTCAACAGTTCGTACGGTCATCTCACACCTCCAATAAACAGGGGCTTGCCTGGCTTCCATTTAGATCTTACTCCGATCTTACACTGACCATATTCTAGCAAATCCACACCAAAATAACAGATGTAGTATAATTGAATTGTATACATAACAGTCAACGTGTTTTTCAACTGTGCTGGTCGCCATTCGACTGAACTGTTTTGGTATATGCCACCAGTACAGTTCAAGCCCCGGCGATCATGGGCACACCTGGGTAGAATCCATCATCCGGTGCGTCGCTCGCTCGACGTGCAACGTACCTGGATCTCAAACTAGAACCAGGAAAATAATGCTTATGGACACATCCCCCACCAAAGACTTTCTGTACGAATCCCTGGCTGCTGACCTGACCGGGCTGATCGCCTCGGGTACTTTCCGCCCCGGCGACCGGCTTCCATCTGTGCGCCGGCTTAGCGCGCAGCGCAAGGTCAGCGTAAGCACCATCTTGCAGGCCTATATGCTGCTCGAGGACCGCGGGCTGATCGAGGCCAGGCCGCAATCCGGTTACTACGTGCGCTCTGCAGAAGGCCAGCGGTTGCCGGTTTCGCGCCACGACCCGCTGCCCGAGCCGGAAATTTCCTCCCCCGAGCCGGATCCGGCGCAGGTGGGGCTGCGTGAACTGGTGATGCATGTGCTGCGCGACAGCGAGAACCCCAACCTGGTACAGCTCGGCACAGCGCTGCCCAATCGCGATCTTCTGCCGACCAAACGGCTCAACCGCATCGTGGCGACGCTGGCGCGCGAGCAGGAAGAGCAAAGCAACGGCTACTTCTTCCCGCCTGGCTACGAGCCGCTGCGGGTGCAGATCGCCAAGCGGGCAATCGTCGCCGGCTGCAGCCTTTCACCGGCAGATATTGTCACCACCGCTGGCTGCCTGGAAGCAGTCGAGCTGTGCTTGCGCGCCGTCTGCCAGGCAGGGGATATCGTCGCCATCGAGTCGCCCACCTATTTCGGTATTTTACAAAGTATCGAAGCTTTGGGTCTGAAAGCATTGGAAATCCCCACCCACCCGCGCGATGGCATCAGTCTGGGAGCGCTGCGCTTCGCTCTGGAGCACAACCCGGTGCGTGCCTGCCTGGTGGTGTCCAACTTCAACAACCCGCTGGGGAGCTGCATGCCTGAAGAGGCCAAGCGTGAGCTGGTCGATCTGCTCGCCGCCCACGAAATCCCACTGATCGAGGATGATATCTCCGGTGAGATCTACTTCTCCGAACAGCGCCCAATCGTCGCCAAAGCTTTCGACCGAAAAGGACTGGTGCTGCTGTGCTCATCCTTCTCCAAAGACGTCTGCCCGGGCTACCGGGTGGGCTGGACTGCGCCGGGACGTTTTAAGGCGACTGTAGAGTGGCTAAAATTCGCCTCCAGCGGTACGACCGCCTCGCTGCCACAGATGGCCGTGGCCGAGTTCATCGCCTGTGGTAGCTTCGACCACCACCTGCGCCGCCTGCGCCGTGAATACGCCTTCAACGTCGAGCAGATGACCCAGGCGGTGGTACGCTGCTTCCCGGCCGGGACGCGCGTCACCCGGCCTGCCGGCGGCTTTGTACTTTGGGTACAGCTCTCCGAAATGGTAGACTCGCTGGACCTTTACCGCCAGGCGTTAAAGGTGGGCGTGACCCTGGCGCCAGGGTACATCTTCTCAGCTTCGAATAAGTATCGTAACTTCATCCGCCTGAATGCCGCCGTGTGGTCCAAAGAGGTCGAGCGGGCGATCGGTCGCCTGGGGGAGCTGGTAGATCAGGAAATTGCATAAAACCAGATTGTGATAAATTGCTCAATAAAATGCTATAATATTTTTAGAAAAACTTCAAATCCTATGGGTTGTCGTATAAACTCCTGACAACTTATGCGATTTAACCATCCTCATTATTCGATCCTTCTCTATCCTGGAAAACAGGTTAGTGAATAACCCCATTCATCGCCGAAAAAATATAATACGACGCCTTCTTTACCATCCCAGATTTCAATGCGCCTTAAAGAAGCGTATTCAAAGGGAAACAGTAGAGAAGGAGTAAAAGCATGAACAAGCTGGGCCAAATTATCCCCTTGATTGCCCCATTTCTGATGCTGTTGCCATTCGCATCCACCTCTTATTTTTCACCCTTACCTCCGAATGCAACCGAGGCGGCCAAAGAAGATGATGATGACTACCGGATTTTTCTCCCCCTGATTGGAAAAAACACCTGGCCGTCTATGTGTTATGCACCTGGTACAGAATATTACCATCCGCTCACCCCGGCAATACCAGAAATCATCCTGCAGCAGGGCACAACCATTACAGTGACCACCACTGCCGATATCATTAACGGTAATGTGTCCAGTGTTGCTGGACTTCTAGCGAATCCGGGTCCAGATGGGATTGCCTTGCGCGAAGCAATCCTGGCAACCAACAACGATCCGGGGGAATACACGATCCGTTTTTCTGCTCAACTAGATGGAACCACGATTTATACGGGGAGCGGGAGTAACCAGGACTTGCCCCCGTTACTGGGAGGCTCGGTAATCATCAATGGCGATATTGATGGTGATCTCACGCCAGATGTCACGATCGCCAACGCCAGCCCCTTCGAATATCCCTTTGGATTTAAGATCCAAAGCAGCAATAACACGCTGCACGCCCTTACATTGGAAGGCTACTTCCAGGGCGTCTTAATAAAGCCTATAACTGGAACAACCACCCATACAACCTATCATGGCATCACCATCGCCAACCTGGTGATGAATAATGTTCAGACAGGGATTAACCTGCGAACCGGACCAGACCAGGGCGCAATGGCAACGGATAATCATTGGGAAGAAATTCTTATCTATGACAATGTTTTGAATGTTGGGCAAAATGGAATGACATTTACTTTGAATAATGTAATCGGAGATCATTTAGACACTGTGGTAGTTGCTCAAAATACAATCCACGTCACCCAGAATGTTAACAGCGCGAGTTTTGGTATCCAGTTCATGGCGGGATTTTGGGCAGGTTCGAATGATAATGTGATGACGAACATTACCGTGACCGACAATTCTATACTGGGTAACTCAGATCAAGCGATTGTATTTATGTCAGGTGCAGTTGGGGCTAGCGGAAATGTTATTGACGGTGCAGTTCTATGGAACAATGAAATTCTCATCTCTGGTTCGAATTGGGCTTACGAAGCAGGTAAGATTGGTATAGATTTGATTACAGGAGACGGTGCGTCAGATTACATTGATCCTGATTATGAGCCAATCATCTATCCGGAAGATAATGTCATTAGAAATTTTGACATCATTGACAATGTAATTGAGGGTTTTGATGGCCGTGGGATGCAAATAATGGGAGGCTGCTGTGGTTCTAAGTTTAACACCATCGAGAATGTGAAAATACTGAATAACCGATTCACGGCATCGATACCTGACGTGAATTTTGATGTAACTGGAATTCTGGTCAGATCAGGTGGTGCGCGGGCCGATCATCCCACCAGCGAGAATCTGATTTCGCAGATAATGATCCAGAATAACACTTTTTCCTTAGGCCAATGGGGAAACCTGCAGAATACTCATTTTACTGCGTCAGCTATTTCTGTGAGCGGAGCCGGTGGTGGCCCCGGAGCCAACCAGAATCAGATATTTGATATATGGATTTCTCTCAATCAGATCGACAGTATTATCCCTGGGATCCATCTCATCGGTGCCTGGGAAAACTCTACCCAGAATGTCATCAGCACAGCCCACATCTACTGCAACACGATTTTCAACGCCCCAACCTACCCTGTCCGAGAACCGCCGTTAAAAGGTATTGTCCTGACCGGAGCCATCCGAGACAGCACACTCAACCGGGTGGAGAATGTAAGCCTTTTCTACAACAAGGTTGCCAGCATCTGGAATGATCTGACGGTAATTCCTAATGTGGAGAGCACTGCGACGAACAATCTGGTGAATTACACGGTTATTCCGTAGGATCCAAGCGAAGCGTGCAAAAGACATTCGGATCCAAATATTAACTCCAGAGGCTTTCTTTAAAAGCCCTGCTCAAGGCAGCCTCACTTGCCGGTGTATTGAACCGGCGCGCTCGCTGAGCACGTGGACGGTCACCACCGCTCCGGGTTGGCCACGCAGCGTCCATTCGACCCGGCCGCGGTTATCGGTGTTGCCCTCGGTCCAGAAGGCGGAAACGTCCAGCTTATTGCTGCGCCCTTCCAGGTGACCCATTTCCACCCGCCGCCGCCCGTCCACCAGGCTCACACCCTCGGGTAGCTCCAGCTCCGCCCGCACCGGCCGCACCGCTTTACGGTTCTTGCCCTGCACGCTGGTGCAGGTGGGCAGGAAACCGGCGTTTTCCACCACCAGGTTCAGGTGGTAATCGCCGCCGCCCAGTGGCTTGACTTCCAGGTGATGCAGGGACAGGCGCGGCAGCAGATCACCCAGAGCCAGGGCAAAAGGTGTGTTTCGCTCCGCCTCCGCAGCGAGGTGGCTGTGCGGCGGGTTGCGCCAGGTGTACATCATGTTCCAACCGCCCAGCTCAACTTTTCCGAGTTGCGGGTGCTCGAAGGTATACCAATCCACATAGCTTTGCGGCCCGCCGTTCTCATCGATCCATTTCAAGATCTGTAAATCCTGCTCATGAGGGTGGTCGCGATGCCATTCGATGAACTTACGTTCCTTGATGCCGGCCTCGTCGGCCAGGTCCCACAGCTCGATGGTGAAGGCGTAGGCTCCCAGGTGATCGAACATCCAATCGTCGAAGGCCCCGGTGGTGATCTCCTTGGGGTGGTACTTGAAATCATGGAAAGTCGAGACGCAGCGATAGCCGGTCAGCTTTGTGCCAATCTCCCCAATTTTCTTGTACACCCACAGGTCTTGCGTCTCCATCTCGTCATCGGCTTTGGTACTGTAGCTGCGCAGGATTACACGGCTGAAGGTGTGGTAGGTGACGGCGATGTTGATATTAGGGTGGCAAGCAATAAAATCCACCAGGGCACGGATTTCCGGCTCGGAGGCGGGGTAAGGACCGGCGCCGTGTTGCTCGCCCTCGGTGCGCCACTGGAAGGGGAAATTTCTGTTGAAATCCAGCCCTTCCAGCTGGCGGGCCTCCTTGATCA
>MGNS01000047.1:16769-17054 GCA_001795165.1 Chloroflexi bacterium RBG_16_57_11
TGCCTCTTTTGCATCAGCCGCAGGTCGAGCTCACTCACCTTCCAGTCGCCATTGGGGTCAAGCAGGCGCATCTGCAGGATGCGCCCGTCTCCATCCACGTCCTGCTCGTGTAGGCCATCTTCCTTCTCTTGCCAGGGGTAAGGGCGCACGCCAGAGCGGAGGTAGCGTGGCCGGTCTGCCAGCGCCAGCTCTGCTCCGTCGGGGTTGACGCGCGGAACGATGTAATAGACGCTCTGATCGAGCAGGCGGGTGATCTGTGCGTCCTTACCGTAGCCCTCAAGCAAT
>MGNS01000047.1:17171-20476 GCA_001795165.1 Chloroflexi bacterium RBG_16_57_11
ATCGGGCGTTTCTCATAGCTTTCGCCTATCGTGCTAAGCTGTGCAATTCCCGGATGGTTCTCGGCCCATTCTTTGAGCTGAGTTTCAAGCTCCTGGTTGGTGAAATAATGGTTGAAATCCATCGACCCTCCTGTTTTGTCTTTTGGCAAAAAGCGGGGATGCTCATCAATGTCAAAGGTTACTGAGCTGGATGTTACACCCGTTAAGCTTTAATCCCTTAACAAAAGCTCCCTTGGGGGCGATCCTTAATCCGGCCATAGCCCCTCCAAAACTCCGAAATCGACCGGTCGATTATCGATATTAAATTGGTAGCGACCTGTTTGGGTAATTTGGGGGTTATGGCTCAGGAAAGCATGTAAAGCCTGGCGCTCTTCGGGCGAGAGCCAGACCGGCAAATCGGAAGTAGCCCGAAAGCCGGTGACCTGCACCAGGTCTTGCAGTACGGCTTTTTGCTCCGAGGTCAGCAGGTTGTATTTCTCGCGGAAATAGGCCACATCCGGGTCCACCTGGGCCAGTGGGCGCAGCCACAGGCGGTGTAGCGTGGTGCGGATCGCGTTGAGCACCCCGGGGCCGCTAAAATCGTGTAGGAAGTAGCTGCGGTCAGTGTTTTCCCACTGCGGGGCGACGTCTGGCCCAACCCGGAGGCCGTCCGCCAATCCCAGGGACGCCAGCATCGGAACGCCGCAAGTCAGGAGGTAAGCAACTTCTCCGGCAGCCTGGCGGATGATCTCCAGGGCCTTGCGCAGGGCTAGCTCACCGGGCAACTTCTGATAGCGCGCTCCTGGAAGAGCCCCGGCATACAGGAAATCCAGTTTTAGGTAATCGAAACCCCAGAAGCGCACCTGTTGGATGCGTTCCGTAAGCCATTTCTGCACACCCGGTCGGGTCACATCCAGGCCGTAGAAATCGTCCCCCCAGTTATGGCCGGCCGGCACCAGCTTGCCGTCTGCATCGCGCAACAACCATTCGGGGTGCTCTTGAAACAGTCGTGATGTAGGCGCCACAGCCAGCGGCGCCAGCCACAAACCGGGGACGTATCCAGAGGCGCGGATCTTCCTCGCCAGCACCTGCATGCCGGAGGGGAATTTTTCATTTGCCTCCCAGTCGCCCAGGCTGACCTGCCAGCCATCATCCACCTGGAAGACATCAAAAGGCAGGTCTTTCAGGCCGGGCAAAACCCCCAGCAAAATATCTTCACTGATCCCGGTGTACAGGCCATACCACGAGCACCACACCCGCCACGGTTGACCATGCCCGCGAGCGCCCAGGCGTTGCTCCAGCATCCCGGCATAAGCAGCGAAAACCGTTCGCTCCTCGCCAAACGCCAGGAACCACTCCAAATCGGCGGCTTTTGGGGCAACATACTCGCCACGTACCATCTCGGTGTCGACTTTGAGCCGGGCATCCAACCCCAGTGCACCTAACAGCAGGACCTTCCCATCTGGGGCTTGCAATGCGGTCAGGCTGCTGCTGGTGAAGGGATAATCCTCCAGCAGCGCAGGATGGTCGATCTGCGGCCACAGGCTTTTGGCCAGCGGAGTGCTCAGCTTCAAGGAAAGCGGCAGCCAACATGATAGGCTCCACGAATGCCAGCCATGACGGTAGCACAACGTCTCGCCAAAGGGGTGTAGCAAGCTGACGCGCATGCCGTGCAGCACAGCACCCTGAGCGTGTCCCTCGATGCTTTCAGCTTGTACGGCCAGCTTGATTTTGTCCAGTTGAAGAAGGGTTTGCATGCATCTCTCCTTTTCGAGCGGTTAGAGATACGAATTTAGCGCCCCCTCGATCCACTAAATTGCGTCAGCAGGTCTACATCTGCCAGGAATAACTACCAGCATCGTGGGATCAATCCACGAAATAGCTCCTGCAAGCCTCGTCGATCAGCTCCGGAGTCATTTGTGGCGGCGACTGATCATAATTGCAGATCACGTGGATGATCTTAAGCAGGTCGCGCGGCTGGACAGCTTGCAAGCGACGCCCAGGCTGGCGATACCATTTCTGCAGCAGGTGCATAAAGGCTTCCTTACTAAAGGGGATATCGAGCTCCTTCGCCATGCGGATAAAAATCTGGAAGTACAGTTTTTCATCCGGAGAGGTGACACAAACTTTCATCTGGATGCGTCGCAGGAAGGCGTCATCCACCAGGTCATGCGGGTCCAGGTTGGTGCTAAACACAGTGAACTGGCGGAACGGTACTACGATCGTTTGCCCGGTGAGCAGGCGTAAAAAGTCGATGCTGCTCTCCAACGGCACGATCCAGCGGTTGAGGAGATCGGTGGTGCTGACCTGCTGCCGGCCGAAATCGTCGATGAGGAACATACCACCGTTAGCCTTTAGCTGAAGCGAGGCCTCATAAAATTTCGAGATTGGATCGAAGCGCAAATCTAGCGATTCCATCTTAAGTTCACCGCCGACCGTTACCGACGGGCGCTCGATTAACGCCCAGCGCTGGTCGATACGCCCGAATTCGGCTGTCCGGCTCTTGTCGGTCATTGGGACCTGCTTATGAACCAGCCGGTCATGGATCTGGATTACCTGGCCACCGGCTGTGATCGCATAGGGCACCCAGATCGGATCGGTACCGGCCAGCAATTTAGCGATCGCCATTGCGATGGTGGTTTTCCCGTTTCCTGGAGGGCCGTACAGGAACAGCGATTTAGCGGCGTTAACTGCCGGGCCGATCTGGCGATGAAAGTCGTCCGGCAGGATCAAACCGCTTAACGCCTGTTTGATCAGTTCGGAGGACACTCGCTGGTTCGTGGTGGTCTGTACCTCGATACCCCGGTTGTAATAGGGGATCGACACCGGGACCGGCCCGACATACTGGCTACGCTCCATTGCAGATACGGCGCGTTCCTCGCCCGCATGTGTCAGGGTGTAGACGTTACCCAGCCGTCCGAGCTCCAGGGTGGCTTTAGAGACCTCAACAAGGTGCTCTTTTTGCATCCACAACAGGATGTCATCGATAATGGTCTTTGGAATTTTGAGCACATCGGTGAAGCGCACCAGGGCGACATTGCCCTCATTGTATAGCAAGCGAAAGATCAAATCGATGACCAGGTTGTGCGGGATGTGCAAATCGTCAGAACTGCGCGGTTCGGCGAGAATGTCTTTTAAGCTGAGTTCTTCCATCGTTGTTAGTGGCTCCTGAGTGGATTATTCGTCGATGTCGACCAAATCAGATGTATCATCCGAGAAAGGAAACAATTCGCCAATCGACTGGCGGGTGGAGTTACGCCATATCGCCTCGCCGAAAATGGGGGCGACTGAAAGGACAGTCATGTTCGGGCTCATCTTTTCTAGTG
>MGNS01000047.1:20485-22900 GCA_001795165.1 Chloroflexi bacterium RBG_16_57_11
TTCCTGAATCTGAGGAATTTGGCCGAGTTTTGGTAGGGCATCGCCGGAAAATACACCATGGGTGCAGATCAAGAAGATCTCTTCGATCCCGCAACGCACCAGGCGCTCGCATAGCGCTAAAACCGTGGTGCCGGTGGCGATCTCATCATCATAAACCAGCGCGCGGTGAAAGCCAATGACCATGCGATCGATCCCACGATCGATGGCCACTTTAGCGTCTGAAAGGCGTTCCTTTTGGGCTGCAGCGGAAGGCAAGCCTAGCTGAGAGGCAAAGCGCGCCGCTGGCTTGGCCCGGCCTACATCGGGTGCAACGACGATCGTATCTGTGGCGCTGTATCTTTTGTCTAAAAAGTAGCGATTAAACAGGTGTCGGGCGGTTAACGGGTCGGTGGGCAGGCCGAAGAAGCCATGTACCTGGGGGGAGTGCAGCGTCATCGTCATGATGTGGGTAGCGCCGGCAGTTTCCAGCAGGTCGGCGACCAGGCGGGCGGCGATCGATATGCGCGGCGCATCTTTTTTATCCGAGCGAGCGTAAGAAAAGTACGGGATGATGGCATGCACCTCGGCGGCGCCCGCCCCGCGAGCGATATCCAGCATCATGAGCAGCTCTACCAGGTGGTCAGATACCGGCGGAACCAACGATTGGATGATGAAAACAATTCTGCTCCGCACGCTGGCGCCGAGTTGGATGTATAGATTATCATTGCTAAACCGCGAACAAAGCGTTGGGTCGAGCGGAACCGACAGATAAGATGCGATTCCAGCCGCAAGCTTTGGATGTGAGCTTCCACTGAAGAACCGGACATCGTCGGGATTCAGAGCGGGCATCCATTTCCTCCTGATGCAGATGTACAGGCAAATCCACCTGTTTCAGACGATCGTTTCGCGGATGACCTTTGGAGCACATGGAATATTTTACCATCCTGAATGAGCAGAACATGAATCAAAAACCCCGCGGATTTCGCCGCGGGGCTTTTATTCATCCTCCGGTAGTAGTGGACTAGCCGGCGAGGACTACGTTGCTGGCCTGCAAGCCCTTGGGGCCGCGCTCGATCGAGAACTCGACCTGCTGGCCTTCAGTCAGATTGCGGAAGCCATCGCCCTGGATGGCGGTGTAGTGGACGAAGACATCTTCCCCACCCTGGCGCTCAATGAAGCCATAGCCCTTGCTACCATTGAACCACTTAACCGTGCCGATGATACGTTCAGACATTGTATTTACTCCTTGTTACTCAAAACAGAAAATTGGTTATTGATACCTGGTGGATTTCAATGGAGTTCCGGGCAAGAAAAACGGCTCACGGATCGTACCCTGAGCCGCCTTCGTCTTCAGTTCCAACGTAAACCGCTTGGTATCCTTGCGGGCTGTACTATACCATCTCAGGTAAGATTAGTCAATAGGCAATTTTATTAATCCTATCCTTGACTCCTGGCCGGTCAGGGGTAAAATTGCGTTTGATTTTTTGGATATTTTGGAAAGTTTGGAAATTTTGCTATGAAATTGACCCGCCGCCAGGGAGAATTTATTCAACAAATGATCGAGCTCAAGCGCGAGTTTGCCAGCCCGATCCATTACTCCTTGTTGGCAGAACGATTGGGCGTCAGCCCGTTCACCGCCTATGACATGCTCTGCCTATTGGAAGAAAAAGGTTATGTCACCTCTGAGTATCAGCTCCCCGCCGACAAGTGCGGACCGGGGCGTGCAGAGCGCGTCTTCTATCCCTCCGATATGGCTCAGGAGCAACATCAGCAGCTGGTCGAGCAGATTGGCGGCGCGCACCTTGACACCGAGGCGTTCAAAACCTTCGCCTTGGAGAAACTGCGCAAAGGTGAGATGCCGGATGCGGAGCTGACCGAGCAGATGATGGCTCGCCTCCTACCCAGCGGACATGGAGCAATGCGTTACTGCGTCGAGGTGATGACCATAGCCGCGCTGCGCTTGAAGCACACTCCGGGACGGAGTACGCTGTTGGGGTATCTGCCGGAGCTGTTGCCGGGTGAATTATCACAGGGCGAATTATCACCAGGCGAGAGCGGATCCTGTAAGGCGAATCTGTGCCTATTGGGCGGCTTCGTCTATGGTCTGCTTGTCCAGCATGGCGCAAACTCGCCAGAGTGGCTTGACAGGCTTTACGAGCAATTGCAGAGTTATCTTGGCCTGGTGATGAAGATGACGGCTAGTGAATGCACAGGGCTGGTAGGACATTTGCGCGTTGTTTTTGCCACACTGGAAGCGGCCCAGGGACAATGAAGATGTTTCAACGAAACCGCGACGGCAAACAGAATGGTAAGCCGGTCGCCGAGATAAGCCTGGCACAGCCAGGGATGGCCGAACCGGGCAATCTTAGCCGCACGCCTCTGATCGAAGCGCGTAACCTGACGAAGGTCTACCAGACCGGAGCCGGCGGTTTCACC
>MGNS01000047.1:23018-23086 GCA_001795165.1 Chloroflexi bacterium RBG_16_57_11
CGGGTGAAGTGTTGTTTTATAGTCTCGTGAAAGGAAACGGCACAGGCGAAGTCATTTCGCTTGGCTCG
>MGNS01000047.1:23144-23490 GCA_001795165.1 Chloroflexi bacterium RBG_16_57_11
CTTTCGAGCTATTACCGCAGCTCGACCTGGTGGATAATATCATGCTCCCACAAGATTTTGCCGGTCGTTTTCGTCCATCCGTCAGTCGTGAGCGCGCCCTGGAGTTACTCGAGCTGGTCGAGCTGAGCGAACACGCCTACAAGCTGCCGGCGCACGTCTCGGGCGGGCAGAAACAGCGCGTGGCGATCGCCCGGGCCCTGGTGAACGACCCACCGCTCATCCTGGCCGATGAGCCAACCGGCAATCTGGATACCGTGACTGCCGAGACCATCTTCCAGCTCTTCCAGCGCCTGGTGGATGCCGGCAAGACGGTCGTCGTGGTCACGCATGACAGCAGCCTGGCGGC
>MGNS01000047.1:23501-30354 GCA_001795165.1 Chloroflexi bacterium RBG_16_57_11
GCACGCTCCATATTTCTGACGGTGAGATTGTCAGTGAGCCAGAGAATGGGGATGGCTACCGGAACACAGCCGGAGTGGCAACGGTGGAAATTCATGTCCCACTCGAGCCTGCCGGGTTAAGCCCATCTCTATCGCAAGGTGGAAATAACCATTCTGGTAATGGCGGACCGGCGGCGAAACCGACCCAACCCGCTATCAGCCTCAACCAGGTGGTCAAGACCTACTTAAACGCTGCCGGCTCGTTCACCGCTCTACGAGGCATCAGCCTGCAGATGAACTACGGCCAGTTCGTATCCATCGTCGGTAAGTCTGGCAGCGGTAAATCCACCTTGCTCAACGTGCTCACAGGCATCGATCACCCGACCTCCGGCCAGGTGATCATCGGCGGTCAGGACCTGTACAAAATGTCTGAGAGCAAGCGAGCGCTGTGGCGCGGCCGCAATGTTGGCATCGTATTCCAATTCTTCCAATTGCTTCCCACGCTCACCCTGCTGGAGAACACCATGCTGCCGATGGACTATTGCAATGTCTTCCCAGCTAACGAGCGCCCACAGCGAGCTCTGGAGCTGCTCAAAATGGTAGGGCTCGAAGAGCAAGCCTACAAGCTACCTTCGATGGTCTCCAGCGGGCAGCAGCAGAGCGCGGCAATCGCCCGCGCCTTGGCCACCGACCCGCCCATCATCGTCGCCGATGAGCCAACCGGCAACCTGGACTCGCGCTCGGCGGCTACGATCATCCGTCTGTTCCAGGAGCTGGCCGACCAGGGCAAAACCATCCTGATCGTCACACACGACCCGTCCATCACCCGTCGTACCGACCAGACGGTGATCCTTTCGGATGGCGAAATCATTGACAATGTAGTAGCGCGCGCCTTACCGCTGCTTAACCACCCGCAGATGTTGCAAGCTACCCACCAGGCAGAGAGGCGGACCTACCAGCCAGGTCAGACCATCCTCCAACAGGGAGAGCGAGTGACGCACTTTTTTATGGTCGCCAGTGGTGATGTGGAGGTAGTCCTTTGCAAAGAACGTTGCATGGAGATGAGCCTGGCCCGACTGGGTCCAGGTCAGTTCTTTGGCGAAGTTGAGCTGATGAATGGCGGCAGGTCGATCGCCAGCGTCCGCGCGGCACTGGATATTCCGGTCGAAGTGGCATTGCTGGATCGGGAGGAATTTCTACGCCTGATCAACCAGGCGCCTGCGATGGGGGCAGAGCTGGTCTGCGTGGCGCAGGAGCGCCTCGAAGAGCACCAGGCACGTGAATTGGAAGGCTGTCGGTAATGGAAAAGACAAATGGTAAATTTCTGAGACCGCGCTGGCGTAAAGTTCTGGCCGACCTATGGGAAAGCAGAACGCGTACTTTATTAGTAGTGGCTTCCATCGCTGTGGGTGTATTTGCCATCGGGAGCATCGCAACCTGTTATGTGATCCTTTCCGAGGATCTGGACGTCAGCTACGCCTCCATTCAGCCAGCCAATATCGAAATGGCCACGACTTTTTTCGACAAAGATTTCCTATCCGCAGTCGAGCTCATTCCCGGTGTTGCGCAGGCAGAAGGTCGCCAGTCTTTTGGCGTGCGCGCCAGTAAGGATGGCGAATCCTGGCTGAGCCTAAACCTACAGGCTGTTGAAGACCCCGGTGCGACCCAAATCAACCAGCTCAGGCCGGTGGCAGGTGCAAGCGTGCCTGGCGAGCATGAGCTGCTGATCGGCTACGAGCGAATGCGCGATACCGGTTTTCGCACTGGGGATTCGCTATTGATCCAGCTCCCGGATGGCTCGGAGCGACGGATGCGCGTGGCGGGCGAAGTCGGCGACCAAACCCGCGCTCATGATCCGATGGGCGCAGAGCGCGGCTACACCACTCAGGAAACCCTGGCCTGGCTGGGCCAGCCGCTGGATTATAACCGCCTGCTGGTCACGGTGAGCGATCACGGTGATGACGAAGCGTACATCCAGAGCGTAGCCGATGCCGTCGAAAACAAAATCGAAAAAGACGGAGGCGCCGTCCTCCGCTCATCGGTATTCAAGTCCAATGAATACCCCATGGCCGACATGGCCCTGGCCGTGATGGGCGTTTTGGGTGCATTAGGCGTCCTGGTGATGCTGTTGAGCAGCTCGCTGATTGTGAACACGCTCAACGCCTTGTTCACCCAACACTTACGTCAGATCGGTGTGATGAAGCTGGTTGGAGCGCGCCGCCGCCAGGTCCTGATCATGTACCTGTTTTTGATCCTGGCGTATGCGCTGATTGCTTTGATCATCGCCGTCCCACTGGGCGCCTGGGCTGGATATAGTCTCGCGGAAATGATGGCCGGCATGTTCAACGCCACACTGGGCGGTTTTCGTATCGTCCCGGCTGCGGTTATCATCCAGGCCGTCATCGCGATCAGCGTAACCCTGGCATCAGGCATCCTGCCTATCCGCAGCGGCGCCAAAATCAGCGTGCGCCGGGCAATCAGCAACGACCGCCTTAGCGACCAACCCGTTCGGCAGGCAAGGTTTTCGGGTATGAATAGCCATGCGGCTGGTATGCTCTCACGGCCGGTGCTGCTATCCTTGAGAAACACCTTCCGCCGTAAGGGGCGCTTGTTGCTCACATTGTTTACTTTGACTATGGCCGGAGCGATTTTCATCGCCGTGTTCAACGTGCGCGTATCAATGGAAGACTATATGGATCGCCTGATGCAACATTTCATGGCCGATGTCACTCTAAGCCTTGAACAACCTTACCGCGCCGAGCGGATTAACCAGGCTGCCATGCAGGTGCCGGGTGTCCAGGCGGTCGAAGCCTGGTCTGGAGCGGCTGCTGAGATCCTGGATCCCCAGGATAATCTGATCGATAACCTGAGCCTGGTCGCTCCGCCGGCGGATACACCGCTGCTCGAGCCTGACATGGCCGCCGGTCGCTGGCTCCAGCCAGGCGACCAGCGAGCGTTGGTGGTCTCAGACGCGATCTACGATTTATACCCAAATGTGCAGCCCGGCGATACATTGCGATTGCGATTGGCTGGAGGCCGGGCCGAGGATTGGACGGTGGTCGGGGTATTTCGTTTCACCCGGATGCTGGGGGATATAATGGGGTATGCGGACTACGATTATGTCTCCGAGCTACTCGGTTCGCCGGGTCAGGCTGCTTCCTACCGAGTGATCACCAATGCCCATTCCCTGGAGAGCCAGAAGGCGATCAGCGAGGCGCTCGACAGATACTTGCGCGCACTCGGTTACCGGGTTAGCGACGTGGAGGCCGGGATGGTCACTCGTGAGCAATCCGGCCAGGGTGTGAATATCCTGATCGCTTTCCTGCTAACGATGGCCTTACTGACAGCTTTTGTCGGCAGCATCGGATTGACCGGCACGATGGGCATGAATGTGCTGGAACGGACGCGGGAGATCGGCGTGATGCGCGCCATAGGGGCCACCGACCTGACGATTATCAAGTCGGTGGTCATCGAAGGGGTGTTCATCGGTATGATCAGCTGGGGGTTGGCATGGGCTTTATCCTACCCGATCAGCTTCTTGATGCTGCGCATTATCACTACCGCCATGCTCAGCGATTCGATCGCCTTGAGCTACACCTTGCAAGGCGTGTTCGTTTGGCTAGGTGTGGTGTTGCTGCTCTCGGCGATTGCCAGTGTGCTTCCGGCGCGCAGCGCAGCTCGCCTGACGATCCGAGAAATCCTTGCCTACGAATAACGGCGGGTATGTCACATCCAGCGGGGCGATTACCATGCACCCAGGATATCCAACCGCGCCGGCAGGACGCGATATTCGACTCGTGTCAGGTCTTCGGAGCGCAGCTCGCCATCCACCTGGATCGGCGAGCCGGGGTTGAGCTCGATGCTCAAGCGAGTGGTGTGGTGCTGGTGGACGGCCGGGTCGTTCACATAGCTGCCGTTGATGGCGCGTGGAAGCAGGCTGAGCATCTTCAGCCGCGAGGGGGCGTAAGCATATACGAATGTCAGCTTCCCATCCTGCGGGTCGGCGGCGGGCGCCATGCGGAAAAGCCCACCGGTTACCGGGCAATTGCCAACCGAGGTCAGGCTGAGCGGGCCAGCGTACTCGCAATCATCCCATTTCAAGCGCGCCTCCCAGCGCGGCCCTGAGGCAATGGCGCGTAGCGCCGCCGCCAGATAGCGCAGCAAGCCCTTCCAGCGAACCATGCGGGCGTTCCATTGCGTCACCACCGGCTCCAGGCCTACCGCCGAGTTGTTGTGAAACACCCAATCATTCGCCTGGCCCAGGTCGAAGCGGCGCGTCTTTCCGGCTGCGATGGCCTGGGCCGCAGCTTCTAAGTCCAGTGGTAAACCGATGTTGTGCGCCAGGTCGTTGGCCGTGCCCAGCGGCAACACGCCCAACGGCCCGAGAACGCCTTCTGAGGACGCCCGGAATAGCCCGTTTAGCACCTCGCCTGTTCCGCCGTCTCCGCCAGCGGATATGATCGGGATATAGCCCTGTCGGGCAGCTTGCTCCGCCAGGCGGATACCGTCCCCCGGCCCCTGCATCTCGAAAAGCTCGAATTCTACGCCGGCGCGGCGCAGGGCAGCCTCCGCCTCCGGCCAGCGCTGCTTGGCCTTCCAGCGGTTGGAATAGGGGTTGAGGATGACGACAGCGGGGTTTTGTGGGGACATGGCTTCCTCGGCTAGGCGCTTGGATGGGTTAGAATTGGAAAGGCAATTCTAATTTTACCAAGGATCGTCTCGTGTGCGCTTTTGGCTACCTACAGATTGCCCGGGAAGGGTTCAAGCATGAGGAAAAAGATACACCTGGATACTGACCTGGGGGGCGACATCGACGACTTGTGCGCACTGGCTATGTTGCTGCGCTGGCCGGGAGGGGTCGACCTGACCGGTATAACGACCGTGGGAGACACAAACGGCCGGAGGGCGGGATATGTGCGCTATGTCCTGGATCTTGAGGGGAGGCAGGATATCCTCGTAAAAGCTGGAGCAGATACTTCTCAAGGTTTTTACCGCCAAGAGCTGGGCCTGCCTGATGAGGAGAGATACTGGCCGGAACCGGTCAAGCCTTCACCTAATCCCACAGAGGAGGCCATTCACCTGCTGAAGAAAAGCATCAAGCAGGGCGCAACGGTGATCGGGATCGGGCCGTATACGAATTTATCTCTACTCGAATATCAATTTCCTGGAATATTAATGCAGGCGAGCCTCTTCCTGATGGGAGGCTTTGTGTATCTTCCCCAAGCTGGTTTTCCAAACTGGGGGAACGAGATGGATTTCAACATCCAGGTCGATATCCGGTCGGCAGCGCATGTCATCCGAAACTCAGATCCTACCCTCATACCACTCCCAGTGACTATCGAGACTTTCTTGAGAGGAGCGTACCTGGAGGATTTAAGAAAATCGGGAGCGCTGGGTCGATTGATCACACGGCAGGCGGAGGCATTCGTAGTGGATGCTGGAAACGAGATTTACGGAGAAACCTGTGTAGGGCTGCCGAAGGATATCATCAATTTTCAATATGACCCATTGGCCTGCGCCATTGCGCTGGGATGGGATGAGGGCGTTGAAATCGAAGAAATACCTTTGATCCCGGAAGAAAAAGATGGCTGGCTTGTTGAGCACATCCATCCGGCAGGGAAACCGGTTCGTGTGGTAACGAAAGCGGATGGAGCACGCTTTAGCGAATTTTGGTTGGATGTGATTACTGGGATAATCGGCCGGTGATGTATAAGGGTTCTTCAATATAAATGCAGCGAAACCCTGCGTCATTGAGCTGACCGCGCGGTGAATTCCCGCCACGATCCGCCGGGCGGAGGTGTTGTGGGCCGCTCACATTCCACGCTCCGCCGCGGATGGCCCGGTAGGTGTAGCCGCTGGCATCGATCTCTTCCCTCCCCCATGCGCTCAGGCACCACTCCCACACGTTCCCGACCATGTCCAGCGCCCCAAACGGACTGGCACCGTCCGGATAGCTGCCCACCGGGCTGGTTCGGCCTACCTGGTTCCCGAAATTGCCGCGCCGCTCATCCAGCTCGTCGTCCCAGGGAAAGCTCCAGCCGCGGTCGCCCAGGGCAGCGCGGTGCCATTCCTGCTCTGTCGGCAGGCGCACTTGCCAGGTGGTGATGTCGCTCGCATCCGGTAGTGTCCCATCCAGCCGGCGTGCAAGTCCGGCCGAGAGCCAATGGCAAAAGGCCAGGCTGTCGAACCAGCTCACGCGAGTGCGTGGCAGGTCATCGCCAGGGAAAGCCGTGGGCTTGGGCCGAGGGTGGTCCAGCCGGCAGCGCGCCGCCTGGGGCGACAAATCCCACCAGGCGGGATTGGCAAAGCCATCCGCCGCCTTAAGAAATTTCTGGTACTGCACGTTGGTCACGGGGTATTTGCTGATGGCGAACTCAGATACACGATACTCTCCGCCCGGCGTGCCGCCATTGGCAGAGGCGGCTTCCAGCCGCGCCACACCGACTACAACCTGACACCATTCGAACGGTGGAAACAGGATGGCTCTGGTGATCCGTGAAATGGCTTCGATCTCTTCAGATATTGAAGGCATAACTTACAACGTGCATCTGCCTGGATCACTCAATCAAACACAACACCGAATCGACGTCGGTGAAAGTATGATTATTCAGGATTTCAGCAATGATGAGGCTGGAGACTCGAGACCAGGGAACGCGCAATTGATATTAGAGCTATCCTATACAGTATATACAATTTGAAGTGAATACAGTAAAATGAGTAAAAGGTCTCTATGTTTAAAACGTGATTGCTTAATAAATCTATAGGAGTCTTCCATGCGTACCGGATACTGGTTGTTAATCATCCTCGGCCTGTTCGTATTAGGCGGAGTACTGGCTTTCAGGACAAACCTATCCAACACACAGGCGCGAGCCTA
>MGNS01000047.1:30378-38133 GCA_001795165.1 Chloroflexi bacterium RBG_16_57_11
TTACCGCGCAACCCATAGGCAGCTCGCCTGCCGCGCCGGTCGCGCCAGTCGTTCAAACCCCATCCACTGAGCCCACTGCATCCGAATCCATCGAGCCTGTGCCGGAGGGCGCTCAACGCCTGTCGCTGCCTGCGGTCGCCCCACCCATTGGGGCGCGTGAAGCACAAGACCTTCACATCGATATCGAGGTCAAGGAGGTCACCGCCCTGCTGGACGATAACACCGCCTCAACCCTCTGGACCTTTGGCGGCACTATCCCCGGCCCATTGTTAAGAATCCGCCAGGGCGATACTGTCGAGCTCAAGCTGGTGAATCCCCAAGGCAGCCTGATGCCTCACAGCATCGACCTGCACGCTGTCACCGGACCCGGTGGCGGTGCAGCCGTGACCCAAATCGGTCCTGGACAGGAAGCCATCTTCAAGTTCCAGGCTCTAAATCTGGGCGTTTATGTGTATCATTGCGCCACCCCGATGATCCCAATGCATATTGCCAACGGCATGTACGGGCTGATCGTCGTTGAACCCCCGGGTGGGCTGCCACCGGTTGACCGCGAGTATTACGTCATGGAAGGTGATTATTACCTGAATGGCGGTTTTCAACCGGATGGCTTGAGCACATTCTCTGTCGATAAGCTTAATTCGGAAGAGCCGGATTTCGTCCTTTTTAATGGCTCCGTTGGGGCATTATCCGGCGACAATGCGCTCAAGGCGAGTGTGGGAGAGACCGTGCGGATTTTCTTTGGTGTAGGTGGTCCAAACCTGGTCAGCTCCTTCCACGTGATCGGCGAAATATTCGACCGGGTTTTCGTTGAGGGAGGGTCCCTTTTGAACGAAAACGTTCAAACCACCCTGGTGCCGGCCGGCGGCGCGGTGATGGTCGAATTTAAAGTTCAGGTTCCGGGCAATTACATCCTGGTGGATCATAGCCTCGGTCGACTGAATAAAGGAGCAGCAGGATACCTGGTGGTCGAGGGAGCCGAGGATCCTTCAATATTCGAGCCCATCCAGCCCGGCAATTTGAGCACAGATCATTGATGGCATTCAGGTGCGGCTTTCTAGGTGCGACTCACTCCGTGCGAATGAAGTTCGCCAATGTGTCGCACCTGGGGGCTACGGGTATAATAGCTCTTTATTCATGACCGTTTCAGGAGATTGCTCTTATGCCCGCACCCATCGATTGGCGCCGGGTCGCCCGCACGGCGTTGCTCTCCCGCCGTCTGGACGAATTGGAGATCGACCAGCTCACTCCACAAGGTAAAATCAAGTACCAGTTTTCAGCATCCGGTCACGAGCTTTCTCAGATCCTGCTGGCTCAGGCGCTGGATCACCCCCACGACGCAGCGACGGTGTACTACCGCTCGCGGCCTCTGTTGCTGGCCTGCGGGCTGACCCCGGCCGAGGCGCTGGCGGCGGGTATGGCACGCTCGGGCGGGTTGAGCGATGGTCGCGATATCGGGGTGGTGTTCAACCTGCCACGCAGGGACGGCCCCACCATCCTGCCGGCCTCCGGCGATGTGGGCGCGCAGTATACCCCGGCTGCCGGCTGGGCGCAGGCCATCCCATATCGCCAGCGAGTCCTGGGTGAGGCTGAATGGGGCGGAGCCATCGCCGTGGCGTTGGGTGGGGAAGCCAGCGTGGCCTCAAACAGCTTCTGGGCTGCGCTCAACATCGCCACAACGCAACGCTTGCCACTGCTTTTCTTCATAGAAAACAACTGCTACGGCATTTCCGTCCCAGCGGTTTACCAGACCCCCGGCGGGGATATCCGCCGCAACCTGGCCTCGTTTGGCGGGTTGAAGACCCTGGAAGGCGACGGCACTGATCCCGCCGAAGCCTGGCAGGTCATCCAGCAAGCCGTGGCGCATGTACGGAGTGGTGAGGGGCCATGTCTGCTACATCTACACGTGGTGCGGCTGACCGGGCATACTTTCATCGATGACCAGTCCTACAAGAGCAATGAAGAGCGGGCCGAGGAGGCCAGGCGTGATCCGCTGATGCGCTTGCGCGCCTACCTGGCGCACTCAGGTGCGTTGCACTTTGAAAGTGCAACGCACCTACACTCAGATGAGGCCTGGCAGGCGCTGGAGGCGGAGGTTCAGGCGGAGTTACAGACCGCCTTGGACCAGGCCGTGTCCCTACCCGAGCCGGATCTCGCTGGGGTCGCCCACCACCTTTTCTTCGAGGGTGACGCACCATTGCAGGGTGGCCTGCGCCCAGAAGGCGTCCTGCCCGCTAAGGGCGAGGCAATCCCCCACCCCTCCGGCCCGCGCATCAACTTCATCGACGCGGTGCGCCGGACGCTAGAAGCAGAAATGCGCCTCAATCCGCGGCTGCTGGTTTTCGGGGAGGACGTGGGGGTGAAGGGTGGCGTTCACGGGGCCACACTGGACATGCAGAAGCACTTCGGCGCCGAGCGCGTCTTCGACACCTCGCTTTCAGAAGAAGGCATCATCGGGCGGGCGGTGGGCATGGCGCTGGCCGGGCTGCTCCCCGTCCCCGAGATCCAATTCCGCAAATACGCCGACCCAGCCCACGAGCAGATCACCGACCTGGGCACGCTGCGCTGGCGCACCGCCAACCGCTTCGCCGCGCCGGTGGTGGTGCGCATCCCGGCCGGCTTTGGCAAGAAGACCGGCGATCCCTGGCATAGCGTCAGCGCCGAGGTTATCTATGCGCATACATTGGGCTGGCGCATCGCCTACCCCAGTAATGCTGAGGACGCAGTGGGCCTGCTGCGCAGCGCATTGCGCGGTGACGACCCTACTATCTTCTTCGAGCACCGAGCCCTGCTGGACACCCCCGAAGGCCGCCGCCCCTACCCCGGCGACGATTTCTGCCTGCCCTTCGGCTGGGCTGCTCGCCTGCTGGACGGCGACAGGCTGACGGTAGTGAGCTGGGGGGCCATGATCCACCGCTGCCTGGAGGCCGCCCGGGCCTTCCCCGGCCAGATCACGCTGCTGGATTTGCGCACGATTATCCCCTGGGATCAGGACGCCGTGCTGGAGAGCGTTCGCCAGACCGGCAAGGTTTTGGTGGTCCACGAAGACACCCAGACCGCCGGATTCGCCGGGGAGATCATTACCACGATTGCTGGACAAGCCTTCACCTACCTGGATGCTCCCCCCGAGCGCCTGGCGACATCCGATGTGCTCATCCCATATAACCTGGGGCTGATGGAGGCAGTGCTGCCGTCGGCCGAGCGGATAAAGAGCAAGATGAGGGAGTTACTGGCGTATTGAGGCTCGAAAGCTCTTATTCTGAAGTATGTCGTATAGCTAGCTGCGCATTGGTGGAGGAAAAGACGCTGAATCTCTATACCACGCATTGAGCGTCGATCAACTGCCGCGCCGCTTCAGCCACATCGGCGGCAGGGTTGTCTGCTGAGGCTCCATACATGCGCGCCGCCATATACGCGCCATCCATTAACAGGTGCAGGGCATTGGCCAACACCTCTGGCTGGCGTGCGCCGGCCTCTCTGGCCAGTCGATTGAACCGGGAGCGGACGGCTTGCTTGTGTTCCAGAGCCACCTGATGACCGGCGTAATCTGTTTCCGGGAATTCGGTGGCTACATTGATGAATGGGCAGCCATAACACTCCGGGCTGACCGCATAATTTTGCAGAGCTTGAAAGAACGCCAGCAGCTTTTCACGCGCCGTTGCCGAGTCATTTGTACTCTGCTCGAAATAACTCCAAAAATCTTCATTACTCTGGTGTAAAAACGCGACAATTAAATCATCTTTGGAGGGATAATGGCGGTAGAGTGTCATCTTCCCAATGCCAGATTCCGCGGCGATGGTGTCCACGCCTATCGCCCGGTAGCCGTGCTGGTAGAACAGGCGTGCCGCGGTTTGAAAGAGCTTATCTTTGGGGGTAGCCGCGATTTTCATCCGATTTACCTCTTGACACGATACAAGTCTGTATCGTATAATCAAGATTAACGATACAGATCTGTATCGTACCATAGATTGTGAGCCAACGCAATATCCACCTATCAGGAGACAGCCCTGATCGCTGCCTGCCGGTCGTTGGCCGCAGCCGGCGTTCAGCTTTTCATTTTTAGCCTGGGGAATGTCCACGAGATCTCACCGCTGGTTGCCATCGGGCGGGAAGTGATCCCGGCGGTGGCAGAGCTGTGACTTATCCGGAAGCAGGAACCAGCCTCGCAAGGAGGTAGCGACATGGAAAAGATCATATCCCTGGGACGAAGCGATTTGCACGTACCCCGGCTGGGCGTCGGGGCGATGACCTGGGGCCAGCCCAAAGGACTGGCGCGCTGGACCCCGGCGCAGCTGGCTTACGGCCCGGCGGACGGTGCCGAAGAAGAGCAGAGTGCATTGGAGATCAGCCTGGCTACCGGCGTTATCCTGGTCGACACCGCCGAGATGTACAGTAATGGCGCCTCCGAGCGCCGGGTAGGCGAGCTGGCACGGGGAAAAGATGTCTTGATTGCGACCAAATTTCCTCCATCTCCTTTTTCAAATCCGGCGGACTTTCCAAAGGCGCTCGAAGACAGCCTGAGGCGTCTTCAACGCAGAACAATCGACCTGTATCAAATCCACTACAGATCCCGCCGCCTTCCTATCCCGGAATTGATGCACTGCCTGGCTGATGCAGTCGAAGCCGGGATAGTTCAAGCGGTCGGTGTAAGCAATTATTCCGCCGCGGAGATGCGCCTGGCGCACGCCGAATTAGCAAAACGCGGCCTCCCACTGGCATCCAACCAGGTGCAGTATTCCCTGCTGCACCGCGCCCCAGAGGTGGATGGCGTGCTGGACGCCTGCCGTGAGCTGGGCGTGACACTGATTGCCTATTCCCCGCTGGCGATGGGCGCCCTGACCGGCAAGTATTCCTCCACGGCCAGACCCGGCGGTTTGAGGAAGTACATCGCCCCGTATTTTCAGACCAAGGGTATCAACGCCGTCCAACCGGTGGTGAACCTGCTGAAAGAGATCGGTACGCGCTATGATAAGACACCCAGCCAGGTTGCCCTGCGCTGGCTGGTGGAGAATGAGCTAGTGCTGCCGATTCCGGGGGCGAAAAACGGCCGACAGGCGGCGGAAAACGCCGGTGCCCTATCATTCTCACTATCGTCAGAGGAAATCGAAGCGCTAAGCCAGGCAACCCTGGCCTGGCGGGTGTGAAGAAAATATTGACACACGCCTGGGAGGCATCCCAGGACGACGGTGAGCCTCAATAAACATGGATCACGGCCAATGGGGATATAATTATTCCGACCATGATTTTAAACAAGAGCCTCCATACCGCGCCGTCACCAATAGGCACCATCCATTCACTGCCGGTGATCGAAGTTTTTACTGCGCTCAGCTCGCAGCCGGGGGGGCTCTCACAGGCCGAAGCCAAAGAACGCCTGCAACAATACGGCCCCAACCTGATCTCCAAGGTGAAGGGGAAATCGCTGTGGATCAAGTTTCTGGCAAACTTTACCCATTTGATGGCGCTTTTACTCTGGGTAGGAGGTATCGTCGGCTTTATTGCCGGTATGCCCCAGTTGGGCTTTGCCATCTGGCTGGTCAACATCATCAATGGGGTATTTTCCTTCTGGCAAGAATTCAAAGCCGAAAAAGCCACCGAGGCCTTGCGTGAGATGCTGCCATCCTATACCCGCGTGATGCGGGAGGGCGAGGTGCAGCGCATCCTAGCGCACGATCTGGTGCCAGGAGACGTCATCTTGATCGAGGAAGGCGACCAGATTTCGGCCGACGCTCGCCTGGTAGACGAGAATGAGTTACGTGTCGACCAATCCACCTTGAGTGGCGAATCGCATCCTGTGCGTAAAACCAGCGAGGCCGTGCTGCGCGATGATCTTACCCGCGCCGAGCTGCCCAACCTGATCTACGCCGGCACGACAGTGGCGGCCGGGACTGGCCGTGCGGTAGTATTTGCCACCGCGATGAATACCGAGTTTGGTAAGATCGCCCACCTGACCCAAACCGTGGGGGAAGAGCTCAGCCCGCTGCAAAAAGAAATGGCGCGTGTGACCAGAGTCGTCTCAATACTGGCTTCCAGCATTGGTGTGTTCTTCTTTGTCCTGGCGATCTTTCTGGCGGGCGTTGATCTGGCAGAGAGCTTCATCTTCGCCATGGGCATGATCGTAGCCTTTGTGCCCGAAGGGATGCTGCCGACGGTCACCCTGGCTTTGGCGATGGGCGTCCAACGCATGGCCAAGCGCAATGCGCTGATCAAGAAGCTATCGGCGGTGGAGACGCTGGGTTGTACTACCGTGATCTGCACCGACAAAACCGGCACGCTGACCCAGAACGAGATGACCGTAACGGGCATCTGGCTGCCGGGAAGCCATTATACACTGACCGGCGCCGGATATTCTCCACAGGGTAAGATCCTGCCGGCTGGCGCCGCTGCCGAAAATTCTGCCCATGAAAATGACTTACGCTTTCTTCTCCAGGCTGCCGGGTTGTGCAACAACTCCCGTTTGGTCCCCCCGGACGGAGAGCACCCCCAGTGGAGCATCGTAGGCGATCCAACGGAGGCTGCTCTGCGGGTGGCTGCCCAAAAGGGCGGGATCGATCTGGAAGCGGAAGCCCGGCGCACGCCACGCCTGCGCGAGCTGCCGTTCGATTCGCGGCGCAAGCGCATGAGTACGATCCATTCTTCGCAGGATTACCAGCAGGTGTTCTTGAAAGGCGCACCCAAAGAGGTCCTGGCATTGTGCTCGCTCGTCCGCCAGGAGGGCCAGGAGCTGCCTGTGGATGCTGCGTTGCGCCAGCGGATTCTGCGCGCCAATGATGATTATGCCCGGGTCGGTTTGCGCGTGCTGGCGGTCGCCGCGCGCCGGCTCCCCACCGTAGAACCAGGCGCTGCACCAAATTATTCCTCGGAAGCGATCGAGAACGAGCTGACTTTCCTGGGGCTGGCGGCGATGATGGACCCACCCCGTCCGGAGGTGGCGGACGCAGTCGCCCTCTGCCACAGCGCGGGTATTCGCATCATCATGATCACCGGCGATTATGGGCTGACTGCCGAAACCATCGCCCGCAATATCGGCATTATCCGCTCCCCCGATGCACGCGTCATCACAGGTGTAGACCTGGACAGCCTCGACGAGGCGGCACTCAAAGAAATCCTGCAACAGGAAGTCATTTTTGCCCGGGTCTCCCCGGAACACAAGCTGCGCGTGGTCACGAACCTCAAGGAATTGGGCCACATCGTCGCTGTCACTGGGGACGGGGTCAACGACGCTCCTGCTTTGAAGAAAGCGGATATCGGCGTGGCCATGGGTATCGCCGGCACCGATGTAGCCAAAGAAGCAGCCGATATGATCCTGACCGATGATAACTTTGCTTCGATTGTCTATGCAGTCGAGGAGGGGCGGGCGGTTTACGCCAATATCCGCAAGTTCGCCGTATATGTCTTCAACAGTAATATGGCCGAAGCAGTGCCGTTTATCGTCATGCTATTCTCACGCGGGCTGATCCCACTGCCGCTGACCGTGATGCAGATACTGGCGATCGATCTGGGAACGGATATGGTCCCTGCCATTGGCCTGGGCTCAGAGCCGCCCGAAGCCGGGATCATGCAGCGCCCGCCCCGCTCCCAGAAAGAGCCGCTATTGAACGCGCGACTCCTGGGGAAGGCATTGTTCTGGTATGGCATGATCGAGTCGGTAGCATCGATGTCGGCCTATTTCTTCCTGAACTGGCAGCATGGCTGGCCTGGTACACCACTGGCAGCCGAGGGCACCCTGATCTACCAAATGGCAACGACGATGACCCTTGC
>MGNS01000047.1:38181-38676 GCA_001795165.1 Chloroflexi bacterium RBG_16_57_11
CCGCGCTTCGATCTTTCGCATCGGGTTCTTTACCAACCGCCTGGTGTTATGGGGTATCGCTGTGGAGCTGACCCTGTTGGTCATATTAATCTACACGCCATTTTTGCAGCCTATTTTCAACACCGCGCCGATTGGCCTGAGCGATTGGGTTTATCTGTTCGCCTGGACGCCAGTGATCTTTTTACTTGATGAAGGACGCAAGCTGATCCTGCGCTGGCGTGAGCGCCGGATAAGCCTGCAACTACCAGGAGGTGAGCAATGAGGTTCTTAATCATTGGTTGTGGTCGGTTGGGCGCTGGCCTCGGGCAGTTCCTGGCCACAAACGGCCATAATGTGACCCTTGTCGATAAGGACCCGCTGGCTTTCGAAAAATTGGGGGATAAATTCAAGGGCCAACGATTGGTGGGGGTAGGCTTCGATCGCCAGGTGCTGGTCTCGGCCGGGATTGAACGCGCCGATGGCCTGGCTGCGGTATCGGCCAGCGACGAGGCCAAT
>MGNS01000047.1:38686-49745 GCA_001795165.1 Chloroflexi bacterium RBG_16_57_11
CGCGCATCGCCCGCGATATCTTCCATGTGCCCAGGGTAGTGGCCCGCCTATACGATGTGCGCCAGGCCGAGATTTACAAACGCCTGGGGTTGCAGACCATCGCCCCGACCAACTGGGGGATCCAGCGTATTTCGGATCTGCTGCTGTATTCTCCCCTGGAAACGACCTGCGCCATTGGCAGCGGCGATGTGGAAGTAGTTGAGGTGGAATTGCCGTTACTCCTGGTCGGTAAGACGGTGCGAGATTTAACTGTAGCCAGTGAAATCCATCTAGTTTCGATCACCCGGGCCAACAAGACCTTCCTACCCACCCTGGGGACCATCTTCCGTGCCGGGGATACCCTGCATCTGGCGGTACTCACCACTTCCGCCAGCCGGCTGCGAGAGATGCTGGGTCTTTAACCCAAGGAGGCGAGCATGTATACGATCATTATCGGCGGCGGTCAGGTCGGTTCGTACCTGGCGTCTCTTTTACAGACTGAGAAGCACCAAATCAAAATTATAGAATTGCGCAAGGATCGTGTCGATATCCTGCTACATGATTTCCCGGCCGAGAGTGTGGTCCTGGGCAGCGGCAGTGATCCAAACGTACTCGAGGCGGCCGGCATTCACAAAGCCGATGTCGTGGCCGCTGTGACCGGTACGGATGAGACCAACCTGGTAATCTGCAGCCTAGCGCGAACGGAGTTCAAGGTCCCCCGGGTGATCGCGCGTGTCAACAATCCCAAGAATGCCTGGCTGTATACTCCGGAGATGGGCGTGGATGTGGCTTTGAACCAGGCCGATCTGCTCGCCCGCCTGATCGCCGAGGAGATGTCCCTGGGGGATATGATGACCCTGGTCAAGCTGCGCAAGGGGCTGTACTCCCTGGTCGAAGAAAAGGTGCATCCAACCTCGCTGGCAAACGGCAAAGCGGTGCGCGAGCTGGATCTACCCCAGCGTTGCGTGCTGGCTGCCATCCTGCGCAAAGGCGAGCTGGTCATCCCGCGCGGCGACACCGTCCTGCAAATGGCCGACGAAGTCCTGGCAGTGGTGCATGCCGATGATCTCCCAAAGCTCGCTGCGGTGCTCGGCCCGGTAAACGACTGACCGCGTGAAACATTTGAAACCTCCTGCCCCAACCTCATATCCGGAGCTCAACGCGGTTTTGCACGAGATGGTGGAAAGCGTGCAATCGATCCTGGGGGGCAATTTCCTCGGCGCATATCTGCAAGGCTCGTTTGCGGTAGGCGACTTTGACCGCCACAGCGACGTGGACTGGGTCATGGTGATCGAGAAAGAGCTAAGCGGAGAACAGGTCCAGCCGCTGCAAGGCATGCACGAGCGTATCTTTGGCCTGGACTGCGCCTGGGCGCAGCATCTGGAAGGATCTTATTTTCCTACGGACGTGCTTCGCCGCCCGCCAGTGCGCGGCGAGCGGCTGTGGTACCTCGACAACGGAAGCCGGCAGTTGATCCAGTCCGAGCATTGCAACACCCTGGTCGTCCGCTGGCAGCTTCGGGAGCACGGGATTACCCTGGCCGGTCCGCCCCCGGCGACCCTGGTCGATCCGGTCCCGCCCGAGGCGTTGCGCCGTGAGATCTACGCCGTGATCCACGACTGGGGTGGGGAAATCCTGGCCAATCCTGAGCATTACAACAACCGCTTTTACCAGGGGTTCATCGTGTTGAGCTACTGCCGCATGCTCCATTCGCTGCACACCGGGGAGGTGCGCTCCAAGCGCTGCGGTGCGGAGTGGGCTAAAGCCAATCTGGATCCAGCCTGGGCCGGGTTGATCGACCGCGCTTGGGGCACGCGCCCGAACCCAGAGGTCTCGGTACACCAGCCGGCCGATCCCGATGACATGGCCAGCACATTGGAGTTCGTACGAACAATCATCAGGGCCAGTGTGCAGTTCCAAATTTACCCAGTAGTTGGGTAGCTCAACCCGAACGCGTACCAAATAGATTAGTAATAGGAGCGAAACAAGATGACAATGTCACTTTGCCGAAGATGACGATTGGGAGCCGCTGGAGTATGTGCAAAAAATGACCGCACCCAACGCTGAAATCCACATTTACCCGGGTTGTTATCACTGGTTTCTCGAAGACAACCAGCCCGAGCATTACAAAGCCGAAGCGGCCGAGCTGGCCTGGAGGCGGACGTTGGAGTTTTTGGGTAAGACTTTGACCGAATAGGCGCGTTATCAATAATTCCGCCTTCCTTTATCGGAATTTTGGATGTAAAATTCGGCGGTATCTATTCTAGACTGAGGCGGAGGCAAGCGATGGAGACCCAGTATTACCAGCGCCCCGAAGGGACGCTGTCTTACAGTGATTACGGCGGCAGCGGGGAGCTGGTGCTGATGCTGCCCGGGATTGCCGCGCTGCGCAGCGAGTACCGCTTTTTAGCGCCGGAGCTAAGCAAAGCCGGATACCGCGCGGTGACCGCCGACCTGCGTGGCCAGGGTGAATCGAGCGTGCCCTGGAAGAGCTATGATGTGCCGGCGGTCGGCGGGGATATCCTGGACCTGATCGATCACCTGGGCGGCAACCCGGCGCACCTGATTGGCACATCCTTCGCCGCTGCGCCCTCCGTCTGGGCAGCCGTCGAGCGCCCGGAGAGCATCCGCTCGCTGACGCTGATCGGGGCCTCGGTGCGCGATGGCGAAGCCAGCCCGGTGATGAAAGCCATGATCTGGTTCATGCTTAACAATCCCTGGCGGGTGCGCACCTGGATCATGTACTACCGCACCATCTACCCGGCGCGCAAACCGGCCGACTTCGAAGATTACCTGAAGCAATTGGAACAGAATTTGCAACAACCCGGGCGCTTCTCTTCCGCAGCCGCGATGGGGACTACTCCGCGCCTGCCTTGTACCGAGCGCCTCAGCCGGGTGAAAACGCCCACCCTGGTGGTCATGGGTACTAAAGACCCGGATTTCCCCGATCCGGTGGGCGAGGCAAAATACATCGCCGATCGTACAAGTGGACGTCTTGAATTGATCGAAGCCGCCGGCCATTATCCGCAGACCGAAATGCCCGAGATAGCCACGCCACTGGTGCTCGACTTTCTCACCCGGCAGGCATGAAATCTACGCCTTTAGGATGAGTTCATGGGTGAGAGTCAACAATGCCGGGACGATGATAGCCGGAATGTGCCGGTCGATGTCGCGTGGGACCGGCGCTGGGTGGAATTTGACGGTATGCGCATGCCAGTTCATGGTTTGAATACGAATACCAGGCTTACACCAGGCTAAGCCTCGTTAAAAAGGGAGAAATACCACGAAAGTGTCTGGGACAATCGGTGACGGTAAAAGGAGGATAACCGATGGCAAACAAGGGAGGGCTTACCAAGATTCTGGCGATCGTCGGGACGGTGTTGGTGTGGTTCCCAATCCTGGCGCCGATCCCATTGACGGCGATCTTGTTTATCCAAGAGGGGATGTTCCGGTTTGACTATCTCATGCCGGCCGAGCTTTTCCTCATTGCCATGGCAGGCGGCGCGCTATTGCTGTGGGCGTCGATGCGAGCGCGCTCGCAACTCGGGCTGATCCGTTGGGGGATTGCTCTGGCAGCCGTCATGATTGTCGGCGGCCAGGCGATTGCTTCGCTCACCGGGCTGGCCTCGGGCGAGATCGAGCCGACCGGTTGGCCGTGGGCGTTAGTCACAGCCTCACTGGCGAGCTATTGCCTGGCATTGGTGGCCGTCGGCGTTGGCGGGGTGTTGTTGATAGGCGATCTGTTCACCTCTCCTCAGCCGCCGGCAGAGAGTCTCTAGCTCCACCAGATCGAGCTGGCCAATTAATTTTTGCCGGAGATGCCACGTGGGTAAAACGGGGGCACGGAATACACGGATCGTTCTCTTCTCAATCCTTGGTTTGTGTTGTAAGATTGCAGGAGAGCAGAATTCTGTCCGAGCAATGATTTAACCGTCAAAACATTCTATTGTTATTAAAATATTGTGTCGCAATATGACAATATCGGCCATACGCACAGTTGAATTAGACGCGATCAAGAGCGATACGGAATTTTATTTTGATCTTGTTCTTCCTTTGATAGCTCATCGCTCATCAGGTATTCTTATTTTTGGCTTAGTTCCCTATCTATCACTCTTCACAGTTGAAACTTACAAGTATTTTCAGGAGGTTATGCCTTCATATGCAAAGATCCTCTTTGTAAAGCATCGAACAGTCATAGAAGCGTCCCGATTGAGAGTCAAGTTATTTGACGACACAGAAAAAGGCATCAACGGTGTATTTGAATTGCTCAATTGGATATTAGAATTTAATAACGAGTGGCACATTAACCAATACAAGGGTATCCTGGCCCCATTGAAAAGAATGCTCCAATGCGATTTAGGTATCTATACTTATGATGATCATGTAATTGGATCAACACATACGGGTTTACTAAATCTAGGTTTAAAGAAAGGCGATTTACCTACGAGCAGTAAGGAAATATCAGCGGTATTTGGACCATTGGAAAAATCAGTTGCCGAAGGAATGGGTAGTTATTTAGGGCAATTATGTAGCTCTCCCGAGTTTGCTCCTAGCAGTTCAGGTGAGACACATTATGAATATACGATCCAAGACAAAAAACTTGGATTTGAGGATATGAAATCTCAAAGATTCTTTGCGGCAATCTTCAATGGTAATGGGTCAGTAGAAATTAACTTTAGCCTATTGCTTTTTCTAACGACGGTTAATTATTTCCGATATGTGTTGACGAATCTTGTAAGTGGCTCGTCCTATTCTATGTTTAAGCTAAAATTCACTACACTGTATCATTTAGCATCCAGTCTTGAGAAATTGCACAATTATTATTACCCAAAGAACCAACTCTCAGATCGTTCAAAACAATATTTTCGAGCTACTCTAACTGATAAGGATCTAGACCTTATAAGGAGACAACGGAAATTCCGCAACATTTTAGTACATTATGCACTTGAAGGGGTACCTGAAGGGATACTCGACTTATCCACTCGCATGTATGGTCTGACGGAATATTTTTTTGACGGTATAACTTTCAACGAACTTGACTCAAAGCTTGATAATCAAATCGCGAGAATGTCGGATGTTTTGGAGGAATGGCTCAATTGGCAGTTTATTTCGCGACAGTTTTGACATTAATATTTATTTTTGTAGGCACTGATCTGCCCACAGCGCACCAGCGAATGCTTGACGCGTAACGTTGGGTTGCTGAATACACACGATCCGATTTTACGTATTTGCTTAAGTAATTCAAGAGGGTCGCCAATTGGAAGAAATAGACATAGGACAATGGCTGAGAACTGACGAAACATCAGAAGCTGTTTTAGGTCTTGAGATGGTTTCTGAACAACTCTATAAAATACGTAACAATCATTATCATTGGAAATGGGCTATTATTGCGTTGCATAACTCATTTCAAGGCTTTATGGTTTTGGCCCTTCAGGGATCAAATGGATTAAATATAGTTACTGATAAATGTTCAAAAGAATGGTTATTGGCTTATGAACAAAAGTGTTGTCTATACCCCGAACGGAAACTTGAGCCTTTTTTAGGTTTATATAAGCGTATAAAATCCAAGAGAATGCTACAACATACTCTGAGCAAGCGGTTCGAGCCTAGAGGAAATCAAAATAATAATGTCAGAAACTAAAACAAGTTTCGGAATGAGTTCATACATTATATACCCAAAGGCTGGTCGCTCGAAATGACTGGATTGCCAGCTATTTTTCTTGATTGCATAGACATCATCGAATTCTTAGCTTTCGAATGTGGCAACGTGTTCTGGGCTGACGAAACATTGAAAGAGCACACTAGAGAAATAATCTCACTGTTAAAAAAACAATTAGCAGCGTTCATTGTAAATTGTAGCCCAACAGCCGGGTAAAAGCAGCTGCTATTTAGCAGTGCAACACATATGTGCCACGCCAGCAAAATCATGGGCTTGCAACTCTGTGGCGGCTTACCCATGGTGTTAGCCGAAAGGAGCTAAAAAGAATGGGTCGCAAGAGTACATTCTATGACCAACAATTTAGGGGTTCAGATTGGAACCCGGATCACGCTGGTGATTTCCAACCATACCTGGTGTTTATTGCCATGTCCTTTTCTGGTCAGGAAATGAATGAGGTCTACTCAGCAATAAAAGACGAATGTATTCGACTAGGGCTAAGGCTAGTTCGGGTAGACGAGAACGTTGGGTCTGGCTTAATAATTCAGGAAATAAAAGATCTAATTGAGCAGGCAGAATTCATAATCTTTGATCTTTCTAGAGAGCGTCCGAATGTTTATTACGAGCTTGGTTATGCTCATGGTGTTGGCAATGAGGCTCAAGATATTCTCCTATTGGCGAAGGAGGGAACAACCCTCCATTTCGATGTCGCACCTTTACGAGTTCAGTTTTACAGATCAACCGAACATTTTAGAGCTCTTGTGAATACGAGCATGAAAGAAATGATTCGCATCACTAGAAGGTAATCAGCTAACACTCCACTTCGACCACCTGCTTTGTTCAACGCCCCAAGCGTCACCTTAGCTTCAACGTTGGGTCACATTTCTGATCAGCGTGAATCAATATTCATCCGTGTACAAAAATAAAAAGATCGCGGATAAGCACAGATCAACGAGGGCAAGATAAGTGTAGGCTGAACAATCCCGCCCCCTTCAGCGTAATCAAATTAATCAGCGCAATCCGTGGTTCCGTGTACAATATCCTCTCAGGAGGCAACCACCATGGCGGAAAAAAACATCAAATTCGAGACCTATATCCCTGCCCGTCCGGAGCAGGTGTTCTACGCCTTCACCAACGCCAGCGCATTGCGCGAGTGGCTGTGCGACCTGGCGACGGTCGATCCGCGACCCGGCGGGCGAATGTACCTGTATTGGAACTCGGGCTATTATTCCTGCGGTGAATACACCACCTTGGAAGCCAACCGAGGCGCGACCTTAATCTGGTGCGGGCGTGGCGATCCGGGGCGAAGCCAGGTGAGCATCGCCTTGGAGCCACAGGAGACCGGCACGCGCCTAGTCCTGGAGCACCACTTGCCGGATGACGGGGGAGAATGGGAGAAGGTCATCTCCGAGATTGACAAAGGCTGGCAAGACAGCCTGGAGAACCTGGCCTGTGTGCTGGAGACGGGTAAGGACTTGCGTTACATCAACCGCCCGATGCTGGGTATCTTTCTTAGTGACTTTAACGCCGAGGTGGCGGAGAAGCTGGGCGTGCCGGCGACGAAGGGCATGCGGATTGACAGCCTTGCAGAAGGCCTGGGTGCCCAAGCAGCCGGCCTGCAATCCAACGATGTCATCGTGCGCATCGCCGGGCAGGAGATGGCGAACTTCTTTGCGATTCCCTCCATCATGGCCGGGCGGCGTGCCGGTGAGCGAATCCAGGTGGAGTTCTACCGCGGCGCAGAGCTGATGAGCGTCTCGATGGAGCTTTCCCGCCGCCAGATCCCCGAGATTCCATCCACGCCACAAGCCTTAGCCCAGGCCGTCCAGAAAATCCGTGCTGGTTGCGTCGCCTTGCTGGATGAGACCTTTGCCGGGGTGAGCGATGCCGAAGCCGAATTCCACCCCGCCGAAGGCGAATGGAATGCCAAGGAAATATTGGCACACCTGATCGAGGGCGAGCGCTACACCCAGTTCGACATATCCGACCGGATTACCGGGTTCGAACGCTGGGCTGACGACTGGACCGGCAATCTAGACGTTCAGGTACAGGCCACGGTGGCGGCCTATCCGAGCCTGGTGGATCTGCTCGACGAGCTCAAGCGCGCCTACCAGGAGACTGTCGCCTTGCTCGCCCGCCTTCCACAACGGTTTATAGAGCGCCACGGAAGCTACTGGCAGGTTGCTTTCAATAACATCCAGGAGGATACCCATCTTGACGGGCACATCGAACAAATCAATGCTGCCATAAAAGCAGCGCGTGGATAATCCTCCACCCGGGTTTTTTCGACAAATGTAGGGGCGAAGCATCGGACGGGCAGGCCCTACCTACATCAGGCTCCCATGCGCCCGAGGCTTCGCCCTTACACGAGCCTCAGTCCGCAGCCGCGCCCTCCTCCAGCGCGGCGGCTTCGGTTTGATCCGCGAGCTGGCGCAAGTTCAGCCCAGAGGCAAAGGTACCCCACACCCCGAGCAGGACCACCACGATCAAGGAGAGCGTGTTCAAGACCAGGGAGTAGGAGGTCAGCAGGGCGGTGTCATAGCCCATCAAGGCCAGCGGCGCAACCATCGAAACCTGGAAGATGCCCGGCAACGTGGTTGCAGAGGGCGGCACCAACGCCAGGCTACCCAGCGAAATCCCCAGGAGCTGCTCGACCGGCAGCTCGGGATGCAAGGCTAACAGGCTGAGAAAGTGGAAGCCCCAAAAAAAGGTCCAGGTGATCACCGAATAGATCAATGCTATGAGCAAGCTCCGCAGCGATGAAATGCCGCTCAGCCCTTCGATCAGGTGTTCCAACCATCGACGGGCGTCGTCCTCATCCAGCCGGGGCAGGCGCCCCAACCAGGGCGGGATCACCCTCAGGGCTTTTTCACGTCGCTGGACAAGCCAAACCATGAAGAAAAACGAGATAGCCAGAAAGGCGACCGATCCAATGATGGTCAGGCCGGAGACCGCCGCCCCGGCGCCGAAGATAAACGCCCCGCCCAACGCTGCCAAACGCATGATGGTCTCCAGCCAGCGCTCGACTACGATACTGGAGGCTGCCATCATGGCCGGAGGAGAGCCCTTGCGGCTGAGCAAGAGTATCCGGATGGCCTCTCCTGGGCGCAGTGGCAAAAGCGTGTTGACCATATTCCCAATGTTTGCAATGTGGAACACAACGGGCAGGCCAGGGATATTTTTCATCAGGTAGCGCCAGCGGATTGCATAGATGATATATCCGATGACCAGCGAAAGCGTACCGGCAACCAGGAAGACACTGTTGGCATTCGCCAGTATGTCAAGGACCACCGGCCAATCGACCAAGGTCGCCAGCAGGACGAGAAATAGCAGCAGCAAGACGCCGAAAAGCGCCAGACCTTTGGGTGAAAAAAGGAAATGAACCAGCCTGGATCGTTGCATATTCGATTAAGAAGGTTTCAGGGTTTTTGACTCCGGTTGAACCACCCGGCGCGCACCGGCGGTATGATGGCCCCCAGTCCGACTAATAAGGCGAGCGCCAGCGCCAGAATGGCCGGGACCAGCAAAGGCGGGACAGCCAGGGAGGCGCCTCCCAGGATCAACCCCAGGATGAAAATCAGCACCGCGATCCCAAGGACAGTCAGCGCCGAACGCGTGGCGCGTTTCATCGATGCGCGCCGTACGCCGTTCATTTTTCCACTCTGTCCATGGATGAGCAGAAGTTGCGGCTGCCGGTCGTCGTCCAGGTAGTAGGCGGTATAAACCGGCAGCAAGAGCTGCGTCCAGTGTTGCTCCGTGAACTCCGGCTGCCACGAGAACTGGCGCAGGTGATCTGCGCGTGCCGCCTGGCGGCATTCCTCCGCGGCTGCGTTGAACAAAGCAAGCTGAGCATCGCTCCAGGCGTCCTGCGGCGAGCGGCTGGGGAGGCGCACGAATGCCTTGCGGGTATCCTCCGGTTGGTAAGTTCGTACGGCAGTCAGGTTGAACTCGCCCAGGGCTGCCTGGAGAATAGCATGATCTTCAAGCGCGGGTGCAGCAATATTCGTATAGATGCGATCTAGCCTTCCCAGGCGGGGCTCCCAGCGCACACGGCCTTCCTTCACCTGCTGTGAGGCCCACCCGCTACCGGAATAGCGATCCTGGTGACTGACCACCTGATAATTAAAGCCGGTTTCAGCCTTCCAGGCCGCTTGCACGCTGGCATCTACCAGCCACATGGGCAGGAATACCCGCTGTAGGCGGGCTTGTAAGTTTTTCGAAACCAGGTCCTGTGGCGGGTAGGGGATGCCGCTGGCAAAGCGTTGGATTTCCTGGCTCAGCTGCGCCTCGCTGAGCGCGTAGGGGATGATCAGCTCGGGGGGTTGCGTGTAGGGTAGCTGGCTAACATCTTGATCGATGCGCCCCAGTGTCGGCTGGAAACAGTGCGGGCAACGACCCAGGTCCACGGCCTCGGGGATCAGGAAGCCCCAATCACAGCGCTCACATACTACAGCGGCCAGCGCGGTGCCCCAGCTTTGCTCCAGGCTGACGCCCGGAGGTGCGGATTGGGTTTCTGGAATATCGGTCAAGGCAGCCTCACACGTCGTCCATTTTGTTACCCTGGGTGTAGATAATGATCGACACAATCACCCCGATCACTAAAAGTACGAAACCAAAGCCGCCAATAACGATACCAATTCCCGCCAACGGGATGGTTAATAAACCGAGCAGCCCGATCAGCGCCCCCGGCGCAAGCAAGGCTGCGATCACCAACCAGACCTTGTTCCAGTCCACCGGGCGCTGTCCGGCGATGGTGCCGGTCTGCCCATTGACCATCGCCTGATATGTCTTGGCAGCATAAGTGTAATTGCTGATGTATACCGGTGCCAGGATATAGCGCCAGCTTTCATCGGCGAAATCCAGGCTCATACTGAAATTGCGCACATGCGAGGTGCTGGCCCGGCTCAGGCAAGCCTGGCGGGTCTTCTCGCGCATTTGACCCCGCCCGGTTTCCCAGGCTAGCTCCAGTGTCACATCATAGGCCTGCGCCTGCAAACCCGCCAGGTATTTTGGGTCGTAACCGGCCAGGTCGTTCAGGTGAAAATCCTGCACCTTGCCTAACAAAACCCGGCTTAATCGGGTTGTCCCGCTAACCACCAGATCGTCGATCGCCAGGTCTACGTGCCCGGATTCCCAGCGCCATTCGATGACCGTGCGCGTTTTCCACTCACCGTTCTCAAAGTATCGCTCGGTCTTGGGGTGGCCAACTTCCGCCTTCCAATCCGCGTGGGTGGTGGAATCCAGCGTCCAGTAGGGCAGGTATATTGGGGTGAACTTACCGAGCTGGGAAATCTGGCGCAGGTTGGCCGGCGCCATCCAGCTACTGCCCAGCCAATCCCGGGCGATTTGGGCGCAGGCTTCGGCCTCGATTTTGAACGGCAGAACGTACCGTGGGCGCAGGACATCTTGTGGGGCCTGGCGCTG
>MGNS01000048.1 GCA_001795165.1 Chloroflexi bacterium RBG_16_57_11
CAAGGATAATCAAACAGTGGGTGAATATCTCCGACCTCCGGATGATGTGTACTGGCATTTCCGGCGCCTCTCACTCAATAAGCAGGTCGGCGCGGAGTGCACCAGCTGGGAAGATGGCTGTTTGTACCGCGTCAGCCAGTCCCGGGTTATTTGCAGGGTCATCGACGGCGTCGAAGTGGAAACCATCGACAGCCTGCCGCTCAAGCTGCCCGCCGGAGCGCGCATCATGACCGGCGTGCGCTGGGGTTTTCGCATGCCCATCTCCACGTTTTACCAACAGGTGATCGGCCGGTCGGGGGCCGAGCAGAAAACCAGGTGAGAAGAAAAGCTGACAACGGATTGGAAAACGGATTTCGCGGATTAGAGCCTCGGTCACGCGATTTTCTGCCATAACGGCGCGAAATCCGTTCAATCCGTTAAAATAATCCGTTGTCTAGATTTCCATTCCGAGCCCATCCGCCTGGAGCTCGATCGGGCAGTTGGCAGGGTGGTGCGGGCCTTCGATCCGTGCATTGCCTGCGCGATGCATTGATCGAGCCCAAGGTGAGTTGTAGGCTGGCTCAGTGACCGATCTTACTACTCACGCAGTCGTCTTTTTAAATGCCTGGTACAGCCACAATAGGATGCCCATTTCGAGCAACAACCCGCCCCACCAAGGTATAGGTGCGTACCAGATCAGCTGCCATCCTACCCCTGCCGCCAGGCCCCCCAGCGAAGCTGGGCCGGCCGCGCCCACAGCAGGTACACCAGCATGGTTCCACCGAACAGAGACAGCGCAGCGATCATTTGTTTAAGAAACGAGTGCTTTTTCATCTTCCGCATCCATCCTTCGCCTGTTCAACGAAAAAATGCGCCCGGTTGATCAGGTTCACCTCGCTGCCTCCTGCGTCCAGATCGAGGAATAACAGGTTGACCTCGGGATAGATGCCCTTCAAGCGCCTGGCGACGCCCTTGGCGACCACGTGATTGGCGATGCAGCCAAATGGCTGCAAGCAAAGCACGTTCCTCACCCCGGCCTTTACGAATTCGCCGATCTCGCCGGAGAGCAGCCAGCCCTCGCCATACTGGTGGGTCAGGTGGACAGCAGCCGTGGCGGTTTGGGCGATTTCGTCGATTTTACGATGCCGTGGATAATTTCTGAAGCCTCGCAGGATTGCCTCTGCTTCATCAACCACAGATTGCACCAACTTTTGTGTCACTACACTCAAACCCCACAACCAATCCGGCCTGCGGATGCGCTCGCGCACACCCGTCTTCATTAGCACAAATGATCCCAGGAAGAATGTCAGCAGCGGCGGTAATACGACTTCAATCTCCTGGTCGATCAACCATTGCACGATATGGCTGTTGACAAAGGTGTTGTACTTGACATAAATCTCGCCGACGATGCCTACTTTTGGCAAGACCTCCTTATGAGTGGGGAGACTGTTGAATTCGGCTACTGCCTGGCGTAGATTCGACAGCACCGCTTGACGCGCAAGAGGTATGGTTCCGCGTTCAAACAGGCTCATCCACTTATCGGCCAGTGCCAGCGCATCGCCTGTGCGGCGCTCCCGGACCACAGTGGCATGATACATAGCCGAGACACTATCGGTGAAGATCATGCTTAACATGGCTTTGAGCAGATATTCGGCCAGGTTGAACTTGAGCTCTGGCTGCGGGTTGAACGACTTGAGCCGGGTCGAAAGAGTGATTACGGGGATATCTTCATAACCGGCCGCCACCAACGCTTTCTTTAACAGGCAGGAGATATTCGAGGCTCGGCACTGCCCGCCTGTCTCCCAGGAGCCGGCGATCACCTCGCCCGGAGCGTAGCCGCCCGACTGCAGTGCTTTGATCATATCGCCGATCACGATGATGCCGGGGTAGCAGATCTCATTGTTGGTGTATTTCAAGCCCACCTCAACCGATTCGCGGTTGGATGGAGGCAATATCTCAATATGGAAACCCATATCTTTAGCCGGCTGGATGATTGCCGGTGTGCAAAAACGCGAAAACTCGGGGACCAGGATCACCTTGCGGCTATCTGTCTTGTGGTATTGTCGGGTGGTCTTTCTCCTCACTCTACTTGCAGAGGTGTCAAAGCTCGCCAGTCCCATCTTCACGTTCAGCGCCTCGAGCATCGACCTGAGCCGCAGCCGGGCAGAGCCAAGGCTGTCGATCTCATCGATGCGCAGCACGGTGTGGTTCTTCCCATATTCCGTCAGGATACCACTGACCTCGTCCAGGGCAAAGGCATCCGGGCCGCAGCCGAAGGAGTTCAACTGCGCCATCTCCACATCTTTTTGTTGCCCAACCCAGTGTGCGGCATGGAAAATGCGATTCAAATATGCCCACTGGGTCAGTACCATCGGGTCTTCGAGGGTTTGACCTTCAGCGAGCGGGACAGCATCCTCGCTAAGCACATCCACTCCCATATCCGCCAGCGCCTCCGGTATTTTATGGTTGACCAACACATCAACATGATAAGGATGCCCTGCCAGGACCACCACCAGGCGGTTCGTCGCCTTGGCTTTACCGACGACCTCAGCCCCCAGCCGCCGCACCTCGACCTTATACTCCTCCTGGGCCGCCAACGCGCGGCTGAACGCCCTCTCGAAGGCGCTACACTCGACACCCAGGCTGGCAAAGTATTGCCAACAAGATTTTTTCAGCAGTCCCCTATCCTGGAAGGTGATCGCCGGTTGGTCGAAGAGGATGCCGTATCCGGTCGACGGGTCGATCGCGCTACGCACGACATCCGGGTAACCGGATACGATCGGGCAGTTGAAACAGTTGATCGCGTCGGAAAACTCGCGCTGCTCATAGAAAACCATTGGGTAAAAGATGCGATCCACACCGGCCTCGATCAGGTTGAAGATATGCCCGTGCAACAGTTTAGCGGGGAAACAGATGTTTTCAGACATCACCGTAAACGCCCCGCGTTCAAAGATGGCGCAGCTTGAGGGGTCCGACAGCCGCACTCTCAGCCCGCTTTCCACCAGCAAGGTGCACCAGAACGGGTAATTCTCATATAGGTTCAAAGCCCGCGGAATCCCGAGCGTCAGCCTGGCTTCGCCTGCCGGCTCGACCGGACGATTAAACAGCAGGTCGCGCTTCAGCGCGTACAGGTTGGCGCCCCGTTCCACCCTGCGCCCATGGTTGCTATAAGTCCGCTCGCAGCGGTTGCCGGTATAGAAAACATTCCGGTTCGGAAAGGTTAATTTTGTGATCGCGCAGGTATTTTCGCACCCGCGGCAGCGCAGGCTCTGCTTACGATACTGGCCAGCAGACGACAGGTTTTGCAGGCCAATCCCCAGGCTGGCGCCTTGTTTGTTTCGCAGATAGGTATCGCGCGCTTCTAATGCCGCCCCCAACGCCCCCATCAGCTCGGCTTTGTCGGGGCAAACCACCGTCATCCCCAGCACCTGCTCCATCGCCTTGTGGATCGCCGGGTTGCGGAATGCGCCGCCCTGCACAACGATATGATCGCCCAACATGGAGGTATCCGTGATTTTCAGCACCTTGTGCAGCGCGTTCTTGATCACCGAGTAGGCCAGGCCTGCCGAGATGTCGCCTACTTTTGCCCCCTCGCGCAGCGACTGCTTCACCCGCGAATTCATGAACACTGTGCAGCGGGTTCCCAGGTCGCAAGGCGCCGCGGCCATACAGGCCTCCCGAGCAAAGCCGGAAACGCTGTACCCCAACGAGCGAGCAAATGTCTCGATAAAAGTTCCGCAACCTGAAGAGCAGGCCTCGTTGATCTCGATGCGCTGGATACGGCCATCTCTGACGAAGATGGCCTTCATATCCTGACCACCAATATCGAGAACGAATGTCACCTGGGGATCGAAGGCACGCGCCGCCCGGAAGTGGGCCAGGGTTTCTACAATTCCCTGGTCGCAGCCGAAAGCCGCCCTGATCAGGTCTTCACCATAGCCGGTGACTGCGCTGCGGGTGATCCTGGGTGGCCTGGGCAGCCCGGCGAACATCTGGCGCAGCTTTTCGAGCCCATTCTGGGCAGCCCGGATGGGGTTGCCATCGTTGTTCTTGTAGTGCTCGAAGAAAAGCCGCCCGTGCTGATCAACGAGTGCCAGCTTGGTGGTGGTCGAGCCCGAGTCGATACCCAGGAAACACTCGCCATCTACCAAGCTGGCGTCTACGCGTTCGACTCGATTCCGGGAGCGATTCAGCTCCCACAGCTGGAATTCTTGCGGGCTACCAAAAAGCGGCGTTAGCCGACCCTCGCTGAGCAAGTCTGTTGGAAAGCTGTCGATCAGGTTAACGAGTTGTGTGAGGGAATATACGGGCTGTCCCGCCCCGCGCCCGGCTGCCAGAGCTGCGCCGCGGGCTGAGAGCAGCTCGGCATGCTCTACCTCCAGCCAGTTGCCGGGAGAAAGGTCCAGAGCTTTTATAAAAGCCTGTTTTAATACCGGCATGAAGGTCAGCGGGCCACCGGCAAATAACACCATCGGGGTGACCTTGTGACCCCGCGCCAGGGTGGCGAGCGTCTGGAAAACCACGGCGTTGAAAATCGAGGCTGCGATATCCTCACGTGGCGTATCGCGGCTGAGCAGGTTCTGCACATCGGTCTTGGCAAATACGCCACAGCGCGACGCAATCGGGTGGGTCATAGAATGTCGCCCTGCAAGCGCGTCAAGCTCTGCAAGCGTAACATTCAACAGCGTCGCCATCTGGTCGATGAAGGCACCGGTGCCGCCGGCGCAGGCGCCATTCATGCGGATATCGGGTTGGCCCCCGTCGAAGAAGACCAGCTTGGCATCTTCGCCGCCGATATCCATCAGCGTGTTCACCTGTGGGTAAAGCTGGTGAATGACTTCCCCCGAAGCGATGACCTCCTGGATGAAGGGCAGTTTGAAACTCTCACACACTCCCAGCCCGGCCGAACCGGTAAGGAGAAGATAGGCTGTACACTCGCCCAATGCTTGGCAGGTTTCATCCAACAGCGCTCTCAGCGTGGCCAGCGTTTCGGTGTTATGGCGGCGGTAGGACGAAAAAACAGTCTCATTATCCAGATTCAAAGCCACAATCTTTGCTGTGGTCGAACCAATATCGATACCTAACCGGTAAGGAGGTGTTTTCATTTTCATATGCTGATTCTTGTTTGTCCAGTGAAGCGTATAACCTAATTTATCAACACAGTGTTGATTATCTATGATCAGTATAGCAATATGGAAAGTCGATGTCAATAAACAATCAGGCCAACAATGCTTACTAATCAACACCGAGAAAAGAAATGTTGATTATTTTACTAAAAGGTGCCTAAAATCATAATGAAACTATGACATTTTTCGTTTAGTAACTGAAGACTATCTATATTAGACATCTGGAGCCGGAGGAGTGCAATCTCAAATATTGCGGATTTTCTAATGGTATAGAAATGTTTATGAATTATTCAGATCGAGTCCTGTGGCGCGAAATGGTCCATCTAAAGATAACCGGGATAGAATTTGCGCCATCTCTTGCGGAGATTCTTTACATCCATTTTCTAACCAGGACTGAACTACCCCGAAATGAGCGTGAAGGAGATAAGAAACCAAAAACTCACGCGGAACCAGGAAATTCTCTTCCTTAAGGCCAGCCAGGAAACCCAGTTTCAAGGTATTCTCCACCACTTTCCGTAACTTCGCCCGGAATGCAATGCCACCTCCCAATCCAAATAAAACGCGAACTAAGGCTTCATTTTCTTTGACATATTCTAATAGTTCCACTGTTATTGGGAATGGCTGATCTGTGCTGATGAAATCAGCGATTCTCAACGATTTTGCGTGCCTGAAAATATTTTCCAAATCCTGAAGAACTTCAGCTCCAGTTTGTTCAAGGAGGTCAAACTTATCCTTGTAATGCAAATAAAAGGTACCGCGATTGATGTTTGCTTTGATAGCAATTTCACTGACCGATAGGTCATCAAAGCCTTTTTCTTCGATCAAAGAAACCAGAGCATTCCGGATAGCCAATTTTGTGCGCGTAATCCGTCGATCAATAACCAGGTTTTGACCCATGTGCATATCTCCGGTCGGCAAGTTTATGGTTTATTATACCGACATTCAAACTATAATCGACATCCTGTTGAATAATGTATTAAACCTTTTCGCTGTCCTGGTTCGTGTTTCCCCTAATTGGGTCGCTGTAATACAAACAAATTGACTCTCTGCCGCCATTAGAAAAACGATTTGCCCGCCCACCCAAATTCGAGTAAAATTGGGCGAATTCATCCCCATTCTTACCAGGAGGCGCTCCCATGCCCACCCAACCCGGATTACTGGACAGGCTATCCCGCCGCGTCGTGCTCGGCGCCGAAGGTTACGTGTTCGAGCTCGAGCGGCGCGGCTATATCAAGGCTGGCCCGTTCGTCCCCGAAGTCGTGCTGGATTACCCCGCTGCGCTCAGGGAGCTGCACCGCGAATTCCTGCGCGCCGGGGCCGAAGTAATGGTCGCCCTGACCTACTACGGCGACCGCGAGAAGCTCAAGACCATCGGCCGCGAGGGCGACCTGGAAGCGCTCAACCGCCAGGCGGTGCGGTTGGCCAAAGAAATCGCCGCCGAGGGAGAAGCCCTGGTGGCGGGGAATATTTGCAACACCTGGGTGTACGACCACAACGACAAGCAGGCCACCTCCAAAAAGGTGCGCCAGATCTACACCGAGCAGGTAGGCTGGGCGGTGGATGAGGGGGTGGACTTCATCATCGCCGAGACGCTGGACTACCTGGGCGAAGGGCTGCTGGCGCTGGAGGTGATCCAGGAGTTCGGACTGCCCGCCATGGTCCCCTTCGGCTCGGCGCATGACCGCCTGCGCGACGGCTATTCTTTCGTCGAGGCGTGCAAAATCATGGAGCAAGAGGGCGCCCAGGTGGTCGGTCTGAACTGCTCGCGCGGCCCGGCCACCATGCTGCCGCTTTTGCAAGACATCCGCCAGGCGGTGAGCTGCTACGTCGCCGCCCAGCCGGTGCCCTACCGCACCACCCCGGAGCAGTTCGCTTTCCAGGCGCTAAAGGAGCCGGGGCACGAGCGCTCCTTCCCTATCGCCCTGGAGCCGTTCCTGTGCACCCGCTTCGAGATGGCCGATTTCGCCCTCCAGGCCTGCCAGGCCGGGGTCAACTACATCGGCATCTGTTGCGGTGGCGCTCCGCACCACGTGCGCGCCATGGCCGAGGCGCTGGGCCGCACCACCCCTGCCAGCCGTTACTCGCCCGCCCTCGACCTGCACCCAATGATCGGGGCGCACGTCAAGCAGAAGGACCAGCAGTTTTTGGGTTTCTGGAAAGATAAGGAATAAATACGGTACACGGATTAACACGGATTCTACGGATTTTTTTAGATAACTAAACTTATCCGTGTTTATCCGTGTAATCCGTGTACAAAGCGTTTGATCAGCATGGGTTATCAATTAACCACTGAGACACAGAGTTCACAGAGAAATAAATATAAATAATCTCTGTGTCTCCGTGTCTCTGTGGTTAATATTTCTTCGTTGATCCGAGCAGAAGAAGGGTTGAAGCATGAAACGAGATTATGAAACGATCGTGCTTGGGTTGGGCGGGATCGGCAGCGCGGCGCTG
>MGNS01000049.1 GCA_001795165.1 Chloroflexi bacterium RBG_16_57_11
TCTTTGTCACCGGAGATCTGGTCATCCTGGCTTTGCAGGCTTGCTCTGCCCTGGCGCAGCAAGGCGTGAGCGCCCAGGTAATCAATGTTCCCACGCTCAAACCGCTGCCTTCGCAGGAAATCCTCCAATACGGCGAGCAGACCCGGGCCGCCCTCATCATCGAAGATCACAACATCCTGGGCGGCCTGGGCTCCGCCGTGGCGGAGGTGTATGCCGAGCGTCTTTGCAAGCCCATACGACGAATGGGCATCCCCGATGTCTTCACAGAATCGGATGAGGGGGCTGTATTGCGGGAAGCCTATGGCTTGAACCTGGAACACGCCCTGGAATTGGCAATGGAGTGTTTATCGTGAACCGTTCCCTGATAATACCCAGAAATCGAAGACCGATTCCTGAAAGGAGAGAAACCAGAACAGCGAAATTGCCTGAAAACAAACCAGCATTAAGGTGCGAAAAAGAAACCAGCTTTCGAACCAATCACCACATTAGAATGGAGGAAGAAATGAAAAAACACCTGTTGAATCTCGGCGTGCTACTTCTCTTGGTGAGCCTGCTCCTGACGGGCTGCCAGCCAACCGCCCCTCAGACCAGCGAGCCGGCTGCGCCGGCGAAAACCGCCGAGCCTGAAAAGACCGAAGCGCCGGCCGCAGAAGAGAAAACCACCGTCGGGATCGTCCTGAAATCCTTCTCGAACCCGTTTTGGATGATGGCGAAGGCGGCCGCTGAGGCCGAGGCTGCCAACTCCGGCGTGGAGGTCGTGATCCTTGGCACCACTGAAGAAGGCGATTACCAGCAACAAGTTGCCCATATCGAAGATCTCACCACGCGTGGAGTCGACGTGATCGTAGTCGTCCCGGCAGAAGCCTCCGCACTGGTCCCCGCAGTGGAAGCGGCTGTGGATGCGGGCATCCCGGTGATCAACCTGGACTCGCCCATCGAGACCGATAAAGTCAGCGCCTTCATCGGCAGCGACAACGTCGAGGGTGGGCGCATGGCCGGAAAATATATCGCCGAGCAGCTGGGCGGTAAGGGCAAGGTCGCTGTGATCCGCGGTCGGCTGGGCAACCCTGTCGAGCTGCAGCGCTATGATGGATTCATGGAGGCTGTAAAGGAGTTCCCAGAGATCGAGGTCGTGGCGGAAGGCGTTGGCAACTGGGAAGCCGATGAAGGCTTCACCGTCATGGAAGACTTCCTGACCGCCCATCCGGAAATCCAGGCTGTTTTTGCCGAATCCGATCGCATGATCCTTGGCGCTTCGCAGGCCGCCAAAGCCGCCGGGCGGGATGACATCGTCCTGGTCGGGCTGGACGGCATCGTCGAAGCCCTGGCAGCCGTAAAATACGGCGATATCGCGGCTGATGTTGCCCAGCGACCCGACCTGATGGGCCAGTATGCCGTCAAGTATGGCGCCGAGCTGGCCAAAACCGGCAAGATCGATCAGGTGGTCACTACCCCCATGACCCTGGCGCTGCCGGATAATGTGGATCCGTTGATCGCTAATTGGGAAGCCGTTGGGCTGGCCGCTCCAGCGCCGGAAGAACCCGCTGAAGAGCCCGCCGCGCAGGAAGACTATACCATCGGCCTGGTGCTGAAGTCCTTCTCGAACCCGTTCTGGATGATGGCCAAGACCGCCGCTGAAGCCAAGGCCAAAGAGCTGGGTGTGAACGTAGTCGTCCTGGGAACCACCGAAGAAGGCGACTATCAGCAGCAGGTCGCCCACATCGAGGACCTGACCACGCAAGGCGCCGATCTGATCGTGGTTGTCCCGGCTGAGGCCTCCGCCCTGGTCCCGGCAGTGGAAGCTGCAGTGGATGCCGGCATCCCGGTCATCAACCTGGACTCGCCGATCGAGACCGACAAGGTCATTTCCTTTATCGGCAGCGATAATGTCGAAGGCGGCAAGATGGCAGGCAATTTCATCGCCGAGCAGCTGGGCGGTAAAGGCAAGGTAGGCGTGATCCGCGGCCGCCTGGGTAACCCGGTCGAGCTGCAGCGCTACGAGGGCTTCACCGAAGCGCTCAAGGCTTATCCGGATATCGAGCTGGTAGCCGAGGGTGTGGGCAACTGGGAAGCCGACGAAGGCTTCACCGTCATGGAAGACTTCCTCACAGCACACCCGGACATCCAGGCTGTGTTTGGCGAATCGGATCGCATGATCCTGGGCGCTTCGCAGGCCGCGCAGGCCGCCGGTCGAGATGACATCGTCCTGGTCGGACTGGATGGCATCGTCGAAGCGCTGCGGGCGGTTCAGGATGGCTCGATTTCCGCCGATGTCGCCCAGCGCCCGGACCTGATGGGCGAATACGCCGTTCAATATGGGCTGGACTATCTCAAGACCGGCAAGATTGACCCCGTCCTGATCACCCCCATGACCCTGGCCGTGACAGACAACGTGCAGCCGCTGATCCAGTCCTGGGAGGATTTGGGCTTCTAAGCCAGCCTGACCTTCTGCCAGGGCCGGCCCTGGGAGGCTAAATGTAAGCGCACAATATCAAGGGCACGGCATTGTGATTGCCGTGCCCTCCCCTCCCAGGCCTGCTGATTGGATGGCACACAAATGGGTGATTCGGAGGAATTACGATGGCTATCTCAAAAAAACAATACGAAGATGCAAAACAGCGCGCCCTGGGTTACTTCGAAAAAGCCGGCATCGCGCTGACCGAAAAAGAAAAACTGGAAATCGAGGTCGCCGACTTTGGCTTGAGCGAGCTGGAACATTACGGCGTCGAGCTGGTGATGTACGTCAACACCGAGCGTGTTTGCGCCAAGGAAGTGATCCTGTTCCCCTGGCAGATTTGTCCCCAGCACTACCATCCCGCGCTGGATGGCGAGCCCGGCAAAGAGGAGACTTTCCGCTGCCGCTGGGGCCAGGTTTACCTGTACGTCGACGGTCCGGCGACCAAGGAGCCGCATGCGCGTCTCCCGCACGACCACGAGCAGTATTTCACGCTCCGGCACGAAGTCGTATTAAACCCGGGCGACCAGTACACCGTCGTCGCCGGGAAAGCGCATTGGTTCCAGGGCGGGCCGGAAGGCGCAGTGCTCTCCGAGTTTTCCACTCCTAGCACGGATGAAATCGACGTTTTTGCCGACCCAGGTATCGTCAGGATCCCGGAAATCTACTAAAATTATGGGTAGATTCGAGCCCCAGCCCATCGATGCTCCCGGAAAGGATTTCAGCTTGGCGACAAAAACGGAACCTGGTCAGCTCGTGACCCACGGGCAGAAAAGCCCGCTCTTGACCGTCATCCAATTCATTATGGACCAACGCACCTTGATCATCCTGATCCTGCTGTGTGCGGTGGTCGGTTACCTGATCCCGTCCTTCCTGACCGGCAAAAACCTCCTGAATGTGATGCGCCAGGTGTCGATTACCGGCATTGTCGCGGTGGGCATGACCTTTGTGATCATCACAGGCGGGATCGACATCTCGGTCGGCTCCACGGTCGCCCTGAGCAGCGTGGTGGCCGCCGCGGCGCTCAAACAAGGGCTGGGCATCCCTGCCTCGATCGTGCTCGCATTGATGAGTGGGATCGCGGTGGGGTTGTTCAACGGCACTTTGATCGCATATGGGCGGGTGCTTCCTTTCGTTGCCACCCTCGGCACCATGTACGTGATCCGCGGAGTGGCGCTAATTGTCACGCAAGGCGAAGCGATCTGGGACTTGCCTAAATCCTTCCTTACCATCGGTACGGGTTACTGGCTGGGAATTCCGATTCCGGTCATCATCACTCTGGTGGTATACCTGTTGGGGCATTTCCTGCTCAACAACTTCACCTTTGGTCGCTATGTTCTGGGGATCGGCGGGGACGAGGAATCGGCTCGCCTGTGCGGGGTGGGAGTAAAGCGGATCAAGCTGTACACCTACGGCCTGTGCGGGCTGCTGGCTGGCCTGGCCGGTGTAGTCCTGGCCGGCCGCCTGGGCAGCGGGCAACCCAGCGTTGGGGTGGGCTACGAGCTCACTGCGATCGCGGCGGCGGTGATCGGCGGCAACTCGCTCACCGGGGGGCGCGGCACCGTCCTCGGCACCCTGATCGGCGCGTTGATCCTGGGTGTGGTTAGCAATGCCCTCAACTTGTGGGGGGTGGCTTCATTCTGGCAGACCGTAATTTCTGGCGGTATCGTGTTGATCGCGGTGCTGGCCGACACGCTGCGCAGGCGTCGAGCGCGTTAGGTGGTATCCCATGGCAAATAATGGTGTGAACAGCAGTCAGCCAATTGTCCGGATGGAGCACGTGACCAAGCATTTCGGCGGTGTGTACGCCGTGAGAGATGTCAGCTTCGGTCTGTACCCGGGCGAAGTGCTCGCCCTGGTTGGCGATAACGGCGCCGGTAAATCGACCCTCGTGAAAATCCTTTCCGGCGCTTATCTGGCGGATGAGGGGGAGATCTATATCCGTGATACGAAGGTGCGCATCGAAAACCCGATGCACGCTCGCCGTTTGGGCATCGAGACCATTTACCAGCACCTGGCGCTGATGAACAACCTGGATATCGCCGCCAATATCTTTATGGGACGCGAGATCCGTGCCAGGAGCCCGCTCGGAAGGCTCGGCCTGATGAACCTGAGAGAGATGCGCAATAAATCGGTCAGGCTGCTCGAGGGTTTCGAGATCATCGTCCCCGACCCCAAACGGGAGGTGGAGAACCTCTCCGGCGGGCAGCGTCAGATAGTGACCATCAGCCGGGCGATCTACTTCCAGGCCCAGGTGATCATCATGGACGAGCCGACCGCCGCCCTGGGCGTCTCGGAGACGCGCAAGGTGTATGAATTCATCCACCGCCTCAAAGAGCAGGGCATCGCCATCATCATCATCTCTCACAATATCAACGAAGTGTTTGATGTAGCCGACCGTTTTCTGGTGCTCAAAACCGGGGGATTGGTGGGGATCAGGCGCAAAGACGAGACCAGCATCGATCAGATTGTGACCATGATCATTTCCGGAAAAGCGGACAGCGGATGAATTAGTAGTTTCAACTGTCTTAATCACATTCCGAACAATCACCCTCGACCAACGCGCCTCTTAATTTGCGAGGCGTTGCGAGGTTTCCCCAGCCCGATATCTGTCAGCCAATCTTAGAATGGGTCAGCGACCCATCCCTCTTGGCCCATGCTCCACATCCCATGGAGGCCAGCCGATGCGCCCTTGCACACCGTTACGATGGGATGGTCTTGATCGTAGGGTGCATCTGCGGACACTTCTTACAGACTAATAAATCCAAATTCGGTATTGTTACGTACAGTATATATCAGGCCGTAATCATCATAATTATCCAAAAACAAGCGCCTTGAAGGATGCCCGACACGACCATCCAAAGGAGAGAAGAAAATGACCCGCAATGCAAACGGTTTAATTCTTTTCCGTGTTCTTTTGGTAATCATGATACTATCGTTGGCTGGCGTCATTCCGAACATCTTTTCAGTCGAAGCATCCCCATCCTTCCAGGTCAATCAGACCATCTCTCTGCCCCCCAACAAAGATAACACCCTTTATGAAGACGCAACCGGCTCGACAAGTAATGGAGCCGGTTCCTATTTCTTCGCCGGGCAGACTGCGGCGGGGCAGATCCGCAGGGCGGTGATGGCCTTCGACATCGCAGGCAACATTCCGGCAGGTTCTACGATTAACAGCGTTATGCTCACCCTGAATATGTCTCGCACGCAAGCAGGTAATCAAACGGTAAGCTTAAACCGGCTGACTGCGAATTGGGGCGAAGGGACATCGAACGCCGATGCTAATGAAGGTCAAGGCGCCCCGGCCACCATCGGCGATGCGACCTGGCTGCACACATTTTACAATACCAGCTTTTGGACTACCGTGGGTGGAGATTTTAGCGCTACAGCCAGCGCCAGCGCGGTAGTCGGAGGAATCGGCTTCTACACCTGGGGATCTACGTCCCAGATGGTTGCCGATGTACAAGGGTGGCTCAATACCCCCGGCTCGAATTTCGGTTGGGTCTTGCTTGGAAATGAAGTCGCCTCAACGACCGCCAAGCGTTTCGACAGCCGAAATAACGCCTCGGCAGTTAACCGGCCGGTTCTGGTCATCAACTACACCCCGCCAGGTGGTACGAACACGCCTACAAACACCCCAACCTCAACGAACACGCCCACCAACACCCCGACATCTACATCCACTGCAACT
>MGNS01000050.1:0-158 GCA_001795165.1 Chloroflexi bacterium RBG_16_57_11
CCCAAACATCGCGGAAGACGTTCTCAGGCTGAGAAGGCGTTGATCACAAGGTGGTGCACATGACCACGGTTTACTGTGGAGCTACCAGAAATTGACCAGATATATCGTCAATTATGACCTAATATATCGTTAATGCCGTTCCAAAAGCGTTCCGGTGC
>MGNS01000050.1:215-390 GCA_001795165.1 Chloroflexi bacterium RBG_16_57_11
TTGCCTGATCCAGGGCCTCTTCCAGCATGGTTCGCCTCGCCTCCTCGTCCACACCTTCCCGGGCTTGAACGGCCGTCGTCAGCGCCAGCGTCAGTTCCGGCGGTAACCTTTGTTGCGCCGGATCGAGCAGCCGCTGCGCCAGCCGTCTCGTCTCCTCCGCTTCCCCCTGAACCAG
>MGNS01000050.1:418-4790 GCA_001795165.1 Chloroflexi bacterium RBG_16_57_11
GATGGGATAAGCATAGCTGCCGGTGTTCCAGGTCTCCAAAGCTGCCTGTCCCAGGCTCGCTGTCGCCTGCAGGTTGCCCTGGCGCCAGGCCAGCCAGGCTATGTTGGCCTGCGCCACGCCGATGTAATCCGCCCGCTGGCAGGCCTGCGCGGCTTCCAGGCTCTCCTGCGCCAGGGCAGCGACCCGCTCCAGGTCCCCGCGCCGCCGTTCCAGGATGGTCAGGTAGGTCAGGCTCTGGGCCTCCAATAGCAGGTTGCCCATGTTTCGGGCGGAGGCCAGCGCCTGGGAGAGCACTAGAGCAGCTGGCTCCAGATCATCGCTCCACAGCAGTTGCAACCCGTAAGAAAAACGTGTGCTGAGCAGGGCGCCCTCGTCCCCGGCTTCTTGCGCCGCCTGTAAAGCCTTCGCCGCTGCGGCGCGTGACGCCTCCGAGCCCAGGAAGCCGCCCTGGAGGAAAGCCTTGCGGGCCAGCAACTGGTAATACTCCACCTGCTGCAGCGGAGCACCGAAGCTCTCCATGCGCCCCTGGATCCGCTCGGCCAGGCTGGCGATCTGCTCCCACTGGTAAAGCCAGTAATGCCAGTGCATCTGCACCAGGCGCACCTGCAGCCACGCACGCTGCCAGTCTTGGTCCTGCTCCTGCGGATTGGCCTCTAATATTGCTTGCGCCTGGGAAAAGCGCTCCCAGGCGGCGTCATAGCGCCGGTCTTCCACCCAGGCATCGCCCTGTTTGCGGAATAAGCGGGCCCGGTCTAAGGGCCTCGCCTCGTCCAGCGCCTCCAGCGCCTGCTGGTACGCCTGGATCGCCTCCGCGCGGCGGGCCAGGGTCTTGAGCACGTCGCCCTGGGTTTCGCAGATGTCCGCAGTGAGGCTTCGGCGCTGCGCCTCATCGCTCAGCTTGCGGATCAGCGCCTCGGCCCTTCCCAGCCAGCCCAGCGCCTCGTGGTGAGCATAGACGCAGCGCGCCGCCTGGGCAGCCGCCTGGTAGCCTTCTAGCGCCTTGTCGAGGATGCCTGCCCGGTCATAGTGGCTGGCGGTCTCGCCAATGGCGCCGTCCGGGAGGGTGGCTTGCAACCGCTCCAGGGCTTCAGCGGTCCGTCGGTGCAGCCAGCGCCGCCGGGCGTGGCTCAGCTCTCCGTACATCACCTGGCGGATTTTGTCGTGGCTGAAGTCGTAACCGTCAGCACCCTGCTCGCGCACGATGCGCCGCAGCCACAGTTCGTCCAGGCTCTCGATCAGCGATTTTTCATCCTCCTCTGCTGCCTCAGCCAGCACCTGGTAGCTGAACTGGCGCCCGATGACCGCCGCCAGCTCAGCTGTTTGGCGGGCGTCGGGCGATAGTAGCTCCAGCCGGGATGAGATCACCGCCTGGATGCCGACCGGTAGCACCTGTGGTTCTGATAGCGGCGTCGAACGGTCCAGCCCGGATTGCGCCAGCTCGACGATGAACAGCGGGTTGCCCTCCGCCTCCTGATAGATCGCACGAGCCTGTGCAGTTGCCAGATCGGCGCCAAAAGCCTGAATTGCCAGCTCAAGCCCCTGGCGCTCGTCCAACGGGCCAAGTGGGATCTCTACTAACTGGCGACTACGCCGTAAGCCGCCCAGCAGCCTCCCTAGCGGGTGACCGGCGTCCAGCTCGTCGCTGCGCAAAGTGGCCAGCAGCATGAACGGCGCGTTGGGATCGTAGCGTAGTAAATAGTCCAGCCACTCCAGGGTATCTGCGTCGCACCACTGGATGTCGTCCAAAATCAGCAGCGCTGGCATGCCACCGCAAAGGATGGCACGCGCCAGGCTTTCGTGCAGGCGCTGGCGCTGCCAGGCCTCGGTGAGCGGCGCGGGGTGCGGCAGGGCGGGGTAGTTGAGCAGAATTTCGGGCAGCAGGCGAGCGATCTCGCTCAGCCATAGCGTCTCCAACGCTGGCAGCAGTCCGGCGCGCAGCCACGCAGTCACCGGGGCGTAAGCCAGGCTTGTCTCCATTGGGTAGCAGCGCGCCAGCGCGCCGCGCCTCCCCTGGCGCTCTGCCCAGGTCAGCATTTCTTCGGCCAGGCGGGTCTTGCCGATACCCGCCTCGCCCTCCAGCAAGACAAGGCATGGCCGGCCGGTGAACGCCGCCCGCCAGGCCGAGAGCAGCCGCTCCCATTCGCCCTCCCGCCCCACCAGGCGCAGTGCGCCAGGGCGCGGCTCGGCGACCACAGAAGGTATGAGTCCAAGCAGTTTCTCATACGCTTCTTGCATGGCTTGGGAAGGCTCCAGCCCCAGCTCGCGCTGGAAGAGCGTGGCATAGGTCTGGTAGGCGTGCAGTGCGCCGGCGCGGTCGCCATCCGCCAGGTGCAGGGCCATCAGGTGTTGGTAGGCGTCTTCGTTAACCGGGTCGCGTTGGAGCAGCCGCTGGAGCACCTGGATCGCCTGGGCGGTGTCCCCTGATTGTTCCAGTAAAACCGCCTGCCTTTCCAACCCCTCCAGGTACATCTGTAGGAGGCGTTCGCGTTGCGGCAGGATCCATTCGTCGTAGCAGGCGGGCAGCAGGTCGCCGCGATAACGGTCTAAAGCGCTATGCAGCGCCGGGGCCGAGCTGGCCTCGTTGAGCGAGCGCTCGAATTCGTCCACATCCAGGGAGAATGTCGCCTGGTGGTTCCACTCGATCTCCTGACCGTCCCCCAGCAGCAAAGCCTCGCCATCCGGCAATGCCGAGCGCAGGCTGTGAACCAGATGGCGCAGGTTGGTGCGCGCCTGGCTCTCGCTCGATTCGGGCCAGAATAGAAACGCCAGTTGCTGGCGTGAGATGGGGGCATAGCGGTGTACTAACAGATAGGCCAGAAGGGACTGCAGGCGCGGCGTGTTGACCCCGCTTACGGGTTTTCCATCCCAGGTGATATAACATCCACCCAACAGAGCAATTATTAATCCAGCCACGCCCGCAACTTCCCCAGGAATCTGGCGATCGGATACTCCCTATAAAAACATCCCCTAACCGAATATTAGTGGAGTATTATAATCTAATTTAGGCAATAATATCTGGAAGATTTAAAGCCACAAATTTTTGATGGGACAATTTATGGGGCTCTAGCCAGCTCGCAGCAGCCGCTCCAGCTCCCTCAAATCGACCCGCGAGGTCAAATCCAGGCTGAGCGGGGTGACGGAGATAACCCGCAGCACCTGTAAGGCGTACACATCGGTGTCTGGCGCGTCGGAAAAGTGCTCGTCGTTGCGGAAGTAGCCCATCTTGGCGGGCTGATCCCAGGAAGCGCGCTGTGGGGCGAGCGGCTCGAAATAGCGCTTGCGCGACAGGCGGGTGACCACCCAGGGAGTTTCAGGCGCGGCGTCGCATGGCAGGTCCACTTTCAACACATCCACATCCTTGGGAAAGCGTTTCGATAACAGCATCTGGCCGAAGTAGGCGGTGAAGAAGGCCGCGGTCGAAAAATCCACCTCGGTCGAATACGAGAAGTGGTGTTGTTCATCGGTCTCCAGCGAGATTGCCAGGGAGGGGATGCCTAGCGCCGAGCCCTCCAACGCCGCACCGACCGTGCCGGAGATGGTGATCCCGCTGCCCACGTTTTCACCGTAGTTGATCCCCGAAACCAGCAAGTCCGGCGGGCGGCCCAGGATCTCCAGCACGGCGTGCTGCACTGCCTGGGCAGGCGTCCCTCCGACGGCATGCACCTGCCAGGGCTTGCCGTTGACCACCACCTCGCGGATTGTGATCGTGCCATCAGAGCTGCTAGGCATGCTGCGCCCCGCTCCGGAAAATTGGTCACGCGGCGCGGCAACGTGCACAAAGCCCAGGGCCGATAGGGCTTGCGCCGCCGCCCATAAACCAGGGGACTGGATCCCGTCATCGTTGGTCAGTAGAATTTCTGTCACTTGAATTTCTCAATTGCATTTTACTAAAAGTTATAGTTTCTCATGCTAGGTAACCAAAATGTAAACCCTTTACCATGTTGCCGGTAAAGGGCTTTAGAAAAAGTTGGCGCCCGCGGCGCGACTCGAACACGCGACCCTTTGCTCCGCAAGCAAATGCTCTAATCCACTGAGCTACGCGGGCGGGCTCCAATTGAGCGTCCCCCATTTTACCACTTTCCGCCGATAAAGCAAGCCTGCGGTGTGAGCGTGTCCTGTATTTTGCCTGTTCTGACTTTGGTGAAATCTGTATCTATATAGGCAGATTTCCTTGTCGTAAAAACAATTTTCTGTTATCCTTTTGTCAAATAAAAAACTAATCCCGTTTGTTATTGAAGGAGAGCATCATGGCTCTGAGAGTAGGGCAATACGCCCCTGACTTTGTTCTGACATCTCATCATGGAGATAAAGTTCGGCTGAGCGATTACTTGGGCAGAAAAAATGTCGTCCTGGCTTTCTTCCCCCTGGCCTG
>MGNS01000050.1:4831-22797 GCA_001795165.1 Chloroflexi bacterium RBG_16_57_11
AGCGGGTAAATACCCAGGTCCTGGGTATCTCTGTAGACAGTAAAGACTCCCTGCACGCCTGGGCGGAAAGCTTTGGTGGTATTACCTATCCGCTTCTGTCGGATTTCTGGCCGCACGGGCAGGTGGCGCAAAAGTATGGTGTGCTACGTTCCGATGGTAGAACTGAGCGGGCGATTTTTATCGTTGATCGCACGGGTATTATTCGCTATGTGGATGTGCATAACATCGATGAACAACCGGATAATGAAGTGCTGTTTGGTGAGCTCGCCGAGATCGAAGGGGTGCCGGTCCCACAGGAGATCGTACCCGAAGCTGCCACCGCGGCGGCACAGCCCGTCCCGGCGCTGGCCGGAAGGTCTCTCCCACCCGCGCCTCCGCTGGAGCAGATGCGTGTGGTCATGTATTGCACCGATTGGTGCCCGGCTTGCCGCAGGGCGCGCGCCTATTTTAAAGTCAATAATGTTCCCTTCGAGGAAGTCAACATCACCCGGGATCGCGCCGCTGCAGCCACCGTGCGCTCGTTGACTGGCGGGGTCGAGTCCACCCCCACATTCGACGTTGGCGGAAAAATCGTGGTGAATTTTGACGTGGACAAGCTGAACAAGCTGCTTGGGATCGAGGGTTGAACGAAACTCGGTCTGGCTGGAAAGCACCAATGATATTAGATTCGCCGCATGGAGATCATGGTGATGTCGTCCTCCTGCTCCCAGCCAGGGGTGGTGAAGTCGGTTAATTTTTCCATCAGGTAATGGATCAGCACATCACCATCCTGCCGGGATTCTTCTGGCATGGTGGTGAGTAACTGGTGCAATCGAGGAAAGCCGAACATGGTCCGGTCAGGATTATGCGCTTCTACCAGCCCGTCGCTGTACATCAACAAGTTATCGCCGCTTTGCAGATGAGTTTCTTTCTCTTCATACTCCAGATCTGGGAATAAACCCAGGGGGACGCCGGTTGCGCGCAATTCAACTGCACCCTGTGTGTTACATAAATAGGGCGGATTATGGCCCGCGTTGGAGTAGCGCACGTGCCCGGTAACGGGGTCCACCAGCGCTAATAAACAGGTCACGAACATATCCATGGGCGTTTCTTCGCTCAATACATCGTTGACCTGTGCCAGCAGCCGGGCCGGAGAATCCCACCCGCTGCGCCCGGCGCTGGCAGCCACGCCGCGCAGCACGCTGCGCGCATTGGCCATAAGCAGCGCGGCGGGCATCCCCTTGTCGGTTACATCCGCCACGACCAGCCCCAATTTGCCATCCGGAAAGTGTAGGAAGTCGTATAAATCGCCGCTAACAATGTGGGCGGGCTGCCAGAAAGCCGCCACCTGCCATCCCGACAGGATGGGCATCTGGCTGGGCAGCAGCCCGGACTGCACTTTCTGTGCCATCTGCAGATCGCGTTCCAGCCAGGCATTTTCCAGCTCGATCTGGTGCAAGTGAGCGATTTCAATTGCCGGGGCGGTCTGGAGCGCGATGGCGTTGAGCAGCTTAAGGTCCCCGGCCTTGAAAGACCTGGAGGTGTCGCTGAATAAGATGAACACGCCGAAGACACGATTTTCTGCCTTGAGAGGCGCGCACATCAGTGAGATCGTTTCTTCGGGAGTGTTATCGAAGTAATCGCTAATCGGCAGATGATTGGAAAGCTCGGCGTTTCCGCTCGATATCACCTTTCCAATCAGCTTGTCAGGATTGAACGCCTCCGGCTTGAGGCTACAGTCACACCCACAGGCGGCGATTATCTCCGGCTCTTCTTCATTACCTTTAAGCAGGACTAACATGCCGCGGGAAGATTGCGACGCAGTGCAAACCTCATTCAGCGCCATCTGCCCGATGACCTCCGGCCTGGGCGAGGCGATCAATTTTTCCGACAGCCGGTAGAGCAGGTGCAGCTCTCGATATTTTTCCAGCACTTCGCCAGCCAGAGCCCGTTTCTCGCTCTCTTGCTCTAGCAGATATGTGATCAGATTGGCTGACTGCGCCACCCACTTTGAATTTGTGGGCCCCATCGCCCAACCGGACACGCTCCCCTGCTGATATATTGGGGCGCGTTCGCTGGCTGGCGGTGATGAAAATGATCCACCCAACAGAACGGTCCCATCGATATCGATGAGGCGGATCTCTTCGCCGGTAGACGCCAGGAAACCGGTCAGGAATGACCCGGCGCTTTTACGGATCAGCTTACTTAATGTAGTTTGGGTCATCGTCTGAAAAAACCTTTGTCGCCAGGTCCAAAAGCTCATCCGGGTCAAATGGCTTGGTGATGTAGAGATTGGCGCCGGCTTCCTGCCCGGTTTGATAATCGTATTCCTGGCCCTTGGCGGTCAGGATGACGATCATGATATTCTCCATTTGGAGCTCCCGCTTGACAATCCGGCAGACCTCGAAACCATTAATTTTGGGTATCATCACATCCAGGAATACCAGCTGCGGTCCCTCATTCTGAATCAGCCGTAAAGCGTCTTCGCCGTTGTCGGCCTTGAGGATCTCAACGCCCTGCTCTTCCAGCTCTTCCAGGGTCTGCTCGATGAGCAACCGTATATAAGCCTCGTCTTCGACGATCAGGATCTTCTTGGATGTTTTAGCTTCCATCGTTATTGTCTCCCTGCATAGGCCGGTCAGCGATTACTTCTGCCGGGTGATCGGTATCCCAGGGCGTCTCAGGCTCATAGATCGGCAGAGCAAAAGAAAATTTACTCCCTTTGCCGGGTTCGCTCTCCAACCAGATGCGCCCGCCATGATGCTCGATGATTTCCTTGCTGATCGCCAGGCCTAAGCCAGTGCCTTGGGGCTTGGCTGTAAGCGTATCACCCACCTGGCTGAATTTCTCGAATAACATCGCTTGATCGGCCGGGGCGATCCCGATTCCCTGGTCGACCACCTCGACCTGCACTTCCGCCGCTTCTTTTCTGGCGCAGATATTGATCGTGCCCTGTTGGGTGAATTTTACTGCATTGGAGATCAGATTGATGACCACTTGCAGGATGCGGTCCGGATCTGCTTTCACCAGAGGCAGGTCATCCGAAATATGGACCGCGTAATCAAGCCCATGGCCTTCGACCAACGCTGCGGTCGTGGAGGTCGCCTGATAGATGATATCCCCAATCGCAACCGGCTGTAACTGCCAATCCATTTTACCCGCTTCGATCTTTTCAAGGTCTAAAAGATCATTGATCAATTTCATCAGCCGCTGCCCTTCATCCAGGATGATTTCGAGATTATCATCGATCTGGGAAGCTATTCGCTGGACCCTGGCCTCTCGTTTAGGCAAGAGTGGGTAGATGCGCTCCTGTAAACGCTTTTGGACGATGCGGGCAAAGCCAAAAATCGATACCAGCGGTGTACGCAGCTCATGGCTGACATTCGCCAGGAAGTCGCTTTTCGCCGCGTTGGCTGCTTCTGCAATCGCTCTGGCTTCTTCTGCGGCATGGCGGGCGATTTCCATCTCACGCGCATAATCGACCGTCTGGTTATATAGCCGGGCGTTATCCATCGCGACGCCAATTTGTTGGCCAATAGAGGCAGGTACAGCCAGTGCCTCGGACGTCGGCCAGATCAAAGAGCGGCTGGTGACGTTGATCGCACCCAGGACGGTCTCATGGGCCATCAAAGGAATGCTGGCTACGGTGACTAAGTGATCGCGCTCCATCACAGCCTTCAATGGCCCTTCCGGATAGTCCTTCACAAGTCGGGCGGCCGGCCGCCGGGTAGCCAGCACCTCAGCGATGATGCTGGATTCAACCGTTATTCCACTGACCAGGGCTGTCATTTCCACACTGAGGCCTTGTTGGTCGACCAGGATCAGATCCTGGGAGTCTGGTTGGATGCGGAAAACAGCTCCAGCGTCCATATCGAGCACCTCGATGGTTTTGGTTAAGCCGTCCCGAAGTATTTGTTCCAGATCGAGTGACCGGCTGACTACCTCGGCGACGGAATTCAGCGCGGTTAGCTCTTGAGTCCGCTGGGCGACGCGTGTCTCCAGGTTTTCGTACAGGTCCTTCAGATTAACGGCCATGGTGTTGAATTGATGAGCCAGCTCTTCGAGCTCATCGCCGGTTTTTACGGTGATGGGATGGCTGAAATCGCCTCCCGAGATGCGCTGGGCAGCATCGATGAAGTCTGTAATCGGTCCTGTGATGCGTCGCACGCCAACCGTCACCACGATCGTCGGTATCGCCACTCCAAGCACCAGCAGGATCCACAACGATTGTAGATACCCCTGGCTGGTTTGGACCATGTCCTTCCAGTCTTCCTCCACCACCAGCGTCCAGCTTGTGCGCGGGACGGGGGCATAGCCAACCAGGATATCCCGTCCATTGAGGTCGCGCGTTTCTAGCACTCCCACCCGCCCTGTGAAAGCCTCTACAGCCAGCGGATGTTCCGAGAATTGCTTGCCGATCTGTTCCGGGCTGTTCGAGAAGATGATCCGGCGGTTGTTGTCAACCAGGTAGGCGTTGCCGCTGCGTCCAATGCGCAGCTTGATCAGCGTCCCATAAAAAGGGCTCAGGGAGGTGGCATTTAGGTAAAACATGCCAACCGCCACTCCATTAAATTCTTCTTGTATTCCAAGGATTGGCACAGCGATTGCGATAACGTCCTCGCCCTCTGGCCCGTTTGGCTCGATATTGGTGATGGTCAGTCCGGGGGTCCGCACCATGCTGCTAAAAAATGATCGATCCGACCAGTTCTTTCCCAGCAGATGCGGGTTTTCTGGGAGCGTGGCCGTGACATCACCCAGATTGTTTAGAACGTATACCCCTCCGTCGAATAAGAGCAGTTGGTTCTTCGCGCGCGATAACGCCAGTCGCTGGTCGCCCGGTGTACCCTGAAAAACATCCGGCGAGCGCGCCAGGGTAGTCAGCCGGTCGATGTATTCCTCAAAGCTTGATGAGATTTCGCTGGCAGATAGCCGCGTAAGCTCCTCATCCCTTTTGAACACCAGGTCCTCAGCGACCTTCTGGTATGCAAAATAGAGCGCTAAAGCTACCAAAAACAGGATGATCGCGGTGGGGATGAATGACCAGGCGATGATCTTATTACGCAGCCTGGATCTGGCATGGCGAAGCTCGAACACGCTGAACCTTTATACTTTCGTATCGCACCCACACGGTGCCAACAACTGGCCGCTGGTCTGTTGCAAGGCTTCGATCTGCTGGCAAACCTTCTCCATTGTAGATACTGGCGCTTTACCCAGGGTAAAGATCTGGTCCCAGGCATCTTCGGCGATTTTACTGACACCTACCATGTTTGGGAAGGTTTCTGCGGTCAGTGAATAACCCTTGATCTGCCCGTCGGCAAAAGCCTCCAGGTCGACTCCTTTGGCTTTATTCGGGTACTCCTTGCGAATGAATTCTGCCCATTCCGAAACCAGGGAGGCGCGTGCCGGTTGCAGGAAGTGAGTGCGGGCCATGGCGCGCCCGTAATCCTTGCTGATCAAGAACTTCAATAGCTCCCAGGAGGCTTCAGGATGTTTCGTCCCGGCGTAGATACCAAAGCCATCTGTGGTCGCCAGCGTGGCGTGGCGCTTGGGTCCGGTCGGGAAGGGTGCCACCCCGAATGCAAAATTCGCATTGTCCAGGATGTCCCTCAACGCCCATGACCCGTCTTCCACCATGGCGATTTTCTGCTGGGTGAAGGCTTTACGCGTCTCGACGTTTTGCACGTCCAGGAACGTAGACATCACTTTGTCTTCCCACATACGCTTCCGCAGCCACTCCATCGCCTCCTGGGCTGGCTGGAGGGCCATCTCACATTTCTTGTGGTCCTCCGGGTTAACGAAGTGTCCGCCAAATCCGTTAACGTGGATCTGGATGCGATCCCAGGAAACATCGAACATGCTGCCCCACTGGGTGGTCTCATCACCCTGGCGGACGGTCAGTCTTTTCATTGCATCCAGGTAATCCTCGTAGCTCCAGTCACCGGTTGGATAATCGACCCCAGCCGCATCAAATAAATCCTTGTTATAGTAGAGGGCTAAGCCTCCGTGATACTTGGGCAGGGCAAACTGTTTTCCATCCTGCGTGAAGAGTGCCTTGTATTGCGCTGGCGACCAATCCTTGATCGTCTCCTGATCCAGGTCTGCTTCGACATAGGGGCGTAAATCAAGCAGGTAGCCGGCATTTGCCCAGGCGGAAAAAAACTCGCAACACCCTGCCAGGACGTCTGGCGCGGTCCCGGCGGCCATGTCAGCCGGCATCTTTACTTCCAGGTTATCTGGGTCGGGGGTATAAAAGACGCGGATATTTGGATGCTCATTGTTGAATTTGGTCAGCATCTCTTGCGCCAGCCCCGGGAACCATTCTGTCCGCCAATCCTGGTACACGAGCTGCACCGGACCTTGATCGGCGACCGGGGTTTTGGTTGGCACGACGCCACAGGCTGCCAGGGCTGTACCCGCGGCGGTAATTCCAGCCAGCCTGAGGAAATCTCGGCGGGAGAGGCTGTCCTTAATTACGCTCATCGATCCCATCCTGTTCTTTGGGAAACGTTTGGGTCAAATTCAGAAATAAATTATAGCCCAAATTAAGAGATATTTTGTCTGAACTGTCATCAAATCAGAGCGATTTTACACTTCTTATCTGAGAGAATTGTTAAAAGCAAATAAGGATCAACCTATAGGATATCCACCCTGCCGGGAACCTTGCTCGTAAGGGCGCCGGTGTTTGTTGTACAATTGTGCAGCACAGAGGCAGAATGAGCCGATTTTTCAATAAACCGTTTTGGATCGCCCTGCTGACGATTTCCTTGCTGGCCTGCCAGCCGTTGAGGGAAAGCTCAACCCCGCTGGTTACGACTCCTTCTCCCTATTGGACCATTTCAGGTCGGAAGGAATATCAGGTGCGGCAGACCCTGAAGCTGGTGAATCGAGGCCCGGGTCAGCCGGAAAAACAAAATCTTTGGGTTGCGCTGATCCGGACCTTGCCGCCCTATCAGGAAGTTATGTCTCTTGAGATCACCCCGAAAGATTACGCGCTCATCACAGATGAATACGGCAACCAATACGCCGAATTCGATCTCTCCGAGCATCCAGCCGGAACGACCAGAGTGGTCCAGATCGATTACCGGCTCGTGGTCAACGAGCTATCTTATGACCTGTCCGCTTGCCAGGGGGAGTTGCTGGAGGACTTCATCCGGCCCGAGCTCCATATCGAATCCGCCAATCCACAAATCATCGCTCTGGCAAACCAGCTCTCGCAGGGCAAGCTGGATGTCTGCCAGCAGGTACGAGCGTTCTATGATTACATCGGCGATGAGCTGGTTTACACTTATAACGGAGAAAATTGGGGAGCGCAAGCAGCCCTGGGGCCGATGGGCGCGGATTGCACTGAATACGCTTCCTTGCTGGTGGCTCTGAGTCGCGCACAACAAATCCCGGCGCGTTATTTTGAGGGCTTGCTGGTACTGGGCGATGAAACCCGGAATCTGGCCCGCCTGGAACACGCCTGGGCGGATGTTTACCTGCCGGGTATCGGTTGGGCTTCGATCGACCCGACCCTGGGACGATCGCCGATTAACCGGGAGATCTATTTCGCTCACCATACTCCGCAGCATATCATCCTCACCCTGGGCCCCGCCCCGTCCACCCTGCGAGGCAGCAGCTATTGGACGCATATCTACTGGCCTGGGAACAGCACCCGAATACAGGTTCAGGCCGGGCAGTGGGTTATCAAGCCGGTGGAATAGATTACAGATCCGCGTAGCGGGTTTGGGTAACTGTATTGACCATCGCCCAGAAGTTGTCTATGGGGGTGTCCAGCTGGACGTGGTGCGTTGGACCGATGATCAGCCCGCCGTTTTCCCCGATCGTTTTCAGGCGGGCGAGCACTTCTCTTTTGACCTCCTCCGGCGTGCCGAACGGAAGCGTCTGTTGCTCATCGATCGAGCCCCAGAAACACAACCTGCCGCCGAATTCCTTCTTCAATCTCGCCGGATCCATGCTGGCGGGTTGGATCGGGTTGAGCACATCCAGGCCGATATCAATCAATTCGGGGATGATCGGGTAGATATTCCCGTCGGAATGATAAGCTACCTTGACCTGCGGATTGATCGCTTTCAACTCGGCGATGAAGTTCGCCATGCGCGGCTTCAGGAAACGGCGCCAATGATTGGGGGAGATCAACATCCGGGATTGCGCTCCTACATCATCGCCAATCCAGATCATATCCACACCCATCTCGACCAGCTTTTTAGCCGCCGCCAGGTGGTAGCGATAAGGAATTTCCAGGAGATGCTCAGCCAGGTCAGGATTGAGCACAAAATCCGAAAGCAGGCGCTCATAGCCGCGCAAAGCCCAGGCGCATTCGAAGATCGTGGTTACGGTGACGCCCACAATCCAATACTCGTCTTTAAATTCTCGGATGACTCGCTCTGCATCGGTGTACAGCTCTGGGCGATTGGGATCAGGCCCTTGATACTCGTAGACCGCCTGGTCTTTTTCCAGGGGATGCCCGGTGGGCTCGGTGTAACTGCCCACCCCATAAGGCGTGGTGTATTCGATCGGCTTCCAGGTAATCCCCCATTCGTCGATGTAAGCGCCGCTCTGTTGGTAGTAGGAGTTCGCCCAGCCCACCGAAACCAGGAGCATATCCTCTCCGAGCGCCCGCTCCAGCTCGTAGGTGTTCCCGCCGCCGTGCGGGTTGTGCACCCGCTGTCCCTTAACCTGCAAATCTGCCCTCAGGCGGTCGGCAAACTCAGGTGTAAAACTGACTTGCAGCGGGCAACGGTCAGGGGCTTCATGATTCAGGGCGGTCAGGACGCGCTCGCGATGTTTCATGGATGGTCCTCTAATCATACTTCCCATATTCCAGAGCTGTGTCGAAGGCCGCCACGATGTTCTCCGGCGGTACAAAGGCTTGGATGTTGTGCACCGTGGTAAAAACAAAACCGCCCTCGGGGGCCAGGTCATCGATACGCCGTTTCACTTCGTCCATGACCTGCTGAGGAGTGCCAAACGGCAGCACGTGCTGTGTATCCACCCCGCCCCCCCAGAAAGTCATCTCCTTGCCGAAGGTCTGCTTCAGCCGCCTGGTATCCATCCCTTTGGCTGAGACTTGCACCGGGTTCAGGATGTCGAAACCGATGTCGATCAGATCGGGGATCAAATCGAAGGTGGCGCCGCAGCTATGGTAGAACAGCTTTGCATCCGTCTTCTTTTTAATCGCTTCCACCAGGCGGCGCTGCTTGGGCTTGACGAGCCTGCGGTACAGGTCGGGCCGGATCATCCAGCCATCCTGGGTGCAGACATCATCCCAAAAGGTGAACACCTGGATGTACTGGCCCAGCTCGTCGAGGTAGTTGTTGCACGATTCGATATAGATATCGGTGATCTGATCCATCAGCCGGTCGGCAAATTTTGGCTCCTGGATCAGCGCCATCAGGAAGTTGGGCAAGCCCATCGTCCGCGCGGGCTGCTCGAAGATGCCGCCGCCAATCACCGCGCTGCCGACCAGGGCGAAGTCGGTGTTTTGATACAGCGCTTCTGCCTGGGCCCTGAGCTGGAGGTTGTACTCCTGCGGGTCGGGGCGCGGCCAGGCGTATTCATCCAGCGCTTGCATGCTAGCGTCTTTGATTGGGAATTCGACCCAGTCAAAATACAGCCCGCCTTGCCGCGGCATATGCAATTTTGAGCCCCAGCGGTCGATAAAGGCATAGTAATCGCCCTCCTCGAAGACCGCCAGGCCTGGGGCGGTAGCGGCGGGGAGCTGCACCAAACGAAAATCGACCTCGAAGCGCTGGAGCAGATCTTCGGCCATGTACGGAAGCTGCTGGACATTATCCAGCATGGTGATCTCCTCCACGGGCAGACCCAGATAGCGCTTGAGGTCGAGATATGCGGTTTTGGTGATTGAAGATACGATTGTGCCGCCCAGGTCGATGGGGATGCGATCTGGCTCTTGGTGGTTCAGGGCTGTTTGTACGCGTTGTCGAGGATTCATCGATCGATCGCGCCACAAACCAGTGTTACTCCATCCGCCTGCGCAGGAAGCTGTGCATGATCACGGAAAGGATGATAATTAAGCCGTAGATCAATTGGGTCCAGAAGCCGGTCAGACCGACGGCAACCGTTGCGGCTTCGATAGCGCCGATGATGAAGGCGCCGATGAAAGTGCCGAAAATGGTGCCTACACCACCGAAGACGGACGTTCCACCCAGGAAGACCGATGCCAGCGTGCGCAACAAATAGCCTTCTCCCAGGCTGGGCCAAAAGAATTTGACATGCAGGCTGGCAATAACGCCTGCCAGAGCCGCCACCACGCCGACTAACATGAAGGCCTGGATCCGCACCCTCCCGTTGTTTACGCCCATCAGCTTGGCGCTCTCGGCGTTATCGCCGATCAGGTAAATGTGCGCCCCGAAGCGGGTGCGGTTGAGCAGTATCCAGGATAGAACTGCGATTACGATCAACCAGACCATCTGCATCGGGAAGACGCCGAACAATTTACCTACCAGGATGTTGTACAGCGGGGTGCCCATGGCGTAAGCTAAAGAGCCATTCTTGTTCTGTGCTAACACCAATACCGCCCCACGCCAGAAAAACTGCGTGCCGATGGTGGCAACCAGCGAGGGGATGCCGAACCGCACCACGATGAAACCGTTCAGCCATCCGGCGAAGAGCCCGACCAGCAACGCCGCTGCAAAACTTAGCAAGATCGATGCGAATTGAAAATAGGTTAACAAAAAGACCACCAACCCGATCGCCATAATCGAAGGGAAGGATAGATCCATTTCACCCGCGATGACCAGGATCGTTAAAGGCATCGCCATGATGGCGAAAAATGGGATGGTCGACATGAAGGCGTAATAGATCTGCGGCTTTGTGAAAGTATCCGGCGCAGCAAGGATGAAAATGATCCACAAGCCGAGGAACACACTGAGAATTCCCAATTGTGTGCCGTTGGCGCGCACAAATTTTCTCAGGCTGAAGGTTTCTTTATAAGGAGGAATACTGGTGGTTTCAATGGTAGTCATCTTTTAATTTCCTCAGTCGGCTCGGCCGCCTTAATCAAAGCTGCCCGTTTCAGCGATACGGATCATTTTTTCCATCAAATTATCCAGGCTGATCTCCTTGGTCATGAATTCCCCGGCCACCCGGCCACGATCGATGACCACCACCCGATCGGCGACGGCGTACACGTGGAAGATATTGTGATCGATAAAGATGGCAGACTTGCCAGCATCGCGAATACCACGTACAAAATTTAACAGTTTTTGAGTTTCCTTCAAGGATAGCCCCATGGTCGGCTCGTCCAGGATGATGATGTCGGCGTCGAAGTACAGCGCCCGCACGATGGCCACACCCTGCCGTTCGCCGCCGGAAAAGGTGCCAACCTTTGAATCTGGGTTAACCGCTGAGGAGGTAAAACCCATCGATTGGGTCATTAAGCTGTGGGTCTCTTGTTTCATTTTTTTGACATCCAAAAAACCATACTGGTTGGTCAGCTCGCGGCCAAGGAATATATTGCGCCACAACGACTGCAGATCGGCCAGGGCGCGCTCCTGGTAGACCGTCTCTACTCCCAGCTGGCGCGCCAGCGGCACGGTCAAGTGTTCAACTTTCTGACCGTCGAAGTAAATCTCTCCGCTGGTTGGCTGGTGATAACCTGTGACGATCTTGATCATTGTCGATTTGCCTGCGCCATTATCCCCCAGCAACCCCACGACTTCGTTCCGCCCGAGGTGGAAATCGATATCTTCCAGGGCCTGAACCTCGCCAAACACTTTGGAAACATTGTGCAATTCCAAGCGATTTTCCATCGTTTCACCTCAAAGAGGACGAGAGCCGAACCTGGATAGGCCAATTGATCAAGCAGGAGGTCGATCCTGCGGGTATATCCTTGTTCAGCCCTCGCCGGAACTGCTCTACCCCAAAGTGAAGGGGTAGAGCAATTGAGTGGTAAATGGTTAACGGATCTGCTGCTCCACCAGACCAGCCAGAAGCTCGACGTTATCCTTGTGGGCAAAGCCGGCGCCGGTGTCGATCTGCAGGCCGGAGAAAGCATAATTATCGGTCAGGCAGATTTGCAGGACACCAAAGTAACCTTGCAGGAACTGCTGCTGATCCGATACCAGGTCGGTCCATCCAGCGCGAATGGCGTCTACCGTCGAGATGGAGAGATCAAAGCCAGCCGCGAAGACATCATCCGGTCCAAGTCCGGCGCTCTCCAGGTAGGTCTGTTGGGTGCCAGTCACGTTGCCGTGATCGGTGACGATCATCTTGATTTCCGGATTGGCGGACATCACGCCTACAAAGATCGGCACGCCGGCGGCCGCGTCTTTATTGGTGGCGTCATCAATTTCCTGGTAGATGACTTCCATGCCAGCTTCTTCCAAAGCGTCGACGATGCCCTTGGTGCGCTCGCCACGCCCGGCCTGGGCGATCAGACCCCAGACGAAGGCCTTATCGCCCGCGGCTAATCCAGATCGGGCGAATGCTTCCACGCCTAATGCATGTCCGGCTTCATATTGAAGCGCACCAGCATATCCGAAGCCGTTACCACCATACTTGCTCTGAAGATCAGCCAGCTGGACATTCATGCTGGTCACAATGATCCCATTGGCTTCAGCTTCATCCACTAATGGCGCGAAGGCCTCAGTCCCTGGGTGACCCATGACGGCGATGCCGTCCGGGTTGGTGGCCATGGCTTCGGAGAACTGGGTGATCATCTTCTCGGGGTTCCAATCTGACCACACATACTCTACATTTGCGCCTGTATCGGCCGCGGCCTGGACAGCGCCGTTATAGACTACCGTTTCGAAGGGGCCGCCAGGAGCACCGCCAGGGAAGAATACGATATTGGTACCGGAACACCATCCGCCTTCCTGCGCAGGAGCCGCACCCTCCGTCACTGCGGGCGCTTCGGTGGCAACCTCTTCTGTCATCACCGCTTCCGTGGCGACCTCTTCTGTCGCCACTTCCTCGGTGGTAACTTCTACAGGAGCGACCTCCTCAGTCGCGGCTTCTTTGGTGGGGGTTGCTGTTGGGCCACAGGCGCTGATCACAAAGCTCAGGATCAGAAGGACGCTAAACAAAACAGAAAGCTTTTTCATCTTTTCATCTCCTTATCATCGGGTGTTTGTAGAGAGGACCGGAAAAGCTGCGAGCTCTGTCAAACCATGTACACCTCCTCGAACAATTTATCTTGCCTGCTGGGGATCGTGAGGTTGTGCCGATTCAGGCATCCGAATTGGCAAAATGCTGGCCGTTCTGTTATCGTTCCCGTTATCGTTCACGTGGTGCTCTTTATCTTAGCAAAAAATGGGGGGGATGTCAAGAGTTTGAAGTTGAACTACTTGACAAACATCTCTATATTTGCTATCATGTTATCGTTCCCGATAACGATAACGGTATCCCCTGGACGGAGGTGGCTCCGGTTATGAACCTTCATAACAAACGTCCGACCATCAAGCAGGTTGCTAAAGCCGCTGGAATCTCGACCCAGACGGTTTCACGGGTGATCAATAATCGGCCTGATGTTGCCGAGGAAACGCGCCAGCGCATCCAGCAGGTCATCGAAGAGCTCGGCTACCAACCGAGCGCCCTGGCTCGCAGCCTGATTCAGCAGCGTAGCTACACTTTGGGGGTTGTCACAGCCGGACTGAAATATATCGGTCCATCTCGCACACTGGATGGCATCACCAGCCAGGCCGAGAAAATGGATTACACCCTGCTCCTCAAAAACCTGGACCGGTTTGATTCCGATAACGTTCAGCCGATCCTGCAGACCCTGCTTTCCCATCACGTGGATGGGATCGTTTGGGCAGTGCCTCAGGTCGGCGACAATCACTGTTGGGTGGATACAGTTCTTTCAGAGATTCCGGTCCCGATCGTCTTTCTGACGATGGAAAAACACCCCAACCTCTCGATCGTCCACTACGACAATTATTTAGGCGGAAAAATAGCTACCGAGCATCTGCTCGGCCAAGGCTACCGGCGCATAGGGCACATCTCCGGCCCAATGGACTGGTGGGAGAGCCGCCAGCGAAAAGCTGGCTGGCAATCTGTCCTGGCGCAACACGGGATCGAGGCGCAAGAAGCCCATTGGGCTGAGGGCAACTGGTCGTCTTCATCGGGTGATGCCGCTTTCCACCAATTGCTGGAACAGTATCCGGAGATGGAGGCAGTTTTTGTAGCCAACGACCAGATGGCGCTGAGCGTATTACAGATTTCTTGTCGAGAAGGTATCGCCGTCCCTTCACAGTTGGGGGTGGTTGGGTTCGATGGCCTTACCGAAACGCCCTACTACTGGCCTCCACTCACGACAGTCATCCAAGATCAGCACCTGCTTGGTTGCACCGCCGTCGAGGAGACCGTCCGTGCTATCGAGAAAACCCGCGATCACGATCTGCCTGTTGGCTCCAGGACGATCGTCTTAACTCCAGAGCTGGTTGTGCGTCAAAGCAGCCTCCGCATATAAGCGCCCGATGAATGAATGGGTTATCGATCGTGTACCTCGAGTCACTCCGACAGCAGCTTCATTTGCTCCACGCTGAATTGCCCAGAAACAACCTGGTGACCTGGACGAGCGGCAACATCAGCGGGCGCGACCCCGAGACGGGATGGGTGGCTATCAAGCCGAGCGGGGTGATGTACCCTGACTTGACCCCAGAGAGCATGGTGGTCCTCGACCTGGATGGGAACATCGTAGAAGGTACGTTGAAACCCTCCTCCGACACTGCCACACACCTGTACATCTACCGGCAGCGCCCGGATGTAAATGGCATCGTCCATACCCACTCCCCGTTTGCCACGGCTTTTGCCGCAGTGGGGAAGCCGATTCCACCTGTGCTGACCGCCATCTGCGATGAATTCGGTGGAGGAATTCCGCTAGGCGGTTTTGCCCCCATCGGTGATGAGGCCATCGGCCAGGAGGTGGTGCGCTCCATCGGCGAGAGCTCCGCGATTTTGATGCAAAACCACGGCGTATTCACCCTTGGGAAGGATCCAAAAGCCGCCGTAAAAGCTGCTGTAATGGTTGAAGACATTGCCCGGACGGTTTTCTATGCCATGCAACTAGGCGATTTGATCCCTATCCCACCAGAAATGGTGAAGCGGCTGCATAAGCGCTATTCCGAGCAATACGGACAATAGGTCATCGTCCACATCTTAGCAAAAATTTTCCCTTCAAACGATAAAACAGGAGCGGCATATGATCGATCTCAAGCAGTTCGAAGTCTGGTTTGTAACTGGCAGCCAGCATCTGTACGGTCCAAAAACGCTCGAGCAGGTTGCCGAGCATTCCAGCCGGATCGCGGCCACCTTGAATGCCTCGCCGCACCTGCCGGTTCAGGTGGTCTTCAAGCCGGTGCTGACCACACCCGACGCCATCCGCCAGTTATGTCTGGAGGCGAATTCTGCCGGTAAATGTGTCGGATTGGTAGCCTGGATGCACACCTTCTCGCCAGCCAAAATGTGGATTGCCGGCTTGAGCCTGCTGAAAAAACCCTTCGTCCATCTTCACACTCAATTTAATCGCGAGATCCCCTGGTCGGAAATCGACATGGATTTCATGAACTTGAACCAATCCGCCCACGGCGATCGCGAGTTCGGCTTTATCGGCAGCCGCATGCGGTTGAACCGCAAGGTCGTGGTTGGTCACTGGCAGGATGCGGATGTTCAGGATAGCCTGGGGGTTTGGGCCCGCGCCGCCTGCGCCTGGCAGGATGCCCGGCATGGCAAGGTCGCCCGTTTCGGCGATAATATGCGTGATGTGGCTGTCACCGAAGGCGATAAAGTCGAAGCGCAGATGCGTCTGGGTTTCAGCGTCTATGGCTACGGGGTGGGTGATCTGGTTCGCTCCGTTGGACAGGCCGGCGAAACCGAGATTAATCAGCTCGTGGAGCAGTATCTCGACGAGTATGACGTCATACCGGCTTTGCGACCGGGCGGCGAGAAGCACGCCTCCTTGCGCGAGGGGGCGCGCATCGAGGCCGGGTTGCGCTCCTTCCTCAAATCAGGTAATTTTACCGCTTTTACCACCACCTTCGAAGATCTGCATGGTCTGGCCCAATTGCCCGGGCTGGCGGTCCAACGTTTGATGGCGGATGGCTACGGTTTCGGCGCCGAGGGCGACTGGAAGACCTCGGCGCTGGTGCGGGCGATGAAAGTGATGGGCGCAGGACTTTGGGGGGGCGCCAGCTTCATGGAGGATTACACTTATCATCTCAGCGCCTCCGGCGATAAAGTGCTCGGCGCCCACATGCTTGAGATTTGCGCTTCCATCGCCTCTGGCAAGCCCACACTGGAAGTTCTACCGCTCTCCATCGGCGGTAAGGCCGACCCCGTCCGCCTGATCTTCGACTCGAACACCGGACCGGCGGTTTGCGCCTCGCTGCTCGACATGGGCCAGCGGTTCCGCCTGCTCGTCAACCGGGTGGATGTGGTTCCCACCGATGCTCCACTGCCGAAGCTGCCCGTGGCGCGCGCATTGTGGCTGCCTCGGCCAAACCTCAAGATTGCCGCGGCTGCCTGGATATACGCTGGCGGCGCCCACCACACCGGCTTCAGCTATTCCGTCACCCCGGAACACTTGCAGGATTTTGCCGAGATGGCCGGAATCGAATTCCTGCTGATCGACGAAAATACCCGGCTGGATGAGTTTAAGAAAGAGCTACGCTGGAACGACTTGTATTACCATCTGGCTAAAGGTCTGTAACCACCGCCTTCGATAGTTAACCCGGCAAATTGCGCCAGTCTCCCAGCTTGCCCAAACCGGGCGATGGAAATGCCGGCGCTTGATATAATCGGACGATATGATCGAAGTAACCGACTCGATCTCCCTGGAAGATGACGAGATCAAGCTGGAGTTCGTCCAATCCTCGGGACCCGGCGGCCAAAACGTCAATAAGCTGGCAACGGCTGTCCAGCTGCGCTTCGATGTGCGCCGCTCGCCATCTTTGCCGGAAGATGTCCGTCTGCGCCTGGAGCGGTTGGCGGGCAAGCGCCTGAGCGAGGAGGGGGATCTGATCATCGAGGCGCGCCGCTACCGCACCCAGGAGCACAACCGCCAGGATGCCATCGATCGGCTGGTGGCCATGATCCGCAAGGCGACTGAAAAACCAAAGCCGCGCAAAAAGACCCGCCCCACTGCAGAATCGATACAGAAACGCCTGGATGAGAAACGTCGCCGCGGCGAGATCAAGAGCCTGCGCCGCAAGGTCGAGGAGTGATCCCCGAAATCACGGGTTGGGAGGGATTTCCGGGGTTCGTGGAATGCGGAGCTTGACGGTTGGTGTAATGGTTGATGTTACACCGATGGTAGGCGTTATCGTCTGGCCAGGAAGTGTATCAAAGGGTGTGATCGCTGGTAAGGTAGGCGGAATCTGCGGCTCGAAGCTGAGCAGCAAAGACAACACCCTGAGATTGGTCTCGAACTCTGTATCAACATCGCTGTTCAGCTCCACATCCACTGCCGCTTTCACGCCGTTGCTGGCTGCCCAGTCCACCAACGTACCGGCATATTCGCAACCATTGCGCACCGGTGGATACGGGTAATTGCTGATATCGTGAATCGCCTCAGCCAGCCGGACCGATTCCGGGCGTGCAGGATCGCCGCTGGGAAAAATCCCCAGGTAAGCGCTGTGATAGCTGATCAACACCTCCACCTGGCTGGCTTGCAGGAATCCTTTCAGCGCTCGAGTCTCTGGCTCGGAACCTGGACCAGCGCCGGCGGTGCCTGGAGCGGAGGAACAGCCGTTGCCTTTCAAATCAGCTTGCCAGCCGACGTCAAAGTTGCGGTTAAGATCGACGCCGTTAGCATTGGGCCGCCCTCCGGGGACGTTCCCCAGCACTTCGCCGTCCGGGTTCAGCGAGCGCAAGATGTACAAGGTATATCCATGCGGGACGGCCTGAGGATTCTGGCGGAGATAAGCGATCAACTGGTCTGCCAGGGCAATGGTGTTACCCTCAGCCCCTCCGTGGATGCCGGCGATAATCATGCGCTTTTTAGAGCCGCTGCCGAAGCGATACAC
>MGNS01000050.1:22836-31677 GCA_001795165.1 Chloroflexi bacterium RBG_16_57_11
TCGGCGTCAGGGATGGCAGCGGTGTTGGGGGAAGGCCAGGAGTGGAAGTCAGGACAATCGTCGAGGAAGGTTGGATTAAAGTGGGGGTTGGAGGAGTAGGGGTCCACGTTGAGGGAGGTTCAATGAAGGTCAATGGAGCATTGAGCGCAGTCGCTCGCCCTGGCTGTGGCGGAACCGTGGGGGACATCCGCCCTGTTGTCTGAAAAACGATGAACGCCAGTGCGGTGACAGCGGCCAGCATGAACGCCGCCAGCAGAATGATGATGCAGCTCTGTGCACGGCTGAATCCGGATCGTCTTTTCGGTGTTGGGCCGGTGTGGGCTTTTTCCGCAGGCGAATCGCTGGACGGCAGAACAGACAGCTCGGCGGGTGCTTGTGGCTGCAAGTTTCCGTTGCTATCCGATTGTGCGGGGGAGGCAGGTTTATCCGTTGGCGACTGGCTCACAGCGGGCGAAGATATGGGCTATACGATGAATACTCTTAACTCACGCGGACCATGCACCCCAATGGTCAGCGTCATCTCGATGTCCGCCGTGCGCGATGGCCCGCTGACTAAAACGATCGTAGGGAAATCCCTCAATCCTGGCAGGCGCAGGGCTTCCACCAGGGTCTGAACCAGGTCGGTCTGGCGCAACACAGCAAAATGGATCTCCGGCAGCAGCGAGGCGGTTTGTGGCCTGCCGCCGCCGCCGGGCAAAACCAACGTTCCGGTCTCGGCGATCCCTGCCAGGGCGCCGGTCAGCCCGGCTCGCAATGTGGGGTCAGGCGTGGCCTGCACCAGGATTCCTCCGAGGCGCAGCGCCGGGATCAGCCCGGCGGGAAAATGTTCTTCGTCCCAGGCTTGCAAGGCCGTTATCCCCAGGTCGTTCAGGTCCTCCAGCAATCCTCCAGCGAGCTCATTTACTGTACACCGCCTGGCTGCGCCGCCTAAAACGGTCAGCTCTTCGCAAAAGCGATCCACCAGCGCCTCATGCGAAACAGGTTTGGTTTCTGCTGCGGGCTCGAATTGTCCGGTAGGTTGCGCCGGGATGGCTCGATATTCATTCGCTGAGGGGACAGCGGCAAGGGTTGCAAAACGCTCGTGGAATGGCCGGGTTGTTGGCCGGGGGAAATCCTTCGAATATCCCCAACCGGTGAACCTCGGCAGGCGCAGCCATTCCGAGCGCGGTGAGATGATGCGGCTAAAAAAACCTGCCAGGCGCTGCGCCATGGAGAATAGCGCCGGTGAAGAGGCGATCCATGCGAAGCCGCGTAGGCTCAGCCGCATCCCGAGTGGCACGTGTGAGCGAAGCTTTACAGAGGGCTGGGTGCCCGCCTTGTCTTGTGTGGATAAGCCCGAGGTCTTTTTATACCCTTCCAGGTCTGCGCCCGCCGCCCGTACCCGCAACAGCAGCTTGGGCAGGTCGATGTCTACCGGACAGGCCTCTTTGCACGCTCCACACAGGCTGGAGGCGCGCGCCAGGTGTCCGAATTCCGGTACCCCGAACAGGCCTGGCGAGACGACCGAGCCGATCGGCCCAGGATAGGGAGTAATGCGACCATCCACAGCCTGGTAAGCATGCCCGCCGATCTCGCGAAAGACTGGGCAGGCGTTCAAACACGCCCCGCAGCGGATGCAATACAACCCTTCCATCAGCGGCGATTGGCGCATAGCCCGGCGTCCGTTGTCTACCAGCACCAGGTGTCGCTCATCAGGCCCATCCAGCTCGCCGGGCCTCCGTGGGCTGTGGATCAGGCTGGTATAGACGCTGAGCTTCTGGCCGGTCGCAGAGCGCGGCAGCAGGTAAAGCATCAACGCCAGGTCATCCAGCGTGGGGACCAGGCGCTCGATGCCCATCAAAGCCACGTGCAGCGGCGGCAGCGTGGTGCACATCCGACCGTTGCCTTCGTTCGTCACCAGGGTCAGCGTGCCGGTCTCGGCCACGCCAAAATTGACCCCGGATAGGCCCAACCCGGCCTCCAGGAAGGTCCGCCGTAGCACCTTACGGGCTGTAGCAGTAAGGGTCGGAATATCCTCGGTGAAAGGGATGTCCAATTTTTCGGCAAAGGTTTTTCCCACCTGGGTGCGGGTCAGGTGCACCGCCGGGGTGATGATGTGGGCGGGTGGCTCGCCGCGCAATTGGATGATGTATTCACCCAGGTCTGTCTCAACAGGGTTGAACCCTGCCGCTTCCAGTGCATGGTTCAGGTGAATTTCTTCGCTGACCATGGATTTGGATTTTGCCACGACCTTTGAATGGGCGCCTCGGGCGATCTGAAGTACGATTCCCACTGCCTCCTGGGCGTTTACCGCCTGGTGGACGATCAACCCGTTTGCCTGGGCGTTGGCTATGAACTGATCCAGGTAATGGTCCAGGTGAGCGATGGTATGAGCGCGCACAGCATGGGCGCGCTGGCGCAGCGCCTCACGGTTCTCGGGTAAGGTGGCGAAAGCCTGATTGAGCGCTTTCAGACGGCGCTCGGCGTTGCCATCCAGGGCCATCTGTAAGGTGGGGTTATCCAGCGCGGTGCGAATTTGTTCGTGGAAGGTGTCCGGCATCGGTGCCTCAAAACACAGCTCAGCGCTCGTTATCGGCTTGAGCCAGGATTTCAGCGATGTGGACTGCGCGCTGCGGCTTGCCCTGGCGGCGCAGCCCGCCGTTGATATTGGTGATGCACCCGCCGTCGCAGGATACCACCAGCGGCGCCTCGCTGGCTTCGATATTGGCGATCTTACGTTCCAGCATCGCCGTGGAGATCTCGGGGTGCTCGACCGAGAAGACCCCGCCGAAACCACAACACTCGGTAGTATAAGGAAGCTCGACCAGCTCAGCCTCCCGCACCCCGGACAACAGCGCCCGTGGCTGGGAATTTACCCCCAGATCCCGCAAAAGGTGGCAGGAGGCGTGGTAGGTCAGCTTTCCGGGGAAGCGCGCTCCCAGGTCGGTCACGCCTAGCTGGTCGACCAGGTACTCGGTAAGCTCGAAAGTCCGCTCTGCCAGCAGACGGGCGCGCGGCAGCCATTCTTCATCCTCGGCAAACAACTCCGGATATCCATGCCGGATCATCGCGGCGCAAGAGCCGGATGGCACGATCACATGTCCCTGGGTTTTCTCAAAAACTCGAATGGTATGCATGGCGATTGGACGTGCCTGGGCGCGCATCCCGGCGTTAAAGGCAGGTTGCCCGCAACAGGTCTGGCCGGCTGGGAATTCGACTGTGACCCCGGCGCGCTGCAAGACTTTGACCACCGCCTCCCCGACCTCCGGGTACAGCATATCAATGATGCAGGTGACGAAAAGCTGTATGGTTGTGCTCATGAGGGTAATTGTATCCTAAATCCTGCAATTCTCGAGAAAATGCAAATCAGTTTGTTAAGCAAAATTATGCCTGGCATGTGGTAAGATAAATGCCGCTCTGGCGCGCTTGCGCCAGAGAGATTCTGTATTGAGGATTATCGACGATGTTGAATAATCGTGCACAACCACCGAATAACTTCAGCCTGCCGCGGCGAGTAGATCGCCTGGCAGAATTGGCTTATAACCTGTGGTGGACCTGGAATCCGGAAGCACAACGCCTGTTCTCGCGCATAGACACAGAGCTATGGGAGCGTGTTAACCATAATCCGGTGCTCTTTTTACGTCAGGTCGAGCGGGCGCGGTTGAATGCCGTGATGAATAACCGTTATTATCTCGAGTTTTATGACCGTATCTTCCGGGCTTTCGATCAATATATCGAAGCGACCGATACATGGTTCTCCCGGACTCATCCGGAGCTGGTGAATAACCTGATCGCCTATTTTTCGATGGAATTCGGTCTTCACGAGACGCTTCCCATTTATGCCGGCGGTTTAGGCGTCCTCTCCGGCGACCACGCTAAAGAGGCCAGCGATCTTGGGCTGCCCCTGGTGGCGGTCGGTTTTTTCTATACCGAAGGGTACTTCAGCCAGCGCATCACCGAGGATGGCTGGCAGGAAGCGCATTATGACCTGCATCCCTTCGATGAGCTGCCTGTGTTTCCTCTGTTGGATGAGCAAAGCAAGCCCGCCCAGGTGACCGTTGAGCTCCCTGGTAGGGAAGTAATTGTCCGTTTGTGGCAAATCCAGGTTGGGCGTGTTCCACTGATCCTTTTAGACGCCAACGTGGATGATAACCCGGTGCATGACCGGGCTTTGACTGCCCGACTGTATAGCAGCGATCCTGACTTGCGCATCTCCCAGGAAATCTTGCTTGGCATCGGTGGTGTGCGCGCCCTGCGCAGGCTGGGCTACAAGCCGGTAGTCTGGCATATGAATGAGGGCCACTCGGCGTTTTTAACCCTGGAGCGCATCCGTGAATACCTGGAATCCGGTGAGACGTTCCAGCAGGCTGCCGAGCGCGTGTATGCCAGCAATGTGTTTACCACTCACACACCGGTTCCCGCCGGCAATGATGAATTTAATCTCTGGCTGATCGATAAGTATTTCGCTAATTACTGGCCGAAGCTGGGCCTGACCCGCGACCAGTTTATCGACCTGGCGCGCCACACGGTGAGCTGGGGTGACACCTTCAGCATGCCGGCGCTGGCGCTGCGCCTCTCGGAAGGACGCAACGCTGTTTCGGAGCTGCACGGGAAAGTGGCGCGTCGAATGTGGCGGCACTTGTGGCCCGATCGTGCTGTGGAGGATGTGCCGATTACCCATATCACCAATGGAGTGCACACCGGCACCTGGCTGGCTCGCCGCTTGATCAACCTCTACGACCGCTACCTGGGCGCGGACTGGATGGAGCACGTAGATGATCCCGACATATGGGAGCTGGTGAACACCATACCGGACGAACAGCTCTGGACGGTGCGGCTGCACCTCAAGCGGAAGCTTACGGCTTACATCCGCGAGCGCACCCGGCAACGCTGGCTGCGCGGTGGCTGGTATCCTTCTCAGGTGGTCGCCTCGGGTGTGCTGCTTTCTCCCTATGCGCTTACGATCGGTTTTGCGCGTCGTTTTGCGCCGTACAAGCGCGCCAACCTGGTGCTGAGCGACCTGAACCGCTTGCTAAAGATCGTCAACGTGCCTGATAAGCCGGTGCAAATCATTTTTGCCGGTAAATCTCACCCCGATCACGAGGGTGGAAAAATGTTGATCCAGGAGGTTTACCGGGCGGTCAAGCGCTCTGAAAACGGCGGCCGCCTGGTCTTCCTGGAAGAGTACGATATGAACCTGGCACGCTATCTGGTGCAGGGTGTGGATGTTTGGCTGAATACTCCACGCCGGCCGAACGAAGCCTCGGGCACCTCGGGCCAAAAGGCAGCCCTGAACGGCGTTTTGAATTTCTCTGTGCTGGATGGCTGGTGGCGTGAAGGCTATAATGGCCAGAATGGTTGGGCAATCGGCAAGGATATCGATTATAGCAACTCTGACCAGCAGGATGCGGAGGATGCTCAGAATCTATACGATACCCTTGAAAAAGAGATTGTTCCGCTATACTATCAGCTTCGCTCTTCAGACGGCTTGCCAGAGGAATGGATTTCAAGGGTGAAAGAGTCGATCCGCACGATTGGCCCGCAGTTCAGCATGCGACGAATGCTTCGTGAGTACCTGGATCGAATGTATATCCCCGCCATGCAAGCCGCTCAGGCGGAGCAGGTTGAGGAACAATAAGAGCTGACCATGGAAAGCTGGTTTACAATTTCGGCCTTATTAGGCGCTGGCATGATCTTTGCTTTGCGCGTCTCCGACATGACCCTGGACACGCTACGCGTCCTGGTGATGATGCGCGGGCGCAAAAAAATCGCCTGGGTGCTGGGCTTTTTCCAGGCCCTAATCTTTGTGATTGCCATCGGCTCTGTCCTGAACAATCTGGATAATCCATTGAACATCCTGGGATACGCGGCCGGGTTTGCCACAGGTATTGTCGTTGGGATTACGATCGAAGAGCGTCTGGCAATTGGACACATCCAGTTGAGCATTATCAGTCCCCGGCGTGGCGCGGCGCTCGCCGAGCGTCTGCGCTCAGAGGGCTATGCCATCACAGAGATCTCCGGCCGCGGCAAGGATGGTGTGGTGACGATGCTTAGCTGCAGCGTGCTACGAAAAAATGTCTCCAAGGTGCAGGAGCTGGTCAATGAAGTAGATGATTCGGCTTTTATCACTGCCGAGGATGTGCGCTCGGTACGGCGCGGTTTCTGGCGCGCCTGACTTCGTTTCCGGGTTTGTGCGCCGGACATAGCACAAACCCGGAGGCTGTGTCGAGGGTGATGCATGGGGGGTTACATAAGAGGTGACATTTGCCATGGTATGAATAGGATACTTTGTATCTGGCATAGCCGTTAAAACTCCTTACCATTAAGCGTGGATAAAAGAGAATGATGGGCTGCTCAACGCAGCCTGGCGCCTCCTGGTGTAGTTTTCGCCTTTGCTTGGATAAGGAGTAGTCTATGGATGTGCTAACGCTTTCTCGACTGCAGTTCGCCATTACCACGATTTATCACTTCTTCTTCGTTCCACTCACCCTGGGATTGTCCTTCCTGGTGGCGCTCATGGAAACACTCTATGTCCGCTCCGGAAAGGAGCTTTACCTGAGGATGACGAAGTTTTGGGGGAAATTGTTTGTGATAAACTTCGCGCTGGGGGTGGTCACTGGGATCGTCCAGGAATTCCAGTTCGGGATGAACTGGTCTGAATATTCCCGCTTTGTGGGCGATATCTTCGGGGCGCCGCTGGCGATCGAAGCTCTGCTGGCATTCTTCCTGGAATCGACCTTCCTGGGCATCTGGATCTTTGGCTGGGATAAGCTCTCCAAGGGGATGCACGCCGCGACGATTTGGATGGTGGCGCTCGGCTCCAATATCTCGGCTTTGTGGATCTTGATTGCAAACTCATTTATGCAGGAGCCGGTCGGCTACGCGGTGGTTAACGGGCGGGCAGTGATGACCAATTTCGTTGATCTGGTCCTTAACCCCAACGTATGGGTCATGTTTCCCCATACCCTCTCGGCCGGTTTCGCCACCGCGGCGTTCTTTGTGATGGGCGTCAGCGCTTACCACCTGCTGCGCAAGAGCCACGTGGACATCTTCCGCCGCTCGTTCCAGATCGCGGCCATTATCGGCACGGTGGCAGTGGTGCTGGTGGCGCTCAACGGTCATAGCCAGGCCCAGCACATGGTCGAGTCGCAGCCGATGAAAATTGCGGCCGCAGAAGCGCTGTGGAACACTGAATCACCCGCCTCCTTCTCACTTTTATCGATCGGCGACCTGACGCAGCGAGAGGAAGTATTTTCGATCCGCCTGCCTCGCCTGCTCTGCCTGCTGGCCTATAACCGGTTGGATTGCGAAATCCAGGGCATCTACGACCTGCAGGCGGCTTTCGAGGGGCAGTTTGGCGCTGGCGATTACATCCCCCCTGTCGCCCTGGTCTACTGGAGCTTCCGGGTGATGGTCGGCGTGGGTTTCTTGATGATCGGCCTGGCGCTGTACGGTTTGTTCCTGGTGATGGGCGAGATCCTGGAGGAACGCCCCAAAGCCTTGAAGCTCTTCCAATGGGCTATTTTCCTGCCTTATCTGGCCAATACAGCCGGCTGGATGATGACCGAGCTTGGGCGCATCCCCTGGGTCGTGTATGGCTTGATGACGGTCGATCAAGGCGTGTCGTCGATTGTTTCGAGCGGTCAGGTGCTGGTCAGCCTCCTGGGTTATACCCTGGTCTATGGTGCCTTGATGGTGGCGATGGTCTACCTGATGATGAAATATGCCAAGGCGGGCCCGGAAAGCAGCGCGGTCGGCTCGCCCGATGTCAAAGATACGCTGCCTTCGTTGGTGGGAGCGCACGATTAATCCCCAGGATGGAGACGAGAGATGGACCTCAATACACTTTGGTTTGTCCTGATTGCGGTGCTGTATATCGGTTTTTTCGTGCTGGAGGGCTTCGATTTTGGCGTAGGTATCTTGCTGCCATTCCTCAGCCGGGATAAAGACCCCCAGGCAGTGGATGGCAAACGGCGCTTGATGATCAATGCCATCGGCCCGCACTGGGATGGCAACGAGGTCTGGCTGCTGACCGCTGGCGGGGCGACATTCGCCGCGTTCCCGCAGTGGTATGCCACGATGTTCAGTGGATTTTATCTGGCGCTGTTCTTGCTCTTGCTGGCCTTGATCGGGCGCGGCGTGGCCTTCGAATATCGCAGCAAAGACGCCAATCCCCGCTGGCGCAACCTGTGGGATTGGCTGATCTTCCTGGGTAGCGCCATACCTGCGCTGTTGCTTGGAGTAGCCTTTGGCAACCTGGTGCGCGGGGTGCCCATCGATGCGGAGATGAACTACGTCGGCGGATTTTTCAACCTGCTGAACCCCTACGCCCTGTTTGCAGGTGTAGCGACCTTGCTCCTGTTCACACTCCATGGAGCCATCTTCTTGAGCTTGAAAACGGATGGCGAGATCATGGAAAAAGCGCAAGCGACAGCCAGACGCCTGTGGCTGGTGGTGGTGCTGGTGCTGTTGGCTTTGCTGGCGGCGACCTACTTTGCCACTGATATCTATCAACGCTTGGGCTTTAACCCGGGGGTTGTCCCACTGACCGGGATGGTGTCGATCCTGCTGACCGGATTTTTCCTTAGAAAAATGCGCCAGGGCTGGGCGTTTGTGACCACCGCGTTGGCGATCGCTTTCTCGCTGGTCACTGCGTTTCTGATCCTCTATCCGCGGGTGATGATCTCCTCAATCAACCTGTTATACAGCCTGACCATCTACAACGCTTCTTCCAGTCCATACACTTTGCAGGTGATGACCGTGGTGGCTATCATCTTCGTGCCGCTTGTCCTGGTCTACCAGGGTTGGAGCTATTGGGTGTTCCGCAAGCGGCTGACCACCCGGTCGCCTATGGTGTACTAA
>MGNS01000050.1:31775-33702 GCA_001795165.1 Chloroflexi bacterium RBG_16_57_11
GGCTGGGGCTCGCAGCAGGCGTTTTTACGGTCCTGCAGGCCGGGCTTTTCAGCCAGGTGGTGGACCAGGTTTACCTGGGTGGCTCTGGGCTACCGGATGTTTTTGTCCTCCTTGCAGCCTTGTTGGGGGCGATGATCTTGCGAGCGCTGCTGACCTGGGGGAGCGAGCTGGCTGCCAGTGCCATCGCCGCGCGCATCAAGACCGATTTGCGCTCTGCCATCTTCCGGCGCCTGTTCGAGCTGGGGCCGGTCTATGCGCGCGGCGAGCGCACCGGAGAGCTGACCAGCACAGCCCTGGAAGGCATCGACGCCCTGGAGGCTTATTTCAACCAGTATCTGCCCGGGCTGGCGTTGGCTGCCCTGGTGCCGCTGCTCTATCTATTGATTGTTTTCCCGCAAGATCCTTTATCCGCGCTGGTGCTTTTGCTTACCGCGCCGTTGATCCCGCTGTTCATGGTCTTGATCGGGGAGGTCGCCCAGACGCTCACCGGTCGCCAGTGGCAGGCCTTGAGCCGGATGAGCGCCTACTTCCTGGACGTGCTGCAGGGTCTGACCACCCTCAAGCTGCTCGGGCGCAGCCAGGCGCAAACCGCCATCATCGCCGAGGTCAGCGACCGTTATCGCCAGCGCACGATGAGCGTTTTACGCGTCACCTTCCTGTCTGCACTTGTGCTGGAAATGGTTGCTACCCTGAGCACCGCCATCGTGGCGGTGGAAGTAGGGCTGCGCTTGCTGTATGGCCGGCTTCCATTTGAGCAAGCCCTGTTTGTGCTATTGCTGGCCCCGGAGTTCTACCTCCCGCTGCGCTTGTTGGGCACACGCTTCCACGCCGGAATGTCCGGTGTCGCCGCGGCTCAGCGCATCTTCGCCATCCTTGAAACGCCCGCCCCGCAGGTCAGCAACCCGCCTCACGAGATTAAAGCCCAACCGGCTTCGTCGGCCGTTGCTCAATCCACGCCGCCTGAGATTCGGTTCGAGAATGTGTCCTTTGCCTATGCTGGACAGGAGGTAGACCAGGCAACACTCGATGGGGTTAGTTTTCACTTGCTGGCTGGTCAGAGGGTTGCCCTGGTCGGTCCAAGCGGCGGCGGCAAAAGCACCGTGGCGGCTTTGTTGCTCCGCTTTATCGAGCCGGTTAGTGGTAGGATCACCGTGGATGGTCAATCCCTTGAGGATTTCGACCCGCAGGCCTGGCGCTCGCAGGTAGCCTGGGTTTCCCAAAATCCTTACCTGTTCAACGATACCGTGATTTCAAACATTCGCCTGGGCCGTCCGGAGGCCACGTTGGAAGAGGTCGAGCGAGCCGCCCGTCAGGCGGAGGCGCAAGAGTTCATCCAGGTGCTGCCGCTGGGCTACGAGACGGTCATCGGGGAGCGCGGCGCCCGTCTGAGCGCCGGTCAGGCGCAGCGGATTGCCCTGGCGCGGGCCTTCCTGGTGGATGCGCCCTTGGTTATTTTTGATGAAGCAACCGCCAATCTCGATCCGCAGAGCGAAGCGCTGGTGCAGGCCTCTCTGGGGCGCCTGCTGCAGGGTCGCACGGCCTTGATCATCGCTCATCGCCTGACCACTACCCGCAGTGCAGATCAGATCGTCGTGCTGGATCGAGGGGAGGTGGTGGAGCGTGGGACGCACGCCGAGCTTTTGCAGCGGGATGGCCTGTACCGGCGGCTGGCCCAGGCCTTTGCTGGCCAGGCGCATCCAGAAGAGCGGAGTGAACCGTACCGTCAGTCCTCCGGCGCCCCTCTCACCGTGCAAATGCCGGTTCAGGCGGGCCTGGCGGCGCTTCTACCCGCTGCCCAGGCGGGCATCGCACCTGCCACCGGCGATTTGACCGGCCCGCCTGCCGGTCCGGTCTCGCCGCGCCTGTTGGGGCGGTTGCTCGGTTTTCTGTCGCCGTTCAAGGGGCTGGTGGCGTTCTCGGCGCTGGC
>MGNS01000050.1:33720-37517 GCA_001795165.1 Chloroflexi bacterium RBG_16_57_11
TTCCGGCGTCGGCCTGATGGGGGCCTCGGCTTACATCATTTCCGCCGCCGCGCAGCACCCCTCGATTGCCGAGCTGCAGGTAGCCATTGTAGGGGTGCGCACCTTTGGCATCGCTCGCGGGTTGTTCCGCTATCTCGAGCGTTATCTCTCGCACCAGGCGACTTTCCGCTTGCTGGCGGACCTGCGAGTCTGGTTCTACCAAGCGCTTGAGCCGTTGGCGCCCGCCCGCCTGATGATGTTCCGCAGCGGCGACCTGCTGAGGCGCATCCTGGGTGATATCGAGGGGCTGGAAAGCTTTTACGTGCGCGTGGCAGCTCCACCGCTCGCCGCCTCACTGGTTGGGTTGGCGGTCTATTTCTTGCTGGCCGGCTTTTCTGTGCAACTGGCATTAGCCTGGCTATTGGTCTGGCTGGGGGCCGCGTTAGGCATCCCCTTAGTGGCGCGCTGGTTAAGCCGGCGATCTGGTGGACACGGTATCGCTTTACGAGCCGAGCTGGGGGTCGCCCTGGTGGACGGGGTTCAGGGCATGGCCGAGCTGGTCGCCTACGGGGGCGGCGCAGCCCGCCTGGACCAGGTTGACCGGATCAGCCGCTCTCTGGTCGCTGTGCAGCAGCGCATGGCGAATATCAGCACGCTGCAAACCGCCCTGGTTGGATTGCTGTCCCATTTTGGGTCGTGGCTGGTCCTGGCGCTGGCCATCCCCCTGGTGAGAAACGGAGACCTGCCTGGGGTCTACCTGGCTGTCCTGGCGTTGATCGCGCTGACCAGCTTTGAGGCGGTGACTCCTCTGCCGCTGGCCGCGCAATACCTGGAGGGCAACCTGCAGGCAGCCCGGCGCTTGTTCGAGCTGGTCGATGCCAAGCCGGTTGTGCAGGACCCGGTAGAGCCGCTACCCGCCCCTGGAAAGCCAGGGCTGGAGATCCAGCATCTGACCTTCCGCTATGATCATTTACATGCAAGCCCATTGGCGCTCGATGATATCTCCTTCGAAATTCCTCCCGGCGGGCGGATCGCTGTTGTCGGGCCAAGCGGGGCAGGGAAATCCACCCTGGTCAGCCTGCTGGCGCGCTTCTGGGATTTCGAGCAAGGCCAGATTCTCCTGGATGGGCAGGATATACGCCGCTATACACAGGGCGACGTCCGGCGTTGCCTGGGGGTGATCTCGCAGAACGCTTATTTATTCAGCGCCACGGTTTGGGATAACCTGCGCATTGCCCGTCCGGGCGCCAGCCGGGAGGAGATCATCCAGGCGGCGCGGCGCGCCCAAATTCACGATTTCATCCAGTCGTTGCCACAGGGTTACGATACCTGGGCGGGCGAGCATGGGCTGCGCTTCAGCGGTGGCCAGCGGCAGCGCCTGGCGATCGCCCGGGCGCTATTGCAGGACGCCCCGCTGCTGGTCCTCGACGAAGCCACCGCCAACCTGGATGCGCTCACCGAGCGAGAGGTGCTGCGCTCGATCTTCGACCTGGCGGGCGACCGCTCGCTGTTGCTGATCACCCATCGCCTGGTTGACCTGGAGGCGATGGATGAGATCCTGGTGCTGGACCAGGGTCTGGTGGTCGAGCGGGGGAGACAGGACGAGCTTTTGCGGGCGGGCGGCCTGTACCGCCGGATGTGGGATTTGCAGAACCAGGTGTTACAGGGCCAGGTTAAGGAAAACGATTGACAAACTTAGCACATCATTACTATAGGGGAAATATAATCTACTCAATCCTGAGAACCCACATCAAGTTATAATATAAGTATTGTTCTAATCAGGTCCGAATTGGCATAGAGACACAATGAAATGCCAGATATCGGCGAACGGAATAAAACCCCGTAGCCATCACCAGAAAGTCGTAGGGGCGCATGGCATGCGCCCGCCACGCAAATTGGATTTCAACCAAATAAGGAGACAACCATGAATAAGGCAAAATTCTCGAGGACCGGTTACCTTGTTTTCGCGTTCCTGGCCGGCATCCTGCTGGCATTGGTCTGGCCGGCCTGGAACTCCGCCAGGGGCGCTCCGCCAGGCAAAAGCCTATTGGCTCCCTCCGGCACTGGCTTTACTTACCAGGGCCGATTGGTAGACAACGGTAGCCCTGCCAACGGCAGCTACGATATACAATTCTTGCTGTTCGACAGCGAGGCGGCCGGCGCGCAGATCGGCCCTATTGTGACGCACAACGACGTGGCCATAAACCAGGGCTTCTTCAGCGTCGAGCTTGATTTTGGCACGGGGGCATTCGGCGGCGGAGGACGCTGGCTGCAGATCGCCGTTCGACCAGGCAGCAGCACGGGCGCGTACACCCTTCTCAGCCCACGCCAAAAGCTCTCCCCAGCTCCGTCTGCTCTGTCCCTGCCGAACGTCTACACGGACGAGGGGGTTAACTTCGTTGGCATCGGCCGTAATTTCCGCGTCTCCGGCAACGAGGTGTTCGGCATCCGTTACACCGGCAGCGCCAACCAGTATGGCGGGATGTACGTGGAAACATCTGATGCGGGCGGCTGGCCTTTCTACGGCTACGCCACCAACGGTTCCTTCCGCGCCTGGACTTACTACAACGGCACGAACGGCGAGTGGTCTCTTTACAACGCCGGCATTCGGCTCAAAGTACCCAGCACGGGTGGCCTGCGGATTGGGCCCAGCCTGAACTACAGCCTTGTCATCAGCAATACTACCGGCAGCGATGGCATCAGGATTTTAGACACGGGCGATGACGCTATCCAGATCGGGAGTAACCCTGACATCCCCAATTATGGCGTCTATATCCCCAGTCCCGGCGTATCCACTTACGGGCTTTGGTCGAATACCTCTAACGTCGATGGCGAGTGGGCTCTCTATACCGTAGACAACATCCAGGCCGGCAATGTTTTGGCGAACGCTTATTCGCTGGTCGTCCGGGTAACTGGCGTAGATTCACTCTCTCCAGGAGACCTGGCGGCTGTCTCCGGCGTGACTGAGCCAATACCCGGGAGCTCCGTCCCCATGCCGCTCGTGCGCCTGGCCGATGCGACCACTTACAGCGGCGTGATTGGTGTGGTCAAGAGCCGCATGGTGTGGGAAGCTGGCCCCGGCAAGGAAGCGGAAGGGGAAATGTCCATGCACAGCGCCGACGGGCCTGCCCAACCCGGCGAGTATGTCTCCCTTATCGTCTTCGGCATCGCCCAGGTAAAAGTCGATCCCACAATGCAGATCTCGCCTGGGGAGCGGTTGACCGCCTCAAACCTAGCGGGGATGGCGCGGCCCTTGATGAAGCAGGACGTCAACGGCATGCTGGTTGTAGAAGGAGCGCCAGTGATCGGCATCGCTCTATCTGCGCCGGTCGCAGACCAGGATTCCATCCCGGTATTCGTCACCCTGCGCTAGGAGGCAACCATGTGTAGAAAAAATCTCATGTTCCTGGCGGCGGGCGTCTTGTGCCTGGCGGCATTGTTGGCAACCCTGGCAGGGATCCAGGCTGCCCCGGACACTCCTGCTGCCGGCTACAACATCCCCTGGTGGACCGTGGATAGCGGCGGAGGCGTCAGCCAGGGTGGTCCTTATATCCTGAGTGGCACAGTCGGCCAGCCGGAACCCGGGAGCCTTTCCGGAGACATCTACCTCCTGAAGGGCGGCTTCTGGAGTGGACTCCTGGATTACATAAACTACTTACCGCTCCTGTTCCGTTGAAACCTTACAGGTTCCGGAAAGACAGTCGAATGCGGCCCGAGGCGCCCAAATCCATGCATTCATCGAGTCCCCGCCGCAGGGCTACGACACCTAGCTAGTTTTTGGTGCAAAACGCGCTCCAAAGCGAACTTACCCACAGGTT
>MGNS01000051.1:0-7811 GCA_001795165.1 Chloroflexi bacterium RBG_16_57_11
GGTAGGTGTGCAGATTCATAGCGGATGGATCTATTGATCGAATCGCATCGGTTGCGGGCGAATGATCGCCTCGGGCCGGCAACAATAATAATCATACTTTGTTTTTGCCGATTCAAGAACAGCGCCCTGGACAGAAAGCCTGGGCTAATTTATTAGTGTGGATAGTAAGAAAAAAACCATTGTGATTTCGAGTCGGTTTGATTAACGTACGGTTGCGACGCTCCAGCCCCGTCAAAGTCGAGCAGATCGCGCGCAGTGCAGCAGAAAAAGCGGCTTGTAAAGCCAAAGCCCAAGAGCGCAAGGCTAAGAAATCATCCGAGAAACGCAAACCAGGCCGGCCGAAAGGCAGTAAAAACAAGGACAAGCAACAGGTGGAACTGAACCCAGAGCTGAAGCGGATCCAAGCCGCGCTGCAAGCCCTCCTGAAGCAGATCGGTGGCTTTATTTCGCTCAAATACCTGATCCTGGATGGTCATTTCGGCAACTACCCGTCGACCTGGATGGTCCAGCAAAGTGGACTGCATCTGATCTCAAAGCTACGTCACGATGCAGGTCTGTATTTACCTTACGCTGGACCCAAACCCAAACGGGGGCCGTATCCAAAGTATGGTCAGAAGATCAACTATGCCAACTTGCCCGACGAGCATCTCCAGCAATCCACCGTCGAAGATGGCATTCAAACAGACATCTACCAGGCGAAAATGTGGAACAAGGAATTCCCGATCCCACTGAATGTGGTCATCATTCACAAAACCAACCTGAAAACCCAGGCGGTAGCGCATGTCGTCCTGTTCAGCACTGATCTGGACCTGCCGTTCGATCTGTTGATCGATGATTACAAACTCAGGTTCCAAATCGAGTTCAACTTCCGCGACGCCAAACAATATTGGGGTCTGGAAGACTTTATGAATGTTGAGCAAACTCCAGTGACCAATGCCGCCAACCTATGGCTGTTTATGGTCAATCTTTCTCAACTCCTTTTGGATCGTTATCGCCTGGACGATCCGGCATTCAGTGTCTTGGACTTGAAAGCTCGCTATCGAGGCGACCGATATGTGGACGAAACAATCAAAATGCTTCCGCAAAAACCGGATGCCGATTTATTAGCCGCTATTTTTATTCAAGTGGCCGGTTTAGGCAGGATTCACTCTGCTCATCCAGCCGTTTCTACCGCCTAATTGGCGAAGGTATTGCATAAGTCACCATATTTTTTCAAATCGATCTGGACGGCGGTCTTCTGACCATGCTCATCAACAACGAAATGGATACCTTTGAGCATACTTCACTCCTTCCGCATACTGGTCATTTTACGCTGGAACCCCATCCACGAACAGATTTGTTCCACCCTTCCTGGGCAAAAGCTAACACGATTTCAAAGTCTCCCTCTGCCGGTTCAGCCCTGGCATACTCAGGGATTTTCTAGGATCATCTATCCGGGCGACAGCTAGCCATTTAGTTTGAGCCGCGGCATGAGGTATTGGATGTATTCATCCAGGCAGGCCGGGTCGCCGTCCAGGGGCTGGAAGACGATCGAGGTAGGGCCGGCGGCAATCAGGCGTTGCAGGACGTGTGTGACGTGTTCCGGCGTGCCGGCAGCCCCAAATGCGTCGACCCACTCGTCCGGCAGCCGCTCAATCACCCCCTCGGCACCCTGCGATTGGATGAATTCGGCCACATCGCCGGCAATCTCTAACGCATTGAGCTGTGCATCAACCCAGGGCAGACGGCTGGCAAGCGACCGGCGCAACGCCGCGCGAGCCATGTCTCCGTCAGGGTTGACCTTTACATCCACATTGACCACCAGCTGATGGTGGATTCGGCCGGATTGGGCCATTCCAGCTTGAATATGGTCCAGAGCCCAACGCACATAAGCGGGCGAGGACATGGAGGTCAGGATGGTGCCATCGGCTACGCGCCCGGCCAATTGCATGGTCTTTTCACGCATCGCCCCGACAAAGATTTGCGGTCGATGCTCGGGGGTCACTTTCATCTGTACGTTATCCAGATAAACATGGTCGCCATTCATTGTGACCGTCTCACCAGACAAAAGCCGGCCCACGGCAGTGACCGTCTCTTGCAGCGCTTTCAGGGATGATTTCGGTGCGGCGCCGATCTGGACCATCCAGGCAAGAACGCCATGCCCAAAGCCCGGCAATATTCTCTTCGGATAGGCGCGCGCCAGGGTGGTTATTTCCATGGCGACGAAGAGTGGAGTGTAGGCGGTCGCCGGAAGCAGGCCAATCCCGACTTTGAGCCTGTGGGTGGCGGACAGGGCTATGGCGGCGGAAGTTAAGGCTCCGGGGAGAAAGCAGTCGTCCCAGAGCCATAATTCATCAAAGCCGGCGGATTCTGCCTTGCGGGCGAAATCTGCTAACGTTTCGGGCGGGAAAGTAGGGTGGAAAATTACTCCAATCGAAGGGTGGTGAGCTTGATCCAAACAATGTCATTCGCTGACACGCTCAAAGTCTTCGATATGATCCGGTGATTATCAACCCAATAAGCAGTGTTGGAATCATGCCGATGCTCGTCGATGATCGTGGCGGTTTGCTCCCCGTCCCAATAATGCTGGAAGAGATCGAAATGGAGCTTTAGCCGCAGCTCGGCATGCGTCGAGGTGTACCAATGGTCGTGAGCGCTGACCGCCACATCGCCCTGGAAATCGACGTGCGGCTCGACCAAGAGATCTCCCGCAGACGGAGGAAAGTAGTAGAACCAAAGTGTGCAGTACTGCGTCCCATAGGCCCTTGCTTCTATGCCCCAGCCATCCCCGGTCATATGACGCTCGGTATTGAATTCCCCAAGACCGAGATTGAAGCCACAATCTTCCGCATTCCCCCAGCCCTCGTAAGCCGGTGGATAAAGCCAGGTGTGCGAACCCGCCAGCGCGGCGACCTGTTGCATAAGGATCTGTTCTTTGTTGTTCCGCCTGGCAGGCGGCGGCTTTATTTTACGAAGCTCGTCATGAATGCGTTTTTGCCGTTCGAGCTCTTTCTCAGATTCCCGTTCCAAGACACTAACGTTGATTCCAGCCTGCTCCAGCTCTTCCTTAAACTCAGCATCCGAATACCCGGAATCCTTGAGGATTTTTGACTGGCGCTGCAATTCCTCAGCCTCATACTTCCAACGCGCCTCATCATCCTGGCGGAACTCTTTTAACTGAGCCTTGAAATCTTCCAAACGTGAGGCAAAATAGTCGGTCCTCATGATCTATCCTCCATTCCTATTAAATTTATCAACTGAAATCGTAGGGAGCCAGACACAAATAATATAACAAATTATATCTTTTATGTCAACTTATTTCTGATCTGCACAAAGCTGCTTACCCCAAGCCTGGCTCAAGTCATATTCTTTGAAGTCAACGGAAGCATAAAACGCATGGGCGGCGGGCTCATACGAGCCGACGAAGGCGACGATCGCGCCCGTTTGCTTCGACAGGTGTAGGCCTTCGACCATCAACGCCTGGCCCAGGCCGCGCCACTAATGCTCGGGGCGGCCAAATCACAGCGCGCGGAAGAAAATCTGGCCCGGCTGGATGTGCTGCTGGCCGCGTTGGACAGCTCAAAGCTGAGTCCGAGCAGGCCGGGGAAGCGATCAGCGATCTGGACTTGCAAATCGCCAGCGCTACAGTTAACGCCGTTCCGGGCCTCACGCCGCCGGAGCGGCTTCTCAACCCCCCTCCAAGTTTCAATTGTTACGGTCAGCGCAGGCGCTTGTGATCGAACGAGGCGTTGACCTGCCCGACGCCGGTCATTATCTGTGTGAGGGACAGGTGCGTGGCACTTTATAAGTGCCACGCACCTTCAGCGAGAGCTGACAGACTAAGGCGGTGGGGCCAGCTTGGCCAGCGATTCAGGCGTCATGGTCATGGTGTAGCCCTTGAATTTGCCGTTTTCCAGGGTCGCCACCCACTCGCCCTGGATGAAGTCAACCCCCATGGCCGTGAAGTCGTCATCTGTGTAAGTGTCCAGACAGGTCACCTGGTCGCCGGCGACCTTGCAATTGGTCATCTTGCCGATCCCGTGCGCCCTGGCGATGGCCTGGTACCAGGCCTGGATCTGTTCCTGCCCAGTGAAGATGCCATTTCCACCCGGCGGGGCGGGGACGATGGTCACCACCGCGTCCTCGGTCAGGTAGGAGAGCGCCTTGTCGACATCGCCGTCGTTCAGGGCCTGCGCCCAAGCGTTCACCAGGGAAAGTGGGTCTGGCGAAGGGCTGCACGCCCCCAGGCTGACCGCCAGTGCCAGCGCCATGATCAAATTGAACCTGCAGCACGAATTTATTATTTTCATCTCAACCTCCTTCATCTACTGAAATGACTATGCTCAGTTGCTTATTTTTTACTTTAGTTGCTAACAATTTGCATCCGGCTCGCCTCTGCCCTCCTTCCCCTCTAGCCTGAAGTGGTCCAGATCATTTAGCTGGATATCAAACTGGCGAAAATAGCCGAGCAAATCCCTCAGCCCCAGAAATACTCCCCGCCTTCCGCTGGGGATGTGTTCGATCGTGCCACGCCAGCGCACCTCGCTGACCGAGCGCTCCAGCCAGAAGCGGATGATAAATGTTGTTGAAGGTTTCGCCGAATCTTTCATACAGCCATAGCATACGCCCCCGGTCTCAAAAATCGATCAAAATTTATTAATATCCTGAATATCCTGGCGATGCACATTAAACAAAAGCGCCCTGCCAGATTTAACGGTGCAGGACACCCCATACCAGTAGTGTTTTGTTATCTCAATGCGAGGCGATTACCACATCCTTCCAAAACCAGGAAAACAAGGCGCAGACAGGGTAGCGCTTCACCCATGGTTTGATCAGGAATTGCTGGCGGTTATAGGTCAAGGGCTGGATGGCGGCGCTCTGCACCAGCACGGCGTCCGCCTGTTGGAACAATTTCAGCCGTGCAGCTTGATCGGGAGTAAAGCGGGTTTGTTTTAACAGCCCCAAGAAGGTTTCATCTTGCCAACCCGTCCAACGGCGGATCTGGCTGGCCCCCAGGAAATCGTCCGGATCAGGATAATCGCCCCACCATTGGGAGATAAATAGATTAGGCGGTGTACTCTCCAGCACCAGATGCAGCCCGGATGACACCGTCTCCCAATGGACTTCCACCCCCAGCACATCCCGCCATTGATCGACCAGGTAACGGTTGAGCGGGTCATCCGGCTGAAAGAGTGACAGCGCCTGGATCTGCGGGAAATTACGTCCCCGGGCAAAGCCCGCCTGGGCAAGCAACACACGAGCGCACACAGGATCAAATGGCAAGGCGATCCCTGGGGCATGGCCGGGCAATCCCGGGGGCACAAAACCACCGCCGGCCGGAAAGGCCGCCCCTTTGAGGGCACTGCTGGCGAGCATTTTCTTATCCACGGACAGGCAAAAGGCCTGTCGGAGGCGGATATCATTGAAAGGAGGTCGCCTGGTGTCGAAACCGAGCATGTAGACATATGCAGCAGGGAAAGAAAAATACTCCCCAGCTAGCCCTTCCAATGCCTGGAGGTCCCTGGTGATGGGATAGGACTTCATCTCCAGGACATCCAGCTTATCCTGGAGGTACAGCTCCAATTGGTTATTGAAATCCGGCTGAAGGTCCAGGACCACCCCCTCCAGGTTGCCACTGAAGACGCCCGGGTAAAGGCGGTTTTTGGACAGCTTCATCCGCCTGCCTTTTTCCCAGGCTACCAGGCAGAATGGGCCGCTGGTAACAATGTGTGCTGGCTCCGTCCACTGGTCGCCATAGCGCTCGATAGACTGCCGGGGTACGGCCAGGAAATTGGCCAACAATTGTAGAAAATAGGGAGCCGGCTCTTCCAGCTGGATCAACAGCGTCCTCAGATCCAGAGCACGCAGCCCAATCGCCTCTACTTGATCGGACTGGCCCAGACTGAAAGCCCGGGCGCCCTGGACATCATACAACAAATTGGCTAGCGGCGAGCGGTTCACCGGAGTCAGAATGCGCCTGCCCGAATAAACAAAGTCATCCGCGGTCAATGGGCAGCCATCGCTCCAGGTAGCCTGCTCCTGGAGATGAAATACGTATTCCCGCCCTCCGGAGCCAACCTCCCATTTCTTCGCCACTTCCGGGAGAATCTCCAGATCGACGCTGAAGGTCACCAAGCCGCTGAACAATTGCACTGCGACCACGCCGGGCAGGTCGATCGCATAGGCCGGATCGATAGAGCTGATTGGAAGCCAATTCGTACGCAGAGGGTGCGAGGCAGGTGGGAGATCGACTCGCTCCGTCTGGCCGGTTTTTCGCCACAACCGAAAGCCTTCTTCGAAAGCCCGGTGCGCCTGCTCGTATTCAAACGCGTTATGGTATGTCACCCCAAGCTTCATGTGAACTCGAGCGGTGCGCTCAGTTTCGCCCTGCCCATGCAGGATGTCCAAGGCCTGGTAATAATAACCGATAGCTTCCTTGTGGGCATACAGCACGCGCGCCCGGTCACCCGCCATGAGCAGATAAGTGATGGCTTTGTCGGTTATTTCCAGACCTAACGACCGGGCCTGGGAGAAATGATGCGCCAACTCGCCGGCAGCTTCTTCCAAACCAGAACCGCAGGCTTTTTCGATCAACGCGCCGATGCAGGCATGCGCCAGCCAGCGCCGGCGCTGCGACAACCCGGCGTAGATCACTTCCTGGATCTTGTGATGTGTGAAGGTGTAATCCCGGCTGGCCAGCCCACTGCCCTCTTCCACCAGGCGGCGACGCAACAGGACATCCAGTGCTTCCAAGGTCTGCTCATCGGTCCAGCCGCAGGCGTCCCGTAGCAGGCTGAAATCAAATTCCCGCCCAATCACCGCCGCCATGCAAACCGCCTGCTGTACGTCCTCTGCCAGGCGATGGAGGCGGTTGTGAATGGCCTCGCTCAGGTTGACCGGCAAGGGGAACTGCCCGGCGCTGATCCGATCAAAGTCCCCCTGCCAGCGCCCCTGATCCAGGTAGATCGAGCGGTTTTCAAACAGAGCTTTGACCACTTCCATCAGGAAGAACGGATTGCCTTCCGTCTCACGGTACAGACGTTCAGCCAGAGGCAAGATTTCCTCGCTCCGGCCAGAAATCACCCGGATTAGATCGGCCACCGGTTGCGGTGAAAGGCGATCCAGTCTCATCTCATGTGCCAGTTGCTCTCGTTGCATAGTCTCACGAAACAGGCGCAGTGGATGGCGGCGACCGAGCTCTTCGGGGCGCAGCGTACCCACCAGCAAGACCGGCTGCGCCTTCAGACGGCGTACCAGGTAGTGGAGCATCTCCAGGGTCGACTCTGCTGCCCAATGCAGATCTTCCAGGACGATGAGCAGTCCACTGGGATGTGCGATCACCTGCAGGAAACGAGTCACAGCCTCGAACAAGAAACCCTGGTCTGGATCGGGCGGTGATGGGGCGACGACGACCTCCTGCGCCGCCCGCTCGGGCGCCAGCCGTGAAATCTCCTGGAGCACCCATGCCAGGTTGGCGTCCACACCCATCTGAACAAAGATCTCTCGGGCCGAGCGCAACACCTCGGCCACAGGCTGATAGGGCAAGATGCGCTCGAACTCATAACAACGCCCCCACAAGACCTGCACTCCGCTCCAGCCCAACCGGCTGGTGAACTCCTCCACCAGGCGGGTCTTGCCCACCCCCGCCTCACCGCTGATCATGGCCAGCCTGCCATGCCCAGATCGGGCGCTTTGCCATAAGGTGTCCAGAGCTGACAGCTCGGTTTCGCGACCCAGAAAGGGTGGCGGCAGGCTCGAGTCGAGCAGATTTTGGCCCGCCGGAGATTGAGCAGGTGAAACAGGCGCTTCCTCCGGTCCTCGCAACGAGGAAG
>MGNS01000051.1:7866-12985 GCA_001795165.1 Chloroflexi bacterium RBG_16_57_11
GTTTCGAGCATCGGCTGTGTATTCAGCTCGGCCCGCAGGATTTCACAGCAGCGGTGATAGCATTCCAGCGCGAGGTTGCGCTGGCCCAGGCTAACCCAGGCTCTCATCGCCGACCGGTAGGCCTCCTCACGCAGAGGATCATAGGTCAGCAGGCGCTGGGCGGCAGCCAGGGCGAGGCGGTGATCTCCGGCCGATTCATGACCCGCCATCCAGCGCACCAGGCCGTCCAGGAACAGGTTCTCCAGGCGGTATCGCTCGCGGATGATCCATTCTTCGTAGGAACCCTCAAGGAAATCACCCCTGTAGAGCGCCAGGGCGGAGCCCAAACCGTGGAGGTCCGGTTGCGATACCCCTGTCTCAAGCTGGTCCACATCCAGCCAGAGCGGCAGGCGGGGGTTAAACTGGACGGTTTGCGCCTCGCTAAGGAGATAGCCTTTAGCCGACAGGCAGCGGCCGATTTGCCAAAGGGCAGTCGATAACGAGCTGCGCGCCTTTTCCGCCGGGCGGTCGCCCCAAAAAAGATACACCAGCCGGTCACGCGGCTGGGGCTTCCCTCGGTTCAAGACCAGGTAAGCCAGCAAGGCCAACGCTTTACGGGTAGCAGGCAGTGGTAGTCGCTGACCTGCAAAGCTCAGTTCTGGCGAACCCAGCAGGCTCACCTGGAGCACCAGGTCAGAGGCTGATGCTTCCAGATCTTCGGCCATGCTAACACCTTCCTTTGCTTGGAACTCCCGAGGAACTGCTCCGGGCTAGAACCTGGCTTAAGTCCAATTACAACCGATTATGTTTAGACCTTACGATGAGAGTATACAAAATTAGGGTCTGTTCAGAAGTTGCTCCCACCACTGCCTCGTCACCTGGGCATGCCCGACATGGATGGCGGTGTGCGATAGCACGTGCGCCAGGATCCAGCCGACCGTCACCTGGCTGCCATCGCGCATGGTACGCATGGCCTGCAGGTCGTCCAATGTAATGCGCTCCAGCACTTGACTTACGTAAGTCAGGTTGAGGTCCAATCGCTCATTCAGGTCTGCGGCAGACAGGCCAACGGTGCGGAACTCGGCCTCCCGGTCGCGGCCGGAAGGCTCCCCGGCGACGCAATCACCGATCCAATAGCGCTCCGACCCGGCGGTGTGGAAAGCGATCACAACCAGCGAGTTAGCTCCTTCGCCAGGGGTCCAGTCCAGCGCCGGTTGCGGCAGGCCTTCCAGGGCGCGTCGCAGCTCGGCATGAATCTCTTGCAGTTTATCGAGATAGTCGGCAAAAAAACGCTCCATTAGTCACCTCCGTGTGACCAAATTGTAACTGAAAAAGTTATGTTATACTCGCGAAGGATACCGGTTTCGATCTACGATTCGCCCGTATTTCATTCTCAGGTTCTGCTATTGATGACCGAAATGTCATCCACCCACCCAATCCCGCCGGATTTCCCAGGTAAGTTGTGGCTATACACAAACTTCGATTGTAACCTGCGCTGCAGCTATTGCGTGGCGAAGTCCAGCCCGACCGCTTCCCGCCGTGCGCTGGGCAAGGAGAATGCCAGGCGCCTGGTCGATGAAGCCATGGAATTGGGTTTTAACGAGGTTCTCTTTACCGGCGGCGAGCCCTTTATCCTGGATGACATCTACGAAATGTTGAGCTACTCGGCAGAGCGGGTCAGGACCACCGTCCTGACCAATGGCATGCTTTTACGTGGGGGTCGCCTAGAGCGCCTGGCAGAGATCGCCAGCCCCAACCTGCAGGTCCAGGTCAGCCTGGACGGCGCCAGGCCCGAGGAACACGATCCCTACCGCGGGGATGGCTCGTGGGTGAAGACCGTCGAAGGCATCTGGTTATTATTGGAACGTGGCTTTCACGTTCGCCTGAGCACTACTGAGACGCCTGTGAACAGAGGCCGGCTGGAGGCCATCTGCGATTTTCACTATAGCCTGGGCATCCCTGAAGAGGATCACTTCGTGCGCCCATTGGCGAAGCGGGGTTTCTCCGAGCAAGGGCTGGAGTTGAGCATGACCAACCTGGTCCCGGAAATCACGGCCACGATCGATGGGATATTCTGGCACCCGCTTTCTACCGACGCCGACATGCAAATCAGCCAATCGCTATTCCCGCTCGCTGAGGCCATTCATTGCGTTCAGGAGCAGCTCGAAGCCATCGCCACCACCGGCCAAGTTACGCTGACCAAATTCACCTGAGGCTAGTGCCTGCGCTCTCGTCGAGAGCTAAACATAAATCGACCGTTCATAAATTAACCGCTATCTCGAAAAAGGTGGGGTTACCATCGATACTTTACTGGTTGTAGCCAAACAGCCCTCGCCAGGTCAGACCAAAACGCGCCTGTGCCCGCCGCTTTCGCCCAACCAGGCGTCAGAGCTGTACGAATGCTTCCTGCGCGACACACTGGGCCTGATGCGCCTGGTCCCCGGCGTGCGACATTGGATCGGCTACCTGCCCGAGGCGGCGAAGGATTATTTCCGCCTGCTGGCACCTGATATGGAGCTCATCCTCCAGCGTGGGACATCCTTGGGAGAGCGACTGGACCACTTATTAAGTGATGCGTTGGGCGAGGGTTCGCGGCGGGCAGTTGTCATCGGCAGCGATAGCCCGACGCTACCCTCAGCATATATCGCTGAGGCGTTCGAGCGCCTTAATGAGGTGGATGTAATCCTTGGACCGACCGAAGATGGCGGCTACTACCTGATCGGAGTGAAACGACCCCAGCCGCAACTGTTACGCCAGGTGCAAATGTCCACCCCGCACGTGCTCAGCAATACGCTGGCGCTGGCCGAGGCGGCGGGGCTAACCGTTGCACAATTGCCGACCTGGTTTGACGTGGACAAACTGGCCGACCTGCTCAGGCTCGACCACCAGATCGCCGGGCTGGAAGATAGTCTCGCCGTCGCCACCCGTCGCTGGCTGAGGGCAAATCAAAAAGCCTTCAGGGAATAGCCAACCCTGAAGGCCTCGACTTCTTTATCTTACTATTGTAATTATCCAGCAGAACCCAGATAGCCTTGCATCGTGCCCACCATCGACAGGAACTGCTGCGGGTGCAGCGGGCCGGCGGTGGATAGCAGGGCCGCGGACATCGCCTTGGCGTCGAGCGGCTTTTGAGCCAGCTGCGCAAGCTGCGCCGCCGCAGGGGTCAAGGCGGACGTGCTGGCCGAAGTCTGCATTTGTGTCTGCGCCCATTGGGCAAGTTGTTCGGGATCCAGGCCGATGGCCTGCCCGGCGTGTAGATCGGTGCGAACCTTCATAATGACGCCATTCTACCTGGGCTATCCAGATTTGCCCATACGTCTTTTGTATGGTTTTTTCAGCGAGGGTTTTTGTTATACTTATTAGCGATGGATCACACGCTCTACCAACGCTATTTGAAGGAATACGTCGCCCAGGCCAGGCAGGCCAGTGATGGCAGCGTGCGCAGCATCGCCGAGGAGCTGAGCGCCATCCACGTGGGTGGGCTGTTGGTAGTGCACAAGGAAGAGAAAAGGCGCGCCCTGGCCGACGCCCGGCGCGACTTCGACGAACATCGCCACTGGCCGCTAGAGATCATCCTTTCGCACCTGGGCCTGGCGGATTGAGCAGCTCTTCCAGCCGCCAACGGATGCGCTGCTCGGCGCCCTCCTGCTCCAGCGCGATGCACAGCTCCACCTTGCTGTGCACACCGCACCTACGCAAGATGCGCTGGACGTGGGTGCGCACCGTCTCCAGGCTGACGTTGAGCAGCTGGGCGATCTGTGAGGGGGTGTAACCAGCATAAACCAGCGCGGCCACGTCCTGCTCACGGTGGGAAAGCGTGGGCCAGCAACGCTCTGGGCGTCGCACTGGCACCTGCTGTACCAGGCTGTGCGCCAGCAGCTCGTAGGTCACATCATCCAGCGTGCGCCCCTGGTCTTTCGCCAGCTTGCGCAGCGGCCTCAGCAGCTCGTCGCCGGCTGGCTCCGCCTGCTGAGGCGCTCGCCGGTGCATCAGCCTGTCCCAAAATCGCTTCCACGCCATACCCACCTCCAGCAAATGCCCGACCGCGGCCGCGGAGCGGTAAATTCAGCGGAAACGGAGGGCGTCTCCTGGCAAACGAGCTCCAAATTTCCGAGATTATTTATAATCCAGATTATCCATCACCGAGATTATTATATAATAGAACATTTGTTCTTGTCAATTGAAGCAGGCAGGGCGTGGGGTTTTTTTATGAAGATTTCACGGCAAGAGCACGGGGTGTAATTGGATTAATTAGCAGTGTCCAACGCGGTGGGTGGCTTCAGAAAAATGTTCGATTTTTCGTGGACAGGCGCGGCATAATTGACTGCTGTCCAGCTCGACCACTGAGGCATCACCTCAAAGCTTCGAACTCTTCCAGGCTCAAGCCAGCCTGGCGCAAAATACTGCGCAGCGTCCCGACAGCGATTTCTCGGTGACGCGGACCAATTGCAGTCCAAACGCCTTCGGGGTTCGTTTTTGCGAATTTCACATGGCTGCCTTTGCTGCTCACTTCCACGAAACCAGCCGCTTCCAGGCGGCGTTTGACTTCGCGGAAAGGAAGGGGTTTAAGCGGAATCGATACGCACCTGGATTTGGAAGATTTGTGGAGCGAGCGTGGCGATAGGCGGCTCAAAGTAAAGCTCCAGTGCTTCTTCCAGGTTTGCCAGCGCTTCTTCCTCAGTTTCCCCCTGGCTGGCAACATCGATCTCCAGGCATTGGGCAATATACCAATTATCTTCGCGCCACACGCTGGCGGTGAAGTTTCTGGTCATGGCGACCTCCATAAAAGGTGGTTACAAAATTATACCTGATAGGTTTATATTAGCACATGACTAGAACCAGGCAAATCAAGGAGATCCTTCGAGCGGTACAGCGTCTGCGGGAACAGGGTGAAGATTCCTTCAGCCAAGATGGCTAGAGGGTGCAGCAGGTGCGGTCGGGGATGAACAACGCCCTCTAACGCCTGGAAAATGGTGTGCAAGTGTACGCGGTCAAGCTATGCGTGAACGACAAGCGCCCCCGAGCGCAGCGGGAGTTCGCCGCCCTGCGCCTGCTGTGGGTGGCTGGGGCAGACATCGCCCGGCAGCCGCTGGGTTTGGACGAGAGTGCCGCCATCCTGCCCTATCCAGCGGTGGTGTAT
>MGNS01000051.1:12993-21018 GCA_001795165.1 Chloroflexi bacterium RBG_16_57_11
GCCGGGCGAGCCGTTAGGTGGGAATCTATAAGGTGGCAAGCTCCCCTTATCTCTTGCGGGGCAATAATGCCAATAACTTACCATACAATCCGGCCATCGCCGTCTGGATCACCTCGGACGGAACGCCAAACTGGAGGATGAGGCTCTCGAGGGCCAAAGTGTCCTCCTGGCTAGCCATTTTGCGCTGACGAAATGTGAACTGACTACGGAATTGCAGCAACAAGGCGTATTCGATTTCAGTAAACTTCGCTTTGCGGACCAACTTCTCAAATCCTGCTGGATCGGTAACCAACTCTGACGGAAGCAATAAAAGCTCGATGGCCTGCCGCACCGAGGTGAAATCGGCGAGATCAGCGGCAGTTTCGGTCACTCCTGGCTCGGGCTGCTCCTTATCGTCCGGTGCCTTAATCGGTGGAGCTGGCGGTGGAACGGCGGACGTCGGAGGCGGGGGTGTTGGCCCAGTGGGCGGCGGAGGCGCGGCTTCAAGCTCTCTAACGACCCTGGACGGCTCCTCCGGTGGCGCCTCCCAGATCAACCAGGCGCTCGCGCCCCATAAAAGACCGGCGATCTGGAAGGATAATGATCCCGACGGGATCAGGTCAGGCCGTCCGGCGGTTGCTTCGACCAGGATGTTCCAGCTCTGGCGCAGCATTGGGGGGGCAGTGATGGGGGGCATCTCGATCGTCAGACCGCGTCGCCGGGCGATCTCAAGAGCCAGCGCATCGATATCTGGATGGCGGAAGCCGCTCAAGATTAGCCCGCGCAGCCGCTCAAGCACGCTGCTGGCAAAATCAAGGTCGGACTCCGGCTGCCTTAGCAGCAGGTGCAGCCCCAGGATGCCCAACAGCGGATCCTCCCATTTCCCCCACAGCATGGCGTGCAGATCCCTGGAGTGGATGCCGCGGTAGCCCTGAGCCAGGGCCTGGCGCGCCAGCTCGATCAGCCGGAGGTCCTCACCGGCGATATCCGGCTGGACGTTTTTTTGCATGCTGACATACTCCCAGGGGTCAAAACCCTCGTGGGGCCTGGCCATTAAATGGGTTGCGTTGGGCAGATCGAGGATCGCCTTGCCGGCGACCTCACTTTCACCGCCCTGGCGGAGCAAAAAAACCTGGCTCTGCCAGGATGGACCGGCCGGCACGATCATCTCGACAGCCTTGCCCTTACGCAGCATGAGCCGCAGGCGGTAGAAGCCAGGATCAACGGCGATGTTGAGCCCGCCCCAGCGGGCTTCTGAGCTGCCCCGGCTGGCCTCGATGACTTCGTCAAACTGAACAATAAGCTCGCCATCCAGGGCGTGCAGGCTCAGCCCTTTAGCAGGATGCGTAGCCCCACCGGGGTCAACATCGCGGACGAACACAAACACCTGGCTGCCGTCACCGCGCTTCAGTGGTTGGGCACGGCTCAGGCGCTGCGCGTTATGCTGGTGATATTCGTGCGAGGTGGAGGTATATTCGATCGGCGCGGCGGAGGAAAAAGGCAAGTCTGGTGGATCGGTTAACGTCACCGGCTGGTCGGGCCGCAGGGCGATATTGCGCTCCTCTGTGGCGTCGGCGGCTTTGTACTGGATGGTGTAATAGCCCGTGGGGAGATCCTCCTCGATGCGACCATAACCCCTGGCCTGGACACGATATTCCGCGTCCAGCACCTCAATGCGGACCGCCGGGTGACCGGCGTCCACGACCAGATGGGTTTTCAGCTCGCTCACAACTGCACCTCCTCCGGGATCGCTGCGTAAACATTGAAGCGCTTTGCTCCACCCCCGGGGATGCGTAGCTCGTATGCGCTGGGCTCCAGGGGGCCTGACCAGTCGTTGCCGTCGAAGCTCCAATCCGCCAGCACGACCTGCTGTGAGGTATCGGAACCGGGCGGGAAGAACTCGATGACTGGTGTAGCGGCGGGATGACCTTTTATATTAACCAGCGTGCGAGGTGGGCTGGCGGCCTCATTGAATAAAATCCTGGCAAGCTCATCATCCGGTTGAATGACAGGCTCCTGGGCTTTCTTCTCATCCTTGAGCAGCCGGGCCAGGCAGCGCTTGACCGATTGTTTGAGTAGCGTACCGCTCATCTGACCCGCGCTGAGGACATCCAGCAGAGCGTGTGTAAAGACGCCCTGGACGGTATCATCGGGGGGCAGCGGGATTTCGCGCGCTTTGCTCGCCCAGGAAGTTGCGTACGCTTCCACCAGGACGCAGGTTTTTGCCACATCCACCGGGTCGATGAAATCAAAGTGATTGGGGATGACGTTCTTTTCGAAATCCCGGCAGCAATCCATGATCAGCACCACTTGCTTGAAATAGGCAGAGCTGCGCATGCCCTCAGCCAGGATATTCCCCGGAATATGCAACAGAGGCGTCGGCATGATGGCATTCGCCATCAGAAGGGCAGCATTGCGGATGGATTCCTGGCCGGTCGGGGAGATACCGTGGCCTGAGAAGTACAGGTACAGGCGGCGTCCAAACGGGCGTTGCGGCAGAAAGGAAAGCAGCTGATCTTCGATAAACGCCCGAAGCTGGGATTCGGTCGGCTTTAACGCGCCGCTGGAAACGCTGGCATCCTGGATAAATTCTCCGATGTGAGCCTGCGGCACCGCGCCGCCTTCCGGTTTGAGCAGCCAGCCCTTAAATTTCCTGGCATCGTCGACTGCGCCTTGCAACGGGCTGGCGCCTACGACCTTGGGATACTGGTTGATCCCGATAACAATCGCCCAATCATCGTCCATCAAAACCCTCCATGGCTGATCAGAAAAGCCAGACTTTCGAGCGTCTTCTCCTCATTGTCGAAGCTGCCGTGAGAGTGAGACAGCGTGTTCAGGCCGGAGCCAGCCGCGCTGTCTGACCAGATCCAGGGATGAGCAAAGGCAGCCGTTTCGTTCAGAACACGCTTAATCTCGGGGAATTGGCCGGGGTCGAAGGAGGTCGATGCGCCGTGGTAGCGCTGCATCCCGACCAGGGGCAGATCGACCTTCTCCTCGAACAAGCCGGAGACGCAATACAATAACGAATACAGGTAGACCGGAGGCAGGATGGCATCGCGCATTTCAAGCTCGTCCGCCATCCCAAAGGAGCGAAATGCAGCAATCCGGTCCCCCGCCTCCTTGAAAGTCTTGTCCAGAAGGTTAAAGCTACACCCGGGAGCCAGGAAAACTACCTCGAAGCGGATCTCCTGGGGCAGCGTTTCGGCTGCTTTTTTGAGCAGATTACAGATGTAGATCGAGCCGGCGCTATGACCGATGAGGAGAATGCGAGGTTTGTGTCCCGTCTGCCAGAGTCGACTGATCTCCTCCAGCAGCGCCACCCCGCCGTGGGTATCGCTGTTCCCGATAAAGGTGTCTTCGGTGTCTTTCTTGATGTGCTTCCAAAGCAAGCCGCCGATCAAATCCCCTTTGAGCTCGCGGGCGACCTCTTCAACCACGGTGGCATAAATGCCATGATCGCGACGGCCGGCGAAGCGCTTGACCACACGGGCCAGGACATGCACCCCGGCAGCGACAAGCGTGGTGGTGCTGACCAGCCCCTTCTCACCAGGCGCAGCCACCTGAGCCTCCGCCAGCTCAGCTTCCAGGACGGGGTTCAGCTCGGGAGCATCCGAACGACTAATCTCAGAGGCAGCGCTGATAAAGGCTGCATCGGTGCTCAACAAAGCTTCAAATTGAGCCTGCTCGGTTGGGGTCAGCTCTCCATCCAGATCCTTTGCATCGTCATCACGCTCTGCGTAGGGCACTTCCCCGGCCGCCTGTTTTGTCTCGATCACATCACGCACTTCCAGGCTGGACGGAAGCTCGACTTCGAGGCCTTTTTCGCCTGGCGCCTGGTCAAGCTTCCCCAGGACAAACTGCATTACCTTCTCGACCAGCAGCGAAAACACGTCTTCGCCGATCATTTCGCGCCAGTTGTTCTTGACCGTCTCGATCAACCCGCTTTGCCAGAGGACAAAAAATGGATAACCTCCCGCCCCTTGGTAAAAGGGCAGAAGCCTATCGGCGATCTCTTCACCGCTTTTCTCACTGACCAGGCCTCCGTGAAAATGGATCACCAGCTTATCCTGGTTCGGCGAAGAGGCGAGCTGATCAAAGGCAGCGGTGAGCTGTCCTCGGCTGGTTCCGCTGAATCGCCCGCTTGACAGGATCATCTTGTGCTTTGAGCTAAGCATGGTTTTCCTCCTTTGGGGTGAGAACATATTCCGGAGATGATTAAACCTGGCTCCCTACGGGTCCGGCACAGATAGAGCTGGGCGCAGGACAGCGCCTGATTCGTTGAGCGGGCTAAACCCTGGCAGTGGCAATGGGATCAAAGCGGCACGATCGCCAACTGCCGCAACAGGGACGATGTACAGGCGCAAATCGCCATCAGGCTGCTCTGCCTGGTAGCCGAGCAGCAAGTGGGAACCATCCGGGCTGAAGCTTGGATCGCGGTAACAACAATCCGTGATTAGCAAAACCGGGCCGGTTAATTTCCACGAGTTTATGTCATACGAGAATAAGCCTCCCAGACCCGACTCCCGGTCTGTTTTCGCAACGAAAAAGAATAAATCATCTCCATCCCAGCCAAAGCTGGAGAGAGCCGGGAAGCGCCGATACTCGTCAGGCAATAGATGCCAGGCGGGGAAGTAGCTCAGCGCGCGCGGCACGGTCTGACAGTCATCGTACGACAGGACCCTGACGATAGACACATCGCCCACCTGCCGGTCGGCGCTGTGGGTCACAAAAGCCAGTCGCCGGCCATCGTCTGACCAGCGGGTGAACTTCGCCACGATCCGGTGGTCCGGATCTTTCTCCAGGGGGTCAAAGAATTCGCAGACCGCGTTCTCGGTCAGGTCTGAATGACTGGTGAGGGCATTGAGCAAAGCCAGATCGTTGGGTAAAACGTACAGCCAGTTGTCGATGCTCAGGGCAACTATCATCCCATCCGGCGAGACTTCATAGGCTCTGAAATACTGTGCAAAGGGTAAACAAACCAGCCTTTCTGCCGTGCGATCCTCAAGGTGTAGGCGATAGTAACATCGATCATCGGCGATATACGTCACCGCCTGGCCATCCGTAGACCATTGCAGGTTGGCTTTGCCCCGGCCGTCGTAGGTTAAGCGGGTCAACTCACTCCCATCCAGGTTCGCCACCCAGATGTCATGCGCATACAGATAAGCAATCTTATCGGCGCCGCCTACGATGGGAGGCGGCCACGTCTCAGCATGAGATGTCGAAGTTGGTGGTGGGACGCGTGGATTATCGGGGGTCGTAATGGTGAGTGGATGAACCGGATCAGGCGTCGAGGTGGATCGGCTCAGCGCCTCGGTTGGCCGTCCAACGGCCTCCTGGTTGACCGCCGGACCGGAGCCGTTGGTTTGAAACTGGTTAATCTCTGCTCCGCGTTCTTCGGTCGGAGCCCCGAAGCGGGTCGGAAGACAACCGGTGATAGCGATCATAGCGATAACAATGCAGATCGAAATCCAGACCCGTCGTGCTGCAGGCTTCGCCGGGTCGACCTCAGTCTTACCGGTTCCGATAAAAAGCATTATGCAGGTATTATATACGATTTTCCTGATTGTTTTTGTCCACTGCGTGTGACAGTCTCTCCCTCCTACAACCACCTGGCACCTGTCTGGTTCAGGTTTTTTTTCCGTACGTCCGAATTAGAAAACGAACGGGATAAACATCCTGGTCCTGTGCATGTACTCGGCGTATTCCGGCCCAAAACGGGCCAGGTTTTCGCCCTCCTCCACCCTGGCGGTAGCGTAGAGAAAAATCGCCGCGGCCGTGAACAAGGTCACAGTGAGCGGTGTGACATGCTTGAGCCAGGCGCCACCTGCCAGACACAGCAGCGAGGCGTACAGCGGGTGGCGGATGTAGCGGTAAGCGCCCTCCGTGACAAGGCGGGTGGTGTTTTCAAAACCGCCCTGCGGCTGACCTACCCGGCGTAGCAGTTGAAAGCCATGCACGGCCACGAAGATCGACCCCAACAGCAGCACCCAGGCCAGCAAGTGCATCGGGCTGAATGGGTCGGCAAACCACCAGCGCAGGTTGACCAGGATCAACGCCAGGATGGCCTCCCAGGCGAAGAAACGGTAGAAGCCATGCGCCCGACGCGTACGAAGCGCGGGCCAGGAGACGATAACCAATTGCAAGGAGAAGGCCAGAAAAAGGACTAAGTTAAGACTTGAATAAATCGGCATGTGAGCCAGTTCGTATTAAAATCAATTCGTTTTCAGTACGCTCATAAATCAGCAACCAGTCAGGCTCAATATGGCATTCACGCGTGCCTTTATACTGACCAACTAACAGGTGGTCTGAGTAGCGCTGTGCCAGTTCTTCCCCCCGCGCCAAAACCAGAAATATATCTTTCAGCTTACCCAGGTCTTTACTCCGCTTTTCCAGCCGCTTGACATCTCGCTTGAATTGCGAGGTGCGTAATATTAGCCTCATTGAATGCCTAGGTCATCTATCAGATCGCTAACCGTATTAAAGCTCTTCAAATTTTGACGCGTCCTGGCATCCTCCAACGCTTTGGCTGTCACTTCGTTCGGAATTTTGACCGCGAAGGGCAGCCCTTGTTGAAGCTCCACTTGTTTCAGAAAGAGGGTGATTGCTTGGGCGGTAGTCAGGCCCAACTCATCAAAAATTCTATCTGTGCTTTGCTTCAAGTCTGGATCGATCCTGGCAGAAATGACTGCGGATTTTGGCATTGGATCTCCTATCGATTCATTTGTATCGCGTTTGTACACTCATTGTAACATAATCAGGGATCTTGTAAATAGGAATTTTGGAGATGAAGGTGCCCTGATCACACCGAGTTTCACGGAGAATTACACGATCACTGTGAAAACTTTTCCAACCGCCTCTGAATTGGGCACTCCAATCGAAACATGGTGTTGCACAATTTTCCAAACCGTATTTTCCTGATGGAAGACGCAGGTCACCCGAATCGGAAGATGTTGTCCATCTGGTAGCTGGATGGTTGCGTGGTCGCCAGCCCAACCAACTGAGCCTTCTATAAAAGCATTCACATTTCCTGTTTTGATTGTGTAGTTTCCAGCCATCTCTTCAAACTGGGCTTGATGAACGCGGGCAAAGGTGTCATATCCTACCCACTATTCGCCCGGATCGGTGCCGATGACCAGAACGTCTTTCGCATGAGAGTAGAGCCTTTCAATCGCGCTCATATCCCCGGTTGATAAGCTCTCGTACAAGTGGAGCATCACATTTTTTAATTCATCTGATGATTTCATGTTTGGCCACTCCAATATTCACAGATCAAGTCTAAAACCTATGGCTTTCCTTCTCATCACTACAAGGGATGAGCTGAGTCAAACATATAAATCCGTTTTTATCCGATCAATCCGTGTACAAAATCACCGGTCGAAATAGATGCTCTTGCCGGTGACCGAGAGTGGGATACCCATGACAAACTCCCAATCCACCAAGCCCATCCGACGGGCGGCCACGCCAATGCGGTACATAATGCGGTTGTCGGCGTTGAACAGACCGGCGGTCTTGACCGCCGACCCGAGGGCGATGCCCATATCCAGCAGGCGGTAGGCGCAGATCGGGCCGGTGAACTCTCCGTGGCTTTGGGGTGCGCCGAGGAATTCGTCGCACAGCTCATAGCCGCACGCGCCGCAGTTCAACCCGCAGGTGTTGGGCGCTTTCAAGCCGATCAAGACCACAGCGTCAGAGCTGAGCACATTCTTACCGTCGCGGTCGAAGTTTACCTTGCCGCTCTCTTCACCGTAGGCGATCATCGCCTGGCCCAGCGACTGGAGGGTCTCGTCGCAAATGGCGAGCACTTCGACGAAGTCTTCGCCCTTGGCCTTTGGGGCGGTAACCGCGGCGACGGCCATCATCTGGCAAATCCTCGCGACGGCCTCCTGAATGAGGTTGTTTTTATTGGTAGTGGTCAAGGTAATCGTCCAACAAATTAGATGATTCGTACACGGATCAAAACGGATTGCACAGATAATAGAGCGATCCGGGTAGGGGCGAAGCAGCCGGCGCCAGTACTCAACAGCTCACCAGAATCCTGCCCGCCGG
>MGNS01000051.1:21072-21373 GCA_001795165.1 Chloroflexi bacterium RBG_16_57_11
CTTTCCCCAAGCCGCAGCTCCAGGGCACCCTGCTCGCAGTGGCCCACGCACACCCCGCAGCCCATGCAGGCGGCGTAATCTACCTGGTTGACATAATCGATCACCGACAGGGCGTCGAACTGGCAATACTCGTGACAGTCACCGCAACCGATGCACAGCATCTCGTCCACCTGGCAGACATAGCCGGACGAGGCCAGCATGGGCGTGCCGTTGCGCTGCGATTGCATCGCCCCACAGCAGCAGGAGCAGCAGTTGCAGATGGCGTAGAAGCGGTTGAGCATGGCGTCCTTGAAGAAGGCGT
>MGNS01000051.1:21501-22901 GCA_001795165.1 Chloroflexi bacterium RBG_16_57_11
GAACGGCTCGCCGACGATCAGGCACACATCCAGCGGCAGGCAGGGGTCCGCACGGGAGAGGCGGCAGGGACACTCCAGCACAGCGATGTGGTCGGGGTTCTTCAAGATCAGGGCGCGGGCGCGCGGGTAAGGGATGACCTGCTCAAGGTCGGGCAGGCGGATTTCTTCATTGACCAGCACCAGCCTGCGGGCAGACTCGAGCGGCATCACCTTACCATGATAGCTGGCTGCATAACCCAGTTGCCGCTCATCCGGGGGCTGCGGTTTGCGGTTGAAGGGGTTCAGCCGGTCGGGTACGACCCAGCCGATGAAGCGCCGGGCAGGACGGGTGAAACGCTCTACTCGCGGCCACCAGGTGCGGGTGAGCGGGTGCTCGCCGACGCCCATGCCGATATACAGATAAGGCCAGCGAGCGTAAACGTAGCCGTGCAACAGGTCGAGCCAGGAGTAATCTTCGGTTTCTGTCGCCTCAGAGAGAAAATCAAGGGTGGAGTCTTTGACCAAGGGTAGTTTCATGGACATCTCCAGCGGTGAGGGATATTAATCCATTATGACGATTTTCCTCGCCCTTGTCATGTGTCGATTGTCACTTCGTGAGGGGGCAATTGCCATTTATCCGCTTTCAAGCGCAGAGGGATATCATTCATAGCATTATGAATCGCGAAACGACGCTCCCAAACCGGACCTGGTGGCGGGTCATCAAGGAAGGGTGTGCGCCAGTATACAGAATAAACATACCCTGGAGATGAATTGCCGTAAACGCCTCTGAATATGGCCGGATCAAAGCGCCATCGGCCTCCAGCCCCAGCTGCGCAGAGCCAACAGCACCTTATAATACAGGTGTGACGAAACAGGCCGATCTGATCGCTTAGGTGTTCGCAGGGCAGCCGCACCTGCTTTCCGAGGCGCCATGCAGTCTATGCCTGGCCACTTGCTGGTAATAGGAGATGGTCACAAGGAGGTATCGCTCCTCCGGTTATGTAACCGATGCGGATACACTTTCCGCGCTTTGCCGTTTAGCAAGCGTCTTCGTAACCGTCTCAGAGATCGAGACAGAGAAGGGCTGGTGCTCCTGGAGGCGGCCGTTTCCTGACTACTCCTAAGATTGGTTCTTACGGACAAACCCTAAGGGCTCACCGGGCCGGTTTAATATTTTGGTTTACATGGAATAGATTGGCTGGATCAACTCGCGCTTTGACCTGCGCCAAGCGGGGGTAGTTTCCACCGTAGACGGTCTTAACTCGGTCCACCCCTTCTTCCATCATCATGTTGACGTACTCTCCACCAGAAGAGTACGGGTGCACAGCCTGCCAAAAATCTTTAGCCCACCGGATATTGCGCGGGTTGTTTGCCGGATCCGGATCGACACCCACGATCACCTGGACGAAGTTGCCGTCGCG
>MGNS01000051.1:22948-25187 GCA_001795165.1 Chloroflexi bacterium RBG_16_57_11
CGTTGATCGGGTACAGGTGCATGGTCGAATGCAGGCTCGGCAGTCGCGAACAGAAATCCACATCCAGGTCGATCACCTTATCGCTCAAATTCATTAAGATGTCGGAGTTCCAGTACCACTGCAGACCCGGCGGGTAGACCCAATCGAACATACTGTTCAGCGCGGGGAACGGGATCGGACCGACGTAGTCGATAGCCGCCTTCGCCACGCCCCGGATGGGTTTGAACACCTGCTCCGCCTTGCTTGGGTCGCCGGTATAGCACCAATTGATCAGCGCCATTTTCTTAAGGTGGTGCTGCTGGGGGAACATGTCCACTGGCGGCACCGTGTGGAAGCCGAACCAGCCACTGAGGTCCTCCGGACCGGTCCGAATCTGGTCACGCCAGAAGCGCATGACCGTGGGAGCATCCTCCAGCTCCCAGAACATCGGCCCGCCGTAGACCGTGCTGACCGGCCTCCCCTGGAACAGGAACGATGTAATGACACCGAAATTCCCGCCCCCGCCGCGCACTGCCCAATAGAGGTCGGCGTTTTCATCTTCGTTAGCCACGACCAGGCTGCCATCCGCCAGTACCATGTCCACACCCAGCAGGTTATCGATGGTCAAGCCGTAGCGCCGGGTGAGATAGCCCACCCCCCCGCCTAGAGTCAGACCGCCGACACCGGTGGTGGACAGGAAGCCGGTTGGCACTGCCAGACCGTAGGTATGGGTGGCATGGTCCACATCGCCCCAGTTGGCGCCACCCTGCACGCGCACCGTGCTCGTTTGGGGGTTCACACGAACCCCACGCATGCGCCCCAGATCGATCACGAGGCCGTCATCACAGGTGCCAAGACCGGCACCGTTGTGTCCGCCGCCGCGCACAGCAATCGTCAGACCGTTTTCGCGTCCAAAATTCACCGCCGCGACCACATCGGCGGCATCTACACACTGGGCGATCAGCCATGGGCGCTTGTCGATCATGGCATTGTACACCTTGCGAGCCTCGTCATAGCCGGCGTCGTCCGGGGTGATCAGCCCACCGCGCAGCATGAGCTTCAGGTCTTGTATCTGTCGGTCTTTTAACATGGTTTCTCTCCTTTGGCACGCTACCAGGGTAGCAGATAAATTGGATAACATTAGTAATATATGACTGTAAATATATTAGCGAAAAAGACAGCCGCACACATCGGCACAAATACCTATTTGTGTTTGCGAAGTTAATAACCGCACTTTCGTATGGGAACCAGCTGGTGTGTGCCAATTTCCATTACACAAATGGATTATGAGGCTTTCGACAGGCCTTTTCTGAGGCAAAGAGATGGCAAATGGCGACCTGGGCGATGCAATCGCCGACGCGCGGGCCGGTATCAGGCGAGCTTAAGGCGGGTTGCCTCGTGGGCGGCAGCAGTGCGCGTGCTCACATCCAGCTTATTGAAAATCGAGCGCACGTGGGCGTGTACGGTGCGGCGGCTGATGACCAGGCGATCAGCGATCTCCTGGTTGCTCATGCCAAACGTAACCAGGCGCAGCACCTCTACCTCCCGTTCGCTCAGGCCGGCAGGGTAGACAATACGCCTACCGGTGGGGCGCGCCGGGGATACCTGGATGGCCTCGATCTCATCAGCAATCTGCGTGTGAGTCATCCTGCCCCCTGATTCAATAGTCTGATGATAGACGGTTTCACCCAGCCACCCACGCAAGACTGCCAGGTTGGCCTGGTGCCGCTCGAGATCATAAGGCAGCAAGACAACATGGCGAGTCTCAGTCTGGCGCTGTGTCGACCCGGAAAGCCTAGCGGCGCGAATGATCTGTCCGGTCATAATGGCAGTCGCAGCAAATGCTGCAAGGTTGGCCGCATAAAAGTATTGCGGATCTGCATTATAGATTTGCGCTTCGTGGAATTTGTGCAAGGCGCCGAGAATATCGCCCTGATATAAGCGTGCGTAGCCGCCGTAACGCAGTGCATAGCCCAGGTAGGTTGTGATGCCGAATTGGCGTGACAGCTCAGCAAGTTCTTCAAGCCAGAGCTCGGCGTTTGCATAATCCTCCATGTACAACGCCACCGTTCCCAGCCGCGAAAATGCCCAACACTGGCCCCTAATGTTACCCGATATGCAGGATAGTGCCAAGCTTTCTTTGAGACACACCAGGGCCTCAGGGTATTTCGCTTCGAGTCCATAAGCGTGTCCAAGGCCCATCAGACTGAAGGCTTTGATCTCGGGATCGCAAAGGTTCGCTTCAAGCGCCAGTGCGGCA
>MGNS01000051.1:25231-43181 GCA_001795165.1 Chloroflexi bacterium RBG_16_57_11
ATATGAAATACCGAGGAGGGCCAGCGCCATCCCACGGTCTCGCAGGTAGGCTGAATCGGCAGCTTTCGGGGTGCTCAACAATGCCTGGTAGATCGTAATGCTCTCCGCGACGAATCCGGCTTCCTGCCAAAAATGGAACAACGCCAAAGCAATCTTGAATCCGAGCCCGATATCGCCCTCACCTAGCGACCACTTCAGCGCTGAACGGATATTGTCGATCTCCGCGGAGATGCGATCGATCCATTCAGAGATTTGGGGGGAGAGGATGCCCTCCTCGGCTCGCTCTGCCAGAAGTTTAAAGTGCGCCAGGTGCCGGTCGCGCAGCCAGCATATTTCACCCGATTCGTCGAGCTTTTCCCGGACGTATTGCCACACCGGTATCAGCATGCGGTACCTGGCTCGATCACTGGAACGATCATCCGCACGCTCGATAAGCGACTGGTCGATCAAGCGTTCGTGCAGATCAAGCACCGCGCCGGCGGCAATGTATGAATCGCATACCACGTGCTCGGCATCATCCAGAGTCCAGCCACCAGCAAAAATAGCCAGGCGACGAAATAACGCCTGTTCCGGCTCTGCGAGCAAAGCATAACTCCAGTCAAAGGCAACACGCAGGTTATGATGGCGTTCAGCGATTACCGGACTGGTACTGCGAAGCAAACGAATTAGATCATCTAGATGCTCGGCAATCTGCTGAGGGGTGAGCGTCTTCACACGCACAGCTGCCAGCTCAATGGCTAATGGAATGCCATCCAATGACCGGCATATTTGCAGAACAGCGCGCATATTGTGGCCTGTCAATGCGAATTGAGGCTGCAATGCTTTCGTCCGGTCGACGAACAAGCGTACTGATGTGCATCCTTCTAGATCCGTTAAAAATAACGGATCATCGGGGTCTAAGGTCTCTAACGGGGGGATCGCCAGGATGGCCTCGCCCGGTATATTCAGCGGCGCCCGGCTGGTAGCCAGTATCTTGATCTCAGGGCAGGATTGCATGAGTGCGCCAACTAGCAGCGCGCATTCCGGAGCGAGGTGCTCACAGTTATCGACCAGCAGCAGTATCTTCGCATCCTGCAGCGCGTGGATGAGCGTTTTCCTCCAGGATGAACCGGGCGATTCACTCAGATTGAGCGTGAAGGTGATTACCTGCTCGATAAGCTTCGGGTCAGCAAGCGAGGCAAGTGAAATGAACCAGACGCCGTCCGGGAAAGGATGCCCAGGCGGGGTCTGACTATCGAGCAAATGACGCGCGGCTTCGATAGCCAGCCTGGTCTTACCAGCACCGCCAACGCCCGTGATGGTGACTAGCCGGGCGGATCTATTTTGTCCATTTGAATGAACCAGACTCGATTCAGATGTCGGGGAAGAACCACCCGCCAACATACGTTGGATCGTTGCGATCTCACGCTCACGTCCAATGAAGCGGGTCAAAGGGTGGGGGAGGTTGCCAGGCAGCAAGGGAACCTCATTAAGAGTTATTAGGTCCATTATATCATTATTTTTTTATTACTGAATGCTGCGTTGACCTTGGAAGGGACCGCCTGGAGTGCGGACTGCCCGTCCAGGATGGAGCATTTCTCAAAGCAAACAAAAAAGTGCAATTCGCCGCTCCCCATTTTGAAGTGCGGAAATGGGGAGCGGCGGCGAGTGTCGATGTTGTACTTAACAGAGAGGTGTGCAACACAAGCTTGTTGTATAATCGATCAATGGCCACTTTGGTTTTAGCCACCAAACTCTATATTCCCCTACCGCGACCCAAGGTCGTACTACGACCGCGCCTGACCGCCCGGCTCAACCAGGGTCTGGATCATAAATTGATCCTCATATCGGCCCCCGCCGGATTCGGTAAAACCACGCTGGTCAGCGAATGGGTATCAACCCTCACCCCTGGCCCCTCTCCTAGTGGGAGAGGGGAAGGAGTGAGGGTTGCCTGGTTATCGCTGGACGAAGGGGATAAGGACCCCACACGCTTTTTGGCTTACCTTGTCGCTGCTTTGCAAACGATTGAACCGAATATTGGAGCAGGGCTTTTGGCTGTGCTCCAATCGCCTCAGCCGCCGCCAATCGAATCGATCCTGACCACTTTGCTTAATGAAGTCGCCCTCATCCCGGATAAATTTGTACTCGCTATTGACGACTACCATGTGATTGACGCCAAACCAGTCGACACGGCGACGTCCGTCGACGACGCCCTCGCCTTTCTGCTTGAGCACATGCCGCCGCGGATGCACCTGGTCATCGCCACCCGTGAGGATCCCAACCTACCCCTGGCCCGCTACCGAGCGCGTGGCCAGATGACCGAGCTGCGCGCCGCCGACCTGCGGTTTACCCCCGCCGAGGCGGCGAATTTCTTCAACCAGGTAATGGGTTTATACCTCTCAGAGGAGGACATTGCTGCTCTCGAAACCCGCACCGAGGGCTGGATTGCCGGTTTGCAGCTGGCCGCCCTTGCCCTACAAGGGTTATCATCGATCCAGGGCCAGCCAGACACAGCCGGGTTCATCCAATCTTTCACCGGCAGCCATCGTTTCGTGCTGGATTATCTGGTAGAAGAAGTCCTGCAACAACAGTCCGAAAGCGTCCAGGCATTTTTACTTCGCACCTCTATCCTCGACCGCATATGCGGTCCACTTTGCGAGGTGGTTTTAGGCGAGCCATCGGTATCCGGGGGTGAAATGCTGGAATATCTGGAGCACCTTAACCTGTTTATCGTCCCCCTGGACAACGAGCGGCGTTGGTACCGCTACCACCATCTCTTTGCCGAGCTGCTGCGTCATAGGCTGCAGCAAAACCCGCCCCCGCTTTCATCACACCGATTGGGTGGGAGCGTAGCCGAGTTACACATTCGCGCCAGCGAATGGTATGAAAATAATGGCCTGGAGATCGAAGCGTTTCAGCATGCGGTTGCCGCCAATGACGTCGAGCGCGCCGCGCGCCTGATCGAAGGAAAAGGGATGCCCCTGCAATTTCGCGGCGCGTTATCCCCCGTTCTGAACTGGCTGAGGTCGCTGCCGGCGACAGAGCTGGATGCCAGACCCTCGTTGTGGGTGATGTACGCCTCGGCATTATCGATGGTCGGCCAGCTAGCCGAAGTCGAGCCGAAGCTGCAGGCCGCAGAGGCTGCCCTGCAAGGCGCCGAGCCAGACGACAGGACCCGTAATCTGATCGGCCACATTGCCGCCATCCGGGCACTATTGGCTGCCGCCCAGTACCAGCCAGAAGAGATCATCGCCCAATCACGCCGGGCTTTGGAATACCTGCACCCTGACAACCTGCCTGTTCGCACGGCAACCATCTGGAAGATAGGGATTGCCTACCAGCTTCAGGGAGACCGCCTCGCGGCCGGCCAGGCCTACAGCGAGGCCATAGCGATCAGCCAGGCTTCCGGGAACCTCATCATCAACATCGCCGCGACCTCCGGCCTGGGGACGGTGCAAGAAAGCGAAAACCAGCTCCATCTGGCGGACAAGACCTACCAGCGTGTGCTGCAACTGGCAGGCGAGTCGTTGCAGCCGGCAACCTGCGATGCATATCTGGGCCTGGCGCGCATTGCCTACGAGTGGAACGACCTGGAAGCCGCCCAGCGGCACGGGCAAAAGAGCCTCCTCCTGGCGCGGCAGTTTCAAACTATTGACAGAGCCGTCGCCGGTGAGCTGTTTCTCGCCCGGCTGAAACTGGCCCAGGGCGACCCAGCCGGGGCAACGACTCTGTTAGCCCAAGCCGGACAGTCGGCGCGCCAGCATAACTTCACCCACCGGTTGCCGGAGATTGCAGCCGCGCAAGTGCTTGTGCTGCTTCAGCAGGGGGATCTGGCGGCAGCTGCCCCTTTGGCTCAGACACACAATCTCCCAATCAGCCTGGCCCGGGTACACCTGGCCCAGGGAAACCCCTCCGGAGCGCTGAGGCTGCTGGAGCCATTGCGCCGGCAGGCGGAAGCGAAGGGGTGGCAGGATGAACGGCTCAAGCTGAGCGTTCTACAGGCGATTGCTCACCAGGCTCACGACCAAACGGACAGCGCTGTGGAGCTGCTCGGTGAGGCGTTGAGGCTGGCTGAGCGGGGCGGCTTCATCCGTATCTTCCTCGACGAAGGCATAGCAATGGCTCACCTCTTGTCCAATGCGGCTTTCCGCAGGACAATGCCGGTATACGTCAATATGCTTCTGGCTGCCTTTATCGCTGAGGAGCAGAACAGTAAAGCCGAATTCGGTCTACCCTTTGCCCAAATCCTGATCGAGCCGTTAAGCCAGCGCGAGCTGGAAGTGTTACAGCTCATCGCCCTGGGCCTCTCGAATCGTGAGATCAGCCAGCGCCTCTTCCTGGCCCCGGACACAGTCAAAGGGCACAATCGTAGAATTTTTGACAAATTGCAGGTTCAGAGGCGCACCGAAGCAGTAGCCCGCGCCCATGAGCTGGGGCTGTTGTAGTAAGGACGCCTGTTCGCCCCCAGACAACAGGCTTGCAAATACCCCAAGGCCTGTGCCAAACACTGCTGCGACCACATTTCCCCACCCGATAAAGAAAAAACAACACCCTAACCAACACGAAAGTGTCTATCCGTAAACACCGGGTTGCGAATATACTCCTGGTACATTGATGAAGCGGCACGAACTGTCATAACCAGCCATCCCAGGTACAGGTTCAGGTTAATGTCAAACGAACTCGAACTAACAAACGATGCATCTGAAGCGATGATTTATCAGATCAGGATCAAAGGCCATTTGGGTCCTCAATGGACCGAATGGTTTGAAGACTTGACCATCACAGTCGAAGAAAACGGCGATATGCTTCTAACCGGCCCGGTGGTCGATCAGGCCGCGTTGCATGGACTGCTGAAAAAAGTGCGTGATTTAGGCATGCCATTGCTCTCGGTCAATTGCGTTGAGCCCGGTCTCGCCGATGTGTCAGAGGTCAATCCGCCAAACCAGTCAGTATCGTAGAATGAGAAGAGAGAAGGAGCGTGCAGAAAATGAAAGCGATTGTTCACACAAAATACGGAACACCAGATGTTCTACAGCTAATCGAGGTTGATAAGCCTGCCCCCAAGGAGGATGAAGTCCTTGTAAAGATACAGGCCGCCTCCGTAAACGCCCTGGATTGGCACCTGCTGACGGCGGACATTTTCCTGGTTCGCCTGATGGGTGAGGGGCTGCTCAGACCCAAAAACCCGAAGCTCGGCGCAGATATGTCCGGTCGAGTAGAGGCGGTTGGCAGCAACATCAAGGAGTTCCAGCCAGGTGAGGAGGTATTTGGGGATGTCGCCCCATGGGGTCTTGGCAGTTTTGCCGAGTACGTCGTAGTTCCTGAGCGCGCGCTTGTGACGAAACCGGCCAACCTGACCTTCGAGCAGGCCGCCGCCGTGCCCGTGGCAGGCTTCACGGCCCTGCAAGGGTTGCGAGATCAGGGGAAGATTCAGCCTGGGCAAAAAGTTTTAATTCAGGGAGCAGCGGGCGGGGTGGGCACGTTTGCGGTGCAGATCGCCAAGGCGTTCGGGGCGGAAGTCACGGCCGTGTGCAGCACCCGGAACCTGGACCAGGCGCGAACGCTTGGCGCCGACCATGTGATCGACTACACCCAGGATGATTTCACCGAAAACCGACAGCAGTATGACTTAATCCTGGCTGCCAACGGATATCATCCGCTTTCCGACTACAAGCGCGCCCTGGTTCCCCAGGGGATTTATGTCATGGCTGGTGGAACCCCGGCGCAAATATTCCAGGCGATGCTGCTGGGACCCTTGATGTCAAAAAAAGATGGCAAGAAATTGGGCGGCGTATCGGCGAAAACCAAACGAGAAGACCTGCTGGTTCTCAAGGAAATGCTGGAGGCAGGAAAGATTGTGCCGGCGATCGATCGACATTACCCTTTAAGTGAGACTGCTGAAGCGCTGCGCTATCTTGGAACTGGACACGCCCGAGCCAAAGTCGTTATTACGATGGGGGAAAACGACAAATGATCATCCTGACGGATATGAAGATAACCCTTTCAGCAATTTGGGTGTGCCTGATGTTAACTTATCTGTTGGGGGATGTGCTGCGGATATTTAGCGGTGACTTTAAAGCCGGAGAAATTGGGAGCATGAAATTAACCCAGGGAATGTGGCTGGGTATCGCCATATTGATGTTGATCCCGATTGTCATGGTTTTCTTATCCCAGACGTTGGATCAGCCTGTGAATCGCTGGACCAATATCATCGTAGCCGGCTTCTTCTTTGCCTTTAATCTCATTGGATTGCCTACCTACCCCTCTGCTTATGACAAATTTTTGATCGTTGTAGGGCTTGGGTTCAACGCGTTGACGGTCTGGTATGCCTGGAAGTGGGTCTAAAGATGAAAGCAGAAAAGTTTTGGGATTTTCTATCGGCGAATTATGATGCAGGAGAAGGGGATCCGTCTACGCGCGAGGATCTGGAAATCATCCATAAATATCTGCAGCCGGATGATTCCGTGCTGGAATATGCTTGCGGGACGGGCACGCTGGCGATTCATCTAGCCGGGCGTGTGAAAGAGATCTACGGCATCGATATCTCAGGTAAGATGATCGCGGCGGCGGAGCGCAAAACGGCAGAGCGGAAGGTAAAGAACATCCATTTTGCACACACGACGATCTTCGAGGCTGAATATCCAAAAGAATCCTTTGATGTGGTGATGGCGTTCAACATCCTGCATTTATTAGAAGATGCCCGGCAGGCCGTGCAAAGAATCAACCAGTTATTGAAGCCGGGAGGATTGTTCATTTCTTCAACGCCCTGTCTGGGAGAGAAAAAATCATTTGTAAACCACCTTCTTTCACCCCTGTTCATGGTTCCGAGCAGAATGGGGATTATTCCCACCGTCAAATTATTCAGAATTTCTGAATTAGAAAGTTTGATCACCCAAGGTAATTTTCAAATGGTTGAGACCAAAAAATTTATCGGCGGAATGACGGACTACTTTATTGTCACCAGAAAGACGGGTTGACGACAACCCGTTTCCGAGTGAAATAGAGAACATCCAGCGTGGCGCGCGGCGGCGCCTGGAGGTCCAGGGCCCCAGTGGATAGGACGATGGCCATTATGGAAAGAATGGGGGCAAGGCGAGACGCACGATCACTTAATTGATCGTGGCCAGGATTTCACCATGACCGATCCGGATGTTTGGGATGAACGGCAATGATATGTAAAATACGCTTGACATTATGTATTGTATATGATACTATATGTCCATTGTATATTACTATTAGTAAAAATCAGCAGACAAAGCGAGGAAATGATGTCCTTTCAACAAAAAAATATTGCCGTATCTTTAGCGAACTTCAGCCTGATTTTGGGCATTTTCTTAATCAGGGTTTTTCAAATGATCCAGGAGGGAAGTTTCAATTCGACCAACGTATTTCGGCTTTGGGGAATCGTCATCGCACTCGCAGTCCTCGTAACGATTTTCGCCACAATCCTCACGCACATTGTCTCGGCGATCATCCAGGCGATAAAAACGGGTGAAGAAAACCCAAAGATTGAAGACATTGAAGACGAGCGAGACAAGCTGATTGATCTAAGAGGGACGAGGGTTACTTACTTTGTGTCCTCGATCGGGGTATTTCTTTCCATGCTGACGTTTGCCCTTGGCAAGCCGCCGCTGGTGATGTTCACCCTGCTGATCTTCTTTGGCATTGTGGCGCAGATTACTGGCGATATTTCACGGCTGTATCTGTATCGAAGGGGAACCTAAGATGGTTAAAAATCGGATCAGAAATAATATTCGGAAATTGCGTTTTTTTCAGGATGAGATGACCCAGCAACAATTGGCTGAAAAGGTAGGCGTGACGCGACAAACTATTATCGCCATCGAACAAGAAAAATACGCCCCTTCTCTGGAGTTGGCTTTTCGCATCGCGCGGGTTTTTGACGTGCCTCTAGAAGAAGTGTTCTCTTACGAGACCGAAAATCAAGCAAAGTAAAGGATAAAAACGAGGAACAAAATGAATACAACCAGAAGGACTGCAACAATCGTCGGAGTGTTATACATCATCGGCACGCTAGCCGGTGTGCTAAGCCTCGTGTTTACTGCACCGGTTCGAAATGCTCCGGATGCTCTTATTTATATTCATGCCAATGAATACCAGGTGATCATTGGCGCGCTGTTTGTGTTGTTGATGGGTTTTGCACTGGCTATGGTTCCGGTCATGATGTTTCCCATCTCAAGAAAGCACAACGAAACTCTAGCTCTTGGATATGTCCTCTTCAGGGGAGCACTTGAGACCGTTATCAATATGGCCATAGCAATCAGCTGGCTGTTACTGCTGATGTTGAGTCAGGCATATGTTCAAGCTGGGGCAGCGGATGTTTCCAATTTCCAAGCTCTTGGCACGGATTTATTAGAGGCAGAGTTGCTTGGCTCTGTCAACACGATTGTTTTCATCCTGGGTGCTCTGATGTTTTATTTTCTGCTGTATCAATCAAAACTCCTTCCTCGCTGGATATCCGGTTGGGGTCTCATTGCAGCCGTACCGTATCTGGCTGCAGGCATCCTGGTAATGTTCGGCCTGGTGGACTCGATGTCGACACTCGATACAGTCGCGCGGCTTCCATTAGCCATACAGGAAATGGTTCTTGCGTTATGGCTGATCGTGAAGGGGTTCAATCCGTCTGCTCTCGCCATCGGGACTGTCAAAGCCGGTAAAGTTGAAGTTTCATTGAGTACACCCTCATAAAAATGGAGATAAAAATGAAAGCCATTATCTACACACAATACGGCCCGCCCGAAGTGCTTAAACTTGCCGAAGTGGAAAAACCTACGCCGAAGGATCATGAAGTGCTCGTAAAGGTATCTGTGACCACCGTCACCGTGGCAGATTCAAGGGTGCGAGGTTTCAGAGTGCCTCCCTCATATTGGCTCCCCGCACGAATAGCACTCGGCATTCGAAAACCGAAAAATGCGATCCTGGGGGCAGAGTTGGCCGGCGAGATCGAGACCGTAGGCAAAGATGCCAAGCGGTTCAAGAAGGGTGACCAGGTGTTTGCATCGACTTTCGAACACGGTTCTGGTGCTTATGCCGAGTACATTTGCTTATCCGAAGATGGATTATTGGCCATCCGGTCAGCCAAATTGACCCCTGAAGAAGCCGCCACCCTTCCAATCGGAGGCCGCACGGCATTGTATTTTCTTAGAGCAGCGAAAATCCAGCCTGGACAAAAAGTACTGATCTATGGCGCTTCAGGAAGTATCGGCACATTTGCTGTGCAGCTGGCGAAGTACTTCGGTGCAGAAGTTACCGGGGTGTGCAGTACTACGAATCTGGCGTTGGTAAAATCCCTGGGCGCTGACAAGGTGATCGATTACACCCAGGAGGATTTTTCGGAGAACGGTGAGACCTATGATGTTGTTTTTGACACCGTTGGTAAGGCATCCTATTCCGGTTGTCTCAAAGCCCTGAAGGAGGATGGAACCTATCTCCAGGCGGTTGGCGCGCCGGGGATCGCCTTGCGCATGAAATGGTCTTCACTGATAAGCAGCAAGACCTTGGTAGGCGGGGGGCCCCCTCCAAAATCCGAAGATCTTGTCTTCCTCAAAGAACTCGTCGAGGCGGGGAGGTTAAAACCGGTCATTGATCGGTGCTATCCGCTGGAACAAATCGTCGAGGCCCATCGATATGTGGACAAAGGACACAAAAAAGGAAATGTAGTCATCACTGTAGGCCAGGATTGAAACACGCAATCAGGAGAAAAATGACCACCCAAGAAAAAAACACCATATCCTCGATCGGAACAATCCGTAGATTTCTAAAAGTGGGGACCTGATCCGAAACAATTATGAGCGTCGTTGACGACTCATTCGGTCACCCGTTGAAACCCGAGGAGGGCGCCGTTATGCCCCTGGCGGGTGGACTCATGGGTTATGGCTACCAATGCGGCATGCTGTGGGGTGCAACGCTCGCTGCAGGGGCGCAGGCCTACCGGCTTTTTGGCACAGGCCCACAAGCTGAAACGGAGGCAGTACTTGCAGCACAAAGACTTGTGGAAGCCTTCCGTGCTCGCAACAAGCACATCGATTGCTCTGATATCACCGAGATGAATTGGAAGAAACTCTCAGGCCGCCAAGGAACCAAGCAGGTGTTCAAGTTTTTCTTGAAAGGCGGGCCGATCGTCTGCTTTAGCATGTCGGCTAACTATGCCCGGGTGGCTTTCAGTGAAATTAATACTCCGCTTGCTGAAAAACAGACCGGAGCGCCTCCCCCTCCGGTAAGTTGTGCAGCGCTAATGGCGAAGGAGATGGGCGCATCGGACCTGCATGCGGTCATGGCGGCGGGATTTGCAGGCGGGATCGGCCTGAGCGGGGGCGGCTGCGGGGCGTTGGGTGCGGCGATCTGGATCACCGGAATGAATGAGAGCCAGGAAGTGGAGGTGAAACCTGACCTCAGTAACCCCTACAATAACCCCAAGGCCTTAGCTGTTGTCGAAAGATACTTGGAAAGCGCTGACTATGAATTCGAGTGCGCAAAAATCGTTGGAAGAAAGTTTGAGAGTATCGCCGATCACGCAACTTATTTGCGTGCTGGAGGCTGCGCGAAAATTATCGATGCATTAGCTGCCGCATAGGCAGGATCGATAGACGGTGTAATCTTGGAGGTAGATCATGAAAGCGATTGTATACACAGAATTTGGGCAGCCGGATGTCCTTCAGCTCAAAGAGGTGCCTAAACCTGCGCCGAAAGAGGACGAAGTCTTGATCCGGGTGCATGCGACGCCGGTGAGCTACGGGGATCTGACCGCCCGTAATTTCAAGAACATCACAGCGCGCGAGTTCAACATGCCGCTTCCGCTGCTGCTCCCGACGCGCATGTACTTTGGCTTCTCCAAGCCCAAGATCAATATCCTGGGGAGCGAGTTCGCCGGGGAAGTCGAAGCGGTTGGCAAGGACGTAACCCGGTTCAAAGCCGGCGATGCGGTGATGGGATACCTCGGCCAGCGCATGGGGGCGTATGCCGAGTATCTATGCATGCCTGAAGATGGGTCGCTGGCTATCAAACCGGCCAATATGAGCTATGCTGAAGCCGCGGCCGTCCCCTACGGAGCTATCATAGCGAGAAGCCTGCTCAGGAAGGGGAACATTCAACCCGGCCACAAAGTGCTGATCAATGGCGCTTCTGGAGGGATCGGCTCTGCCGCGGTCCAGCTGGCCAAATCCTATGGGGCGGAAGTGACCGGGGTATGCAGTACCGCGAGATTGGAATACGTGAAATCGCTGGGGGCAGATCGGGTGATTGATTACACGAAAGAGGATTTTACGAAAAACAGTGAGACCAGCGGTCCGACCTATGATCTGATTTTTGACGTCTTGGGCAAGAGCTCATTCGTAAAGTGTAAAAACTCGCTCAAGCCAAACGGGATCTATTTTTTGGCCAGCTTCAAGACGAAAGCCCTGTTTCAAATGCTGTGGACGAAAATGATTGGTAGCAAGAAGGTCGTCTGCACGCTGTCAAGCGAAAGGCCCGAGGACCTGGTTTTTGTGAAAGAGCTGGTCGAGGCAGGCAAGTTCAAATCGATCATCGACCGCACTTACCAGATGGAACAGGCAGCCGAGGCACATCGTTATGCGGAATCGGGGCTCAAAAGAGGACCGGTCATCATCACGGTGGAACATAGTGACAAAACCTGACAACCCGCTGTACCCGCCCGTCAGAATCAATTCGGTTATAATACCGAAATGATCCAATATGTAGCTTTGCTGCGCGGCATCAATGTTGGTGGAAAAAATCTGATCAAAATGACCGCCTTGCAGGCATGTTTTGAAGTGCTGGGCTTTCAGAACGTGCGCACCTACATCCAAAGCGGCAATGTCCTTTTTGTTACTCAAAATCCAAACCAAGCCACACTTACAAGCCAGATCGAGGAGGCCCTCTCCATAACCTTTAGCTATAGCTCGCGGGTGGTGGTCAGATCGCATCACGAAATGAAGGCAATCGTTACTCACGCCCCACCAGGCTTCGGCAGCGATTTAGCCAGCTACCGTTATGATGTCATTTTTCTAAAAGAGCCGCTGACCGCTGCCGAAGCCATGCAAAGCGTGACCACAAAGGAGGGGGTCGACCAGGCTTTTTCCGGGGATGGCGTGCTTTATTTTTCGCGACTGATTAGCAAAGCATCCCAAAGCCATCTGACCCGGATCATCACTCTGCCGGTTTATCAGAGTATGACTATCCGCAACTGGAACACGACCACCAGGCTGCTGAGCTTGATGGAGACGGTCGAAAACTGACAGTTCACGGATAGGCAATTGATCTGGTTTTGCAGACTCGGACGATGACATTCCGGGCCGGGTCGTCTAACAGGCGATAGTTCTGGCGCGCCCAGGGGACCAGCTCCCGGGTCAGGAAATCTGCAAATGGCGGATATCAGGCCAGGTCGCGCTGGCGGGTCTCGTCAAAGACTCCGCCGACCAGGATCGCTACCAATGGGGGCAGTGGATCTGGCGCATAAGCGCAATGCCCCTCCATGTTTTCCTGGGATGGGCGTGCCATCGCACAGAACAAGCCACCCGGAATCGGGCCACTTTGCTAAATAGAGCTCGGATCAGCAGCCAGCGCATCAACAGCCCTATAACCCGCGTTTGCAAAGGTGCAACTTACCAAGAAAAATCATGAGCTACTGCCGGCCTGGGACACCGTCAGCATTCCAAACATCAGCAGCGCCAGGAGGACATGTAATCGCCAGGGCTATTAGTTTATCATCGTAAGCAAGTGAGCGTGCTTCTACGCCGGTTTTGTGTTCGCTTCTACAGTTTTCGCGAGCCCTTCCAGTTGCTCCGAGGTCATCGATTGCAGGAGGTCTTTGTGAACCACTTCCGCATGCGCAAAAGCTGCCTGTTTCACTTCCTCGACCTAATTACCGGTAGCCACAAAGCCGCAATCCACGCCTGCATCTTTACAAGCAAACTCAAACATGTTATTTCTCGTAGATTCAACAAACAAAAATGAATTATTCGGTTTTATTCAGCCACACCTCGGCGGCGAGACCTGGAATGCAGCCATGCGCAGCGTCCCTGTCGAAGGCCGGGTCCAAATGCACCGCATCGATGCATCGTATCCGTTTCCGGATTGTTGGTAAACCGATACCCACTGCGTGCCATCCCAATCCCAGGTGGCGCGGAGGTGCCCGACACTGCCGTCGGGGAAGAAGAAGAGCCCATCTAACCATCGACCGGCATGCCTTCGTCAATCCAGTGAGCAGTTATACGGCCCTTCCGCCGGTGGGTATGGCTCGCTGCCCTCCAGCGCCCAGGCGAAGACGAATGCCAGGGCATCCAGATCGCAATCCGACAGCACTGGCTCGGTACCTGCATTAAACCAGCCATAGCCCATCAAGTCATTGCTCTCGTTCAGGTTGGTCGCATGACCGATGCCCAAGGCGTGTCCCACCTCGGGGAGGGTCACACGCCGGATAAACTCGGGACCAAAATGGGAGAAATCGCCATACAAGCCGAACGGGAAATCAGATCGAACAATGACATTCGGGCATCCGTGGTCGCCGCAATTTGCCTTACCACTGAATACACCGCCGCCCGCGGTCGGCACGAAGTGGACCACAATATCCGCTGCCTGCTGTTCGCTCGGCTGCGTGCCGGTGACGTCGGTCAACGTGATCAACCCACCGAAGCAGTCATCAAGGATCGCTCCCCAGGTCGCGATTGCACCATGGATTGCTGCCAGTTGTTCCTCGCTGGCGCTCGGATGCGCCTGGACAGCAATGGTCAAATTAACATGATCCCACCAATAATTGTCGCTGCTGTTGAAGTAATTGTTCATAATAATCAGCGAAGCTGCATTCGACTCCGGTAGATTACAGCTTACGCCAATCAAAGGGCTGCTTATCTCTTGATGCGTTTCCGCTCGAACAGGCAGCGGAATCAACGCTGCCATGAGTGCAATGATGAGTAGCATTCTTGCTGTGGGCATGCTAAATCCTCCTTCTTTACGACGTTTGATGCACCGTCACCTCACCGGCCGTGATCTCGGGTAAACCGTCAAAGAAGGAGGCGATATTCTCCTTGACCCAGTCCGCGGCCATGCGGTTGGATTCTTCCGCTCCAGCTTGGTCCTGAAAGACGCTGACCGAGGCGACAACATCGTTTCCGGCGTCTACAACGTAATAAGCCACGAATCCCGGCGCGCGACTGACCAGCGGCACAAAGCCCTGTTTCACTCGCTGCGCCAGTTCTGTGGCCTTTCCTGGGCTTGTCTTATACCTTCGGATACTTGCGAACATTGTTCCTCCCTTTTAAAAGTAGATAAATCTTGTGCCAACGGATTTGGACACTGAGCACCTATTCCGGCAACGCTGCCGACTTATGGAAATGGACGATCACCCACCGGTCATCCTGTTTCTGCAGGATCCAGGTGCAGCGCAATGGCAGCGCCAGGGGCTGATCACCCATGTGGCCGTTGAAGACCCACTGGTTGGTCGCCCAGACCATATCCCCGTGAGGCGAGATGTGGATGCTCTCCTGGCTGACGTCGATATGGATATCCTCCAGGGCCGCGTTTTGGGCCTGCATAGCCTGCTCTAGCGCCTCGTAGCCTTCCAGCCAGTCGGTTGCGCCGGACCCGATCCACACCGAGCCCGCATCCTGGGTCACGACGTGGGGCAATTGGGTGATGTCCCTGCCCTCGACTGCAGTGATCCAGGCATCGATGCCCGCCTTAATGGCGGTACGCTCATCGGTGAATACTGTGTCCATGATTTCTCCTCCTTGTAGATAGACCTTCCCCGGTTTGGATTAATTGCCCCAAGTTTAACCAAAACATCTATAGCTTGGTATCGCTTTCTGATACAAATGGGATACAATATAGTAACTTTCGTGAAGATTTGGGTGAGGAAAAGATACTTGACGCTGGGGTGAAGCGGCAATGGACAAGAGCGATTCATTGGGCTACTGGGTGCGGCGGCGGCGTAAATCGCTCGACCTGACCCAGGAAGAGCTTGCCGGACGGGTGGGTTGCGCGGTGGTCACGCTGCGCAAGATCGAGGCAGATCAGCGCCATCCTTCGCGCCAGATGGCCGAGCGGTTGGCCCTGTGCCTGGCATTGCCCCCAGATGAAAAAACGCTGTTTCTCGCCGTGGCTGCCGGAGAGCGACCGATGGACCGGTTGTATAACCCCCCGGAGTCACCTGGCAGCATAACTGCCGTCAGATCATCGGCCGGCAGCTATGCTGTCCATAAGCTCCCTGCACCAATGACCTCCCTGATCGGTCGAACTGCAGAGCTGGCGGCAATCGTAAACTGCCTGCGCCGCAGAGATGTGCGCCTGCACACCTTGACGGGTCCGGTGGGCGTGGGTAAGACCCGCCTGGCAATCGAAGCGGGGCTACGTCTCCAGCAGGAATTACCGGATGGTGTGTACCTGGTGGCGTTAGCCTCAATTCAAGACCCCATGCTCGTCCCATCGGTCACCGCGACCGTATTGGGGGTGCGAGAAGTGCGAGGCCGGAGCATCGTGCAATCGGTGGTAGATTATCTGGCGGATAAGGAAATACTGCTGATCTTTGATAATTTCGAGCATCTACGGCCCGCAGCCAACTTTTTATCCGGGTTGTTAGAGTGTGCCCCCGGGCTCCGCATGCTGGTCACCAGCCGAGCTATCCTGCATCTCTACGGGGAGCATGAATATGTCCTCGCGCCCATGCCAGTGCCCGAAGCGAATAGCCCGTCTGGGGCAGCCGAAGCCGCCTCCGTGCGGTTGTTTTGTGAGCGGGCACAGGCAGCTCGGGCAGATTTCTGTTTGACGCCGGATCTGATTCCCATCGTGGTGCAGATTTGCCGGCGGCTTGACGGTCTGCCGTTAGCCATTGAGCTGGCTGCGGCACGTATCAAGCTCTTTTCGCCTCAGGAATTGCTGGAGCGTCTTGAGCGGCGTTTGCCTTTGTTAACCCAGGGTACTACCGATTTGCCACCCCATACCCAGGTTTTGATAAATGCCATTGCCTGGAGCTATGGATTGCTGTCGCCATCCGAGCGCATGCTCCTGAACCGCCTGGCTGTATTCATGAGTGGCTTCAACCATTCAGCAGCCGAGGCGGTCTGCTCGTTTCCGTTTAGCGTACAAGTCTTTTTTACCGGCCGCGAGACCACCCTAGCGTTACCCGAAATAACCCACGGCCTGACTGTGCTCTTGGATCACAGCCTGTTGCTACGCCAGGAGGTCAACGCCGTATCCGGATCCCGTTTCGTGATGCTCGAAATCATTCGGGATTATGCATTGGAGCAGCTAAAGGCTGTTGGCGAGCTGGAATTATTGCAACGCCGACATGCTGAGTATTTCACAGACTGGGCTGAGCAGGCAGTGACGCACCTGTACGGGCCAGAACAGGCAGTCTGGCTGAAATACATGGAGCTGGAGGCCGATAACCTGCGGGCGGCCTTGAGCTGGTCCCTGGCGGTGAATCAGGCCGAGATGGCCGTCCGTATAGCCTGTGCGCTGGGGGTGTTCTGTCGGAGGCGTGGCTATTACAGCGAAGGGCGTGCCTGGCTGGAGCAGGTGCTGCCGCACATGGAACCCGCCTGCCTGCCCGAGGCGCTGCGGGCCAGGACACTCCAAACAGCGGGATCGTTAGCTTACCGGCAAGGGGATTCGTCTTCAGCGCGGCAATGGCTGGAAGAAAGCCTGGCGCTTTTCCGAACCTGCGCAGACCGGCCCGGCATCAGCAGGGTGCTGTTTGATCTGGGCTGGATCGCCATCGATCAGGCGGAATGGTCCGAAGCAGCTCAATTTAATCAGGAAAGCCTTGCCCTGGCTCGAGAAGGGAATGATCCTCTGGGTATGTACCGGGCGCTGACCAACCTGGGATGGACCCGGTTATGCACCGGCGAGCAGAGTCAGGCCGCCGAGCTGTTTGGCGAGGCCAATGAGATCGCCGGACGCCTCGGGCATACGAAAGGGATCGCAGTGTCCCTCACCAACCTGGCCTGGATTGCCCTGTACCAGGAAGATTTAGAGCGCGCCTCGGACCAGGCGACCGCGGGCCTGCGTCTGTGCCATCTGCTGGGAGAAAAAGAGGTACTGGTAGAGTGCCTGGAAATCCTGGTGATTGCCGCAACAATGGGCGGCCAGCTCGAGCACGCCGCCCGATTGAGCGGCGCAGTCCAGGCACTTTGGGATGCGCTGAAAATACAGCCTTCGACCACTCAACACTCAATCCTCTCCTACAAAGGAGCCCTGGAAACCTTGCGCAAGGAATTGCCTCGGGCGGTTTTCGCATCGGCCTGGCAGGATGGGAAGGAGAAGAGCCTGGATGCGACCGTAATCATGGCGCTGGATCATTCACACGCGTATTAATCAAATCTATCGGAAAGCCAAACCCGGTTGACAAAAGAACCAGATTGGCTTATTATTATCGTATGTCGATAACGAAAACCGATACAATCCAGCGAAACTTTTTCTTGGGTTTTATCCGCCTGCACATCCTTTTTCACGCCTCCCAGGAGCCGATCTTTGGGCTGGACATGATCCGCGAGCTGAACAGCCACGGCTACACGCTCAGCCCTGGTACCCTGTACCCCATCCTGCACAACCTGGAGCGCGACGGATTCCTGCAATCCGAAAAGCAGGTGGTGGATGGCAAAGTGCGAAAATATCATACTGTCACCGAGGCAGGTCGGGAAGCATTGAGCCAGGCGCTGGTAAAAGCGCGCGAGCTGATTGGTGAAATCGACCTCCAGATTGGCAGGTAAGGCAATGGCGAAGATGGAAAAATCTCGCCGGGCAAGCACAACCTTTGTCGTACTGGATTTACCTGCGGACGGTCGCATCCTCTTCAGCACGCGCATCTTACGCCTGTTCGCTTACGGGTTCCTGTCAGTCGTCCTGGCGCTTTACCAGAGCCAGCTTGGGTTGAGCGAGGTCAACATTGGGTTGCTGCTTACCCTGACGCTGCTGGGCGACACGGCGATCTCGCTATGGATCACAACCAACGCAGATCGAA